>JAYUSF010000067.1:0-7137 GCA_043755815.1 Verrucomicrobiota bacterium
CGCCAACTTGATGTCCGTCACACCCGCCTTTTGTTCCAACCATCGTGTTTGCAGTCACTAACCGATGAGTGTTCGCTCAACAACCGGACAGTAGTGGCCGCCATCCGGTTCGCCAAACAGCACATGGGTGATCGCTACGGTCAGCGTCAGGCTCGCGGGCTTGGGCGGGGTGCCGACAAAGGCCTCCTCCGCGCCGCCGTGCAACGTGAGCCGGGTGCGGATCGAGTCGGGTGCCAACGGCCCGCCATTCGTGTAGGTAAAACGGACCTCCGCCGAACCGTAGTCTTTTTCCAGGCCGCTGGTCGGGTTTACCCGGCGGGACACGGTCGTGTCGTAGGTGCCGCCGATGTCGCCGACCGAAATGATCGACGGACGCTCGAAGAAGATGGAATCCATCGCGGCTCCGGAGGAGCTATTGTAGTTCACGACCGAATGGGCCTTGAGCCGGATCGCCTCCGTTCCCCGGCCGCTGATCAGTCCCACGAAGCTCTGCGCCCCGACCGGCAGCGCTGCGGCGATGGCTGCCGTGGGGAGCCAAAACCGATGGTTCAAAAGTTTCATCGGAAGTGAGTCCGTCGCCGCGGGACGAAATCTTTCACGAAATGTCCGCCGGCGAACCGCCGCCCGGATCACTCCGCCAAACCCAGGCGAGCGAGCGCCTCCCGGAGCTCCCGCAGTTCCCAAAGCAGCACCTAACCCTCCGTCGTCGTCGCCGCCAGCGTCGATCCTTCCGGACTGAAGGCGATGGCCAGCACGCGGGCGCCCCCCCGGCGCTTCCAGGATCAGATCCGGTGCGGCCTTGGGCAGTCGGAAAAGGCGGATTTCGCGGTCGCCGTTAAGGGCTGCCAGCAAGGCAGAATCCGGGCTGAACGCGACGGTGCCCGCCACCGTATTGGCCGGTTCGTCCGGAAGCCTGGGACCCGCGGTCCAATCGGGCCCTTCCCAGATCGAGCAGGTCGGTCCGGCGACCGCGGTCCGTCCGGGCTGAACGCCGGTCGCGCGTTGAGACCGGAAGGCAGCGGCAGGCTGTGCCAGTCCCGGCCCGGACGAAGACGTCGGCGCTGTCGTTGGCGTCGTCCGCCAATTCCATCACGTAATAGAAACAACGGGCCGAATCATTGCGGCCCACGTGCAGAACTTGAACCAGCCCGTCGCTGGTTCTGGAGAGAGGTTCGTAGCGCTGGATGCCGCTGAACTCGGGCTCATAGGGCCGATCGCGGTCGAATTTTGACCGGTGCACGACCTTAACCGCCCGCAATACGCCCATGATGTTGCGGGCGAGCCACACCTCTCCGTAACTGCCCCGCCCAATCACCCGGAGGAGTTCGTGATCGGGAACAGGCGGAGGCGGGTTCAAGTTGGCGGAATGATGAAGGGCACTGCGACGGTCGTGCGGCGAAGCGTGCCGGCGGTGGACGCGAAATTGAACCCCTCAGTTTTCACTCTCCCCGGCGCTCTGCTTTAGCCGTTCCAACTCGGCCTTGAACGCCTTTCCGACCCGATGTTTGGCCAGGTAGATCTGGGCGACGTTGACCCCGAGGGTCTTTGCTATCTTCGGGAGGGGCACCTCTTTCAAAGTGGCGAGGTCGAAGATCAGAAACTGCCGGGCGCTGACCTTGACCTTGGTCCGGATCAGGGCGGCCTGAATCAGGTTGGCTTCCCATTCTTTTTGCCAGACGGCGTCGAACCCGTCCCCTTGCGCTTGGGGGATTCGCTCGATCAGGGCGGTGTCGCCGGGGGGTTCCGCGGCCACATTGACGTGACGGGCCTCGCGGCGGCCCCGGCGGCGCCAATGTTCCGCGGGGCGTGAGCGGACGTTGAGCAGCAGCCAGGCTTTGAACGATCCCCGGGCTGGGTCGTAGCGGAAACCCGGCATCTTTTTGGCGACGGCGAGGAGCGTTTCCTGAACAATGTCTTGGGACTCGGATTCGGCCAGCCCGGCCCGCCGCGCCACGTTGAAAATGAGCCGCCAGTAGGTATCGAAGAACTCGCGCCAGCCTTCCTGGTCGTCCCAGTCCTTGAGCCGGGTGAGCAGGCTGTGGCGGGTCGGCAGCAGGTCGGCGGACGGATCAGGAGGGGCGGCGGAATCGCGCATGGCGTCTGCCCGTTATCCGCGGTCAGCGGGACGGTTCTTTCAAGCAATCTGTCGTCCGGATTCCGGCGGCGGCCGCCCGATTGACATCAGGGAGGCGGGCGCGAGGATTGGCCGCCGATTTTGCCATGCGTGTCCTAGTCCGATTCCTTTGCGCCGTCCTGTTCGTCCTCGCCTCGGTCGCCCCGCTGCAGGCGCAGGTGGACGATGCCGCGACCCAAGCCGCCGCCGCCGTCGCCTCCGGGGCCGCCGCCCGGGGCCGGGCGCCGGATTTCGTCGAGCAGCTGGTGGACTTGGCGTTGGGCCTGTTCGGGGTCTCCAGCGCGGGCAACACCTGGCAGCACTACACAATTGCGGCGCTGATCCTGATCATCTCCTACGTCCTGCGCCGGGTGGTGACGACGATTGTCTTCGGGCTGATCAAGCGGCTCAGCGCGAAGACCGAATCGACGCTCGACGATGAGCTGGCCACCACCTTGCAGAAGCCCGTGGCCGCCTTCATCGCCGTGCTGGGCGCCGTGATGGCGGTGAAGGTGCTGAAGCTGTCGCCGGAGGCCGATCACGCGCGGGTTTACGTGCAGACCGTCGCGTTTGCCATCGTGGGCCTGTGGCTGGCCTTGGTGACGCTGAGCACGGTCGTCGATCACCTCCAGAGCGTAGCGAAGCGACGCGAACTGGGGGTGGCTGCTTTCATGCCGTGGATCAAGAAGGCGCTGATCGTGCTCATCCTGGTGTTCGGCGTGCTGGTGGCGGCCCAGAGCCTGGGCGCCGACGTGAAGGCGTTCCTCGCCGGCCTCGGCATCGGCGGCCTGGCGTTCGCCCTCGCGGCCCAGGATACGCTGTCCAACGTTTTCGGCTCGGTGGTGGTCGCGATTGATCAGCCCTTCCGCATCGGCGAGACGGTCCAGATCGGCGCTCACACCGGCACGGTGGAGGACATCGGCCTGCGTTCGACGAAACTCCGGACGCCTCAACGCACGTTGGTCATCATCCCCAACAAGACGGTCGCCAGCGAAGCCATCAATAACTTCAGCCGGATGCCCCAGCGCCGGATCGAGCAGACGATCGGGCTCACCTACGGCTCCAAGCCCGACCAGTTGGAGGCACTGGTGAATGACATCCGGGCGCTGCTGCGGGGCGCGCCGGAAATCCATCAGGAGTTCATTGCCGTGAACTTCCTCAATTTCGGCGCCAGTTCCCTCGACATCCAGATTATCTATTACGCCGCCGATCCGGACCTGAAAAAGGCGTCTGATCTCCGGGAGCGGGTCAATCTGGCCGTGATGCGTTTGGTCGACCAGCACGGGCTGAGTTTTGCCTTCCCGACCCAGACCATCGAGTTGGCCGGGGCCATCGCGGAACGTCTCGTGCGGGAGCGTGGCGGCCAGCCAGGCTGATCCCGGTCCGGTAGGCCCTCAGGCATCCAGCGCGTAGCTGTCTGCCGCCACCGCCCGTTCCAGTCGCAGGTCCGCTTCCGCGGTCGGATCGAACCAGGCGTCTTGATCCGAGGCGCCGGTGGACCGGGCCGCGAGGCGGGCCAGCGTGCTCCGGAGCAGGACCCAGTTCTGCCGCCGAAATTGCCGCAGTGCCCGGGCCGAAGGTTGCATCCCCGTGGCGAGGTAGCGCAGGTCGGTATCGGAGACGATCCTGTCGGCCATCTCCGCCGAGCCGTAGATGCCGCGGGCGTAGGCGTAGCTCATCAGCGTCAGCAGCATGCGAAATCCATGCCCCTCCTCGCCGGGCAACCGGAACTCCGTCCGGGGGCTCCCGCTCTCGGCCACCGCGTCCAAGACGAGGTGCGTGAGCCGCACGGCCCCAACCCATTCGGCCAAATCGTCCGGTAGTGCGGGATTGGTCCCGGCACCGTGGATGGATGCGCTGCGTTGCATGTCCTCAGGAGCGCACCCCCATGTTACGGACGCATGGCTACAGAGTGACTATGCTGCGTCTCAAAAGTTCATATCACCAAATCAGGATTAGTTGATTTGAAACTTGAGCCACCGCTTAAACTGGCTAGCTTTCCCCCATGTCGAACTCCGTCCCGAATGTTCCGGGATTCGCCCGAGGCAACGAGTTAGAGAGGCTCCTTCAGCGCCGCATCGCCATCATCGACGGCGCGATGGGCACCACCATCCGCACCTACGAGATGAAGGAGGCGGACATCCGGGGCACGCGCTTCGCGGACTCGAAGAAGGACCTGCTCAATAACGGCGACCTATTCTCTATCACCCAGCCCGCGATGATCTGCGACATCCACCGGCGCTTCCTCGAAGCCGGCGCGGACATCATCGAGACGAACACCTTCTCCGCGACGAGCATCGGCCAGAGCGAGTTCTTCGTGGATGACCCCCGTGAACACGGCGGGCGCAAAGACCCTACGTTCTACCAGAAGATCATCGACGACAAGTTCCTCAATGAACTCGCCTGGGAGATCAACGAATCGTCCGCGCGCCAATGTCGCGAATGGGCCGACCGGGTGGCGAACAAGGACGGCCGGCAACGTTTCGTGGCCGGAGCCATCGGACCGCTGACCGTCTCGCTCTCGAACTCGCCGGACGCCGATGACTCGGGCTTCCGTGTCGTGACGTTCGATCAGGTGAAGCAGGCTTACATCAACCAGGTCCGCGCCCTCATCAAAGGCGGCTCCGACTTCCTGCTGGTGGAAACGATCTTCGACTCGCTCAACGCCAAAGCGGCGCTGGTGGCGATTCAGGAGGTCTTTGAGCAGGATAAGATTTGTCTGCCGATCTCCATCTCCGCCGCGGTCGGTCGCGGTGGCGAGACGATGATCTCGGCGCAGACGATCGAGGCGTATTGGAACGCAGTGAAGCATGTGAAGCCGCTCTCCATCGGCCTGAACTGCTCTCTCGGGCCTGACTTGATGAGGCCGTTCCTAGCGGAGCTTTCCGAGAAGTCCACCGCCGCGATCTCGTGCTATCCGAACGCCGGACTGCCGAATCCGCTTTCGCCGACCGGCTTTGATCTGAAGCCCGAGGACATGGGCAATTATCTCGGCGAGTTCGCGCAGAGCGGTTTGATCAATATCGCCGGCGGTTGCTGCGGCAACACGCCGGAGCACATCGCGGCGATTGCGAAGGCGCTGGAAGGCCGCCACCCGCGCGATCTCGCGCTGAAGGAATCCGGCACGCAACGCCTCGGCGGCATCCCCGGCAACGCCCCCGCTCCCGTGGCTCCCTTGCCCCTCCGCCTAAGCGGTTCCCAGCCGTTCACGCAGCAGATCGGGCAATACATGATGATCGGCGAGCGCACGAACGTCGCCGGTTCGCCGAAGTTCGCGAAGCTGATCAAGGAGGGGAAATACGACGAAGCCGTCGCCATCGCGCGCCAGCAGGTTGAGAACGGGGCCAACGTCATCGATATCTGCATGGACGAGGGAATGATCGACGGCGTCGCCGCGATGACGCGCTTCCTCCAGCTCCTCGGCAGCGAGCCCGAGGTCGCCAAGGTTCCCTTCATGGTCGATTCCTCGAAGTGGGAAGTCATCGAGGCCGGGCTGAAATGTCTTCAGGGCAAGGGCATCGTGAACTCCATTTCGCTCAAGGGCGGCGAGGATCTGTTCCGCGAACATGCGCGCAAGGTGCTCAAGTATGGCGCCGCCGTTGTCGTTATGGCGTTCGACGAGCAGGGTCAGGCCGCGACGTATGCCGAGAAAATCCGCATCTGCGAACGCGCCTACCGCATCCTCGTCGACGAAGTCGGCTTCCCGCCCGAGGACATCATTTTCGACCCGAACATCCTCACCGTCGCGACCGGCATCGAGGAGCACAACAACTACGCCGTGGACTTCATCGAGGCCACGCGTTGGATCAAACAGAACCTGCCGCATGCCAAGGTCAGCGGCGGCGTGTCGAACGTCTCCTTCAGCTTCCGCGGCAACAATCCCGTCCGCGAGGCCATGCACAGCGCGTTCCTCTACCACGCCATCAAGGCCGGCATGGACATGGGCATCGTCAACGCCGGCATGCTCGAGGTGTATGAAGAGATCGAACCTGAGCTAAAGGAGCTCGTCGAAGACGCATTGCTCAATCGCCGCCCCGATGCGACCGAGCGTCTCGTCAATCACGGTGAGAAGCTCAAGGCCGCCAGCGCGGGCACCACTGCCAGCGACAAGAAGGTCGAAGAGGAATGGCGCAAGGGCACGGTCGAGGAACGCCTCTCGCACTCGCTCGTCAAAGGCATCGACCTCTACATCGACATTGATACCGAGGAGGCCCGCGCGAAGCTGGGCAAGCCGCTGCTCGTGATCGAAGGCCCGTTGATGGACGGCATGAGTGTCGTCGGAGACCTGTTCGGCGCGGGGAAAATGTTCCTGCCGCAGGTCGTGAAGTCGGCGCGCGTGATGAAGAAGGCTGTCGCCTATCTCACGCCGTTCATGGAGGCCGAGAAGGCTGCCATGGCCGCGCGCGGCGAAGCCGTGAAGGCGCAGGGCAAGATCGTGCTCGCGACCGTGAAGGGCGACGTCCACGACATCGGCAAGAACATCGTCGGCGTCGTGCTCGCCTGTAACAACTATGAGGTCATCGACATGGGCGTGATGGTCCCGTGCGAGAGGATCCTTGAACGCGCCAAGCAGGAGAACGCCGACATCATAGGCCTCAGCGGACTCATCACGCCGTCGCTCGACGAGATGGTGCATGTGGCGAAGGAGATGGAGCGCACTGGCTTCAAGGTGCCGTTGCTCATCGGTGGCGCGACTACCAGCCGCGCGCACACGGCCGTCAAAGTCGCCCATCATTACAGCGGGCCGATCGTCCACGTTCTCGACGCCTCGCGCGCCGTGCCCGTGGCCAGCAGCCTCTTGAGCGCCGATCAGAAACCAGGTTTCGTGAAGCAACTGCGCGAGGACTACGAGAGGCTCCGCGAACAGCACGGAGGCAATCGCCAGACGCTCCTGCCCTTGGAAAAGGCCCGCGCCAACGCGGCCAAGCTGAAATTCGACGACCTGCCCAAGCCCGAGTTCACCGGCGTGCGTGTGCTGGAAGATGTTTCGCTGGCGACGCTGCGCGAGTTCATCGACTGGTCGC
>JAYUSF010000068.1:0-24011 GCA_043755815.1 Verrucomicrobiota bacterium
TGTCAGAGTATGCCCGAACTCGTCGGGCGGAACCGTAGCAACCCGCGTAGCAAGCGGCTGACTGGCGAGAGATTCAGGAAGCGTGAATCTGCGTAACTCTCTGGAGGAGAGTGGTGCACCCGTGAAGAGTCGAACTTCAAACCTGCTGATCCGTAGTCAGCTGCTCTATCCAATTGAGCTACGGATGCACAACGCGCCGCGAAAATAGGGAGAGGTCGTTTCTGGGCAAGCCGTATTTTATTTTTTGTGGTCCGGCGAGTTGGCCAAGCGGCACCCGGCGCGCTTCAGTTTTCTTCCGGCCGGCGCCCATAACGCCGGCCCCGCTGCTCAAACCGCGGCACCCCCGGTCAGAGCGGAGCGCCGTTCTTCGGATCGGCAGGCAGGGCTTTAAACCCGGGTTCGTCGCGCAGGCTGTCCCAATCGGATTCGCCCCGGAGCATCGGCACGGTCAGTCCGCTGGGTCAGGCAAGGAGTTGCTGGACGAGCGCCACACTTTCGGGCTTGTGGCCGCCTTGCGCCAAAACCCGTGCCAGCGCCTGCTCCCGCCGCCAGCGGGCTGTCGGATAGTTCCGCCCGGGCTCATTTTTTCACGTTTCGCCGGGCGGCGGTGATCGCTTCCTCGGCGCGCCCGGCCGCGCTGAGCGACTGGATCAGGCGAAGCACATGAGGCCCCGGGTTGGCAGCGGCCAGGTTTTCGGCGAGCGCCAGCGCGGCTGCTGCCGACTTAGCGGCCTCGTTGGTCCGCCCAAGCTGGCGCAGCGCCTCCGCTTCCGAGCGTAACAGATCACAGCGCCCAGCCTTGCCCGCCTTCGGATCACCCAACCCCGTCCGTGCCGCCTCCAGAGCGTGATCCCAACGGTGTGCCTTCAGCAGCCAATCGGCCCGGGCAAGCGGAGGGCACGGTTTGAGGCTCGGGGGATTTCGCCGCGCAGCGGGCAGCGGAAACCGTTGACGTCGACGACCCTAACTTCGGCCCCCTGCCGCCAGGAATCGCTCAACCATGACGGCAAACTCATCGGTCCGGCGCAGGAACGAGAGCGCAACCGCCCGGTTGAAGACGGCCTTGAGTTCGAAAGGGTCGATTTCATTCGCGCGCTGATAGGCAGCCAGCGCCTCGGGGCAACGTCCAATCCGTTCGAACGCCAAACCCAGCGCGGGGTGTCCGAGCGTGTCGTTAGGCAGTAATCGAGCCGCCCGTCGGGCGAATTCAAGTCCCCTGGCCGGATCGCCTTCGAGGCGGGGCAGATAAATGGACATCGCCACATCGCCAATGGCTGGATCCAGGGTTGTCGCCATCGCCGCCCTATGTTTGGCCACAGCCAGATGGGGCTGACGCGTGACGGGATCACGGTCGAATTCCCAAGCCTGCGCATGAGCGCTGAACAGAAAGAAGACGGCCCAGGCGAACTTCGGAACCCGTTGCACGACCTCGGCGAACAGTTTGCAGCTCCGGTTCATCCCCACGACGGTTTGCAGTTCGGGACTCCAGTAGTATCCCCAGATGCCCGAACAAGGCGGCCGCATCGGCATGTCGCCGACCGCCGAGCCCGTGAGTCGACCGGCCTGGCGAAGCGTTGGTCAGCCGTCTCAGCGCAAGCCCCATCCGAAGCGGTGGGGCTTCTTCAGGTCAGAGCGGTCACCCGACCGGCCGGCTTCGGAGCGTTTTCCGCACTGACACCGGGGCCACCCGTTCGCTAGCGTCCGCGTCCCATCGTTATGGACGCACCATCACTGCCCGAGTTCCTGAAACTGGCCGAGCGGGGGAACCTGATTCCCGTCACCCGCCGGTTGCTGGCCGACTTCGAGACTCCGTTGTCGGCCTACTGGAAACTGCGCGGCCAGGGCGAATCGTTCCTCTTCGAGTCGGTCGAGGGAGGCGAGCATCTCGGGCGCTACTCCTTTGTGGGCTGCAATCCGCGCTCGGTCATCCGCCAGGTCGGCCGCCGCATCGAGGTCATCGAGGGCGGCAAGGTGGTGGACAAGTTCGCCGTCCGGAATCCCGAAGGCACGGGTTGCGACAAGTGTGTGCGGGACGGCCTCGAGGTCGTCGAGCAACTGCTCGCCCGCTTCAAGCCGGTGGACGTGCCCGGGCTGCCCCGCTTCACGGGGGGCGCCGTCGGCTTTCTCGGCTACGAGTTCATCCACGACGTCGAACCGGTCGTGCCGCGGCCGGCCAAAGACGAGCTGGGCACGCCCACCCTCTACATGCTCATCGCCGACGAACTGCTGATCTTCGACCGCGTCGCCCAGACGCTCACGGTGCTGGTCAACGCCATCATCGAGCCCGGCCAGAAACCGGAGGACGCCTACGAGGACGCCGTCGCGGAGATCGACCGCATCGCCGAACTGCTCAAGCAGCCATTGCAGGTGGAACCACTGGAACTGCCGGCCGAACCGCCCTTCGTGGGATTTGTATCGAACACGACGCGCGAACAGTTCGAGGCCAACGTCGTCGAGGCGCAGAAATACATCACCGCCGGCGACATCATCCAGATCGTCGGCTCGCAGCGGTTCAGCGCGCCCATGAAGGCCAGCCCGCTCGACCTTTACCGGGCGGTGCGCACGGTGAACCCCTCGCCCTACATGTTCCTGCTGGAGCTGGAAGGCATGGCGCTCGTCGGCGCCTCGCCGGAACTCCATGTCCGCTGTGTGGATCGCGCGGTGGAGATTCGCCCGATCGCGGGAACCCGGCCGCGGGGCAGAACGGCGACGGAAGATGCGGCGCTCGCCCAGGAACTGCTGGCCGACCCCAAGGAACGGGCAGAGCATGTCATGCTCGTGGACCTCGCCCGCAACGACATCGGCCGGGTGTGCGACTACGGCAGCGTGCAGGTGAAGGACCTGATGATCGTGGAACGTTACAGCCACGTCATGCACATCGTCTCGCAGGTGAACGGCACCCTGGCGGCCAACCACACCGCCTTCGACCTGATGCGCACCACCTTCCCCGCTGGCACGCTTAGCGGCGCACCAAAGATCCGGGCGATGCAGCTCATCTCCCAGCTTGAAGGCACGACGCGCGGCCCCTACGGCGGCTGCGTGGGCTACTTCGCCTTCAACGGCAACGCGGACCACTGCATCACGATCCGCACCGCGCTGGTGAAGGACGGCATGGCCTACGTGCAGGCCGGCGGCGGCTGGGTCAACGATTCGGTCCCCGCGGCGGAATTCGACGAGACCGTCAACAAGTCGAAGGCCATGCGGAAGGCCGTGGCGTTGGCGGAAAGCTTTGTCCGCTCCTGAGCTGAGCGGGAGACCCAACCCTCGGCCACCCGCCGCGAAACCGCTCCTCTGATGTCCTCCGAACTCAAACCCGTTCCCATGGCACCAAACTATCGCCAACTGGAACCGGCCGAGATCATTGAGACCGCACGGCAGTTGGAGCGGCGGGTGAACGAGCGTTTCCCCGGCTCGGGCCTTGGGCGCGTCTGCGGCGAACTGGTGCGCGTGGCCGGCGAGGCGGATTCCGTAGCCGACGCCCTGGCCAAACCGAACTACCCGATCCGGGCCGGTGTGACGTTCTTCATCATCCTGCTCGTCGCGGCGGTGGTCGGACTGATCGCGGGTCTGGTGAAGAATCTGCGCGCCTCGTTTGAGAACCTTTCGGACCTCCTGCAAGGCCTGGAAGCGGGCGTGAACGATTTGGTGTTCATCGGTTTCGCGATCTGGTTTCTGACCCGGCTGGAGGCCCGCTGGAAGCGTCGCCGTGCCCTGCGCTCGCTGCACGCCCTGAGGTCACTGGCACACATCATCGACATGCACCAGCTGACCAAGGATCCGGATCGCCTCACGCGGCGCAGCGCGGAGGACACCGAGTCATCGCCGCGGCCGGTGATGACGCCCTTCGAGCTGACCCGCTACCTCGACTACTGTTCGGAAGCGCTTGCCCTGCTCAGCAAGGCGGCCGCCCTCCACGTGCAGCAGTTCGACGACGCCGAAACCATGTCGGCGGTGGGCGAGATCGAAGACCTGACTGACGGCCTGTCGCGGAAGATCTGGCAGAAGATCACGATCCTCGACCGCGTGATGAGCGACGGGCGGCCCGGTCCAATCCGTCAATGACCCGGTTCCCGCGCCGCCCTGCCACCGTGGGCGTCACCCTGATCGAGTTGCTCTGTGCGATGGCCATCGTGGCGCTGCTCGCCACCCTGCTGCTCGGACCAGCCAGCAAAGCCCTGGGCAAGGCCCGGGCGATGCAGTGGGCCGACAAGGCCGGCTTCATGACCGGTGAGATTTCGGCCCGGCTGAACCCACTCTTCGCCGGTCAGAAAGAGTTCACCCGGGTGACGCAAGAGCAACTGGAGTCGGACCACCTGCTGACCCCTTCGCAGGTCCGCTTCCTCAAGGACAAACGGGTCACGTTTGTCCCGTTTGCTGGCAGCGATCCGGACGGAATGGTGGTGATTGACGTCACTCTGAAAGCCGGATTTCTGACGTCGGCCGGTTCCATCATCGTCACCAAAGGCGAAATCACTGCGGTGCCGAAATAGGGAATCCCGACTGCCGCACCTAAGCCTAAACCCGGAAATGGCCCGCTACGATCGACCCGTCCTGCCGGCCGGGGTCGCCCAAAAATAGGCCCGCCGAGACTGTGAAGCGCAGGGTCGCCCCGGCCGGAGCCCTCGGACCTGCTACGGCCCACTCCGCCCGCGTCATCGACTGGCGGACTGGGTCTTGATCCGCCATTCTGCGCCATGCAAATCCGTTGGGTGTCTGCGCTGGCCGCCAGCCGCCGCTGGCTGGGGGCGCTGCTCGTGGCCAGTTCCGTTCTCCCCGCGGGCGCGGCGCAGCGTTCCCTCGTCGTGAGTGAACTGATGTATTCGCCGCTGGCCGATCCGGATGGCGTGGTTCCGACCGCGGACTTTGAGTTCATCGAACTGGCCAATATTTCCGCGGTCCCGCTCAGCCTGACGGGAGCCTATCTCACCAACGCCATCACGTTTGTGTTCCCTGCCGGCACAACGATCCCGGCGGGCGGCTTCCTGGTCGTCCCGGCGAAGCGCTCCGCCTTCCAAGCGCGCTACGGCACCAGCGCCGCCAGCACCAGCGGCTTCGCGGGAAAGCTGAGCGACCAGGGCGATTCCGTGGAACTGATCGGGGCCAACGGAGCCGTGATCCTCCGGTTCACCTATGACAGCTCCGACGACTGGCCTTCGCGCGCCAACGGGCTCGGCAGTTCGCTGGAACTGGTGGATCCGGAGGGAAACCTCGACGAGCCCGCCAACTGGCGTTCGAGCACCGAGTATCAGGGGTCGCCCGGGCGGGCCGGGATCGGACCGCTGAAGCAGATCGTCATCAACGAGCTGATGGCCCACACCGACCCGCCCTTCGAAGACGCGATTGAACTGCACAACGTGACCGCGACGGCGATCAATGTGGGCGGCTGGTATCTCTCGGACAACCGGGAAAATCCGCGGAAGTTCCGGATTCCGGCGGGCACGAGCATTGCCGCCCACGGCTACAAGGTGTTTTACGAACTGGCCGGCACCGGCTCACCGCTCGGTTTCAATCCCGACGGCACCGGCAACAGCCCTTCCTTCACCCTCAATTCCGCTCGGGGTGACGAGGCGTGCCTCGTCTCGACCGACGCTTCGGGCAACCTCCAATTCTGGATGGATGCAGTCACGTTCGGTGCCACGGCCAACGGCCAGGCGCTGGGCCGGTTTCCGAACGGCACTGGCAGGCTGACCACGGTGAGCCGTCAAACTTTGGGCACCGACGTGGAAGCCAGCTTTCCCGAGACCTTCCTCAACGTCTTCCGCACCGGCCAGGGCGCCAGCAATGCCTATCCGAAGGTCGGTCCGGTCAGCTTCAGCCGCATCATGTATCATCCGCCCGATGGCCAAGACGAATTCATTGAACTGCAGAATGCCGCGAACACCGCTGTCGCCCTCTATGACCCAGCCTATCCGGAGAACACCTGGCGGCTGCGAAACGCGGTGGAGTTTGATTTTCCAGCGGACGTCGTTCTCGACCCCGGCGAAAAGGTGCTGGTCGTGCCGACGGAGCCGGCCGCATTTCGCGCCGCCAACCTGATCGGGGCGAACATCCGGGTGTTCGGCCCGTGGACCAACTTGCTGAACAACGCGGGGGAAACGATCCAACTGTTTCAACCTGATCCGCCCCAGCTTCCGCCCAATCCGGACGCGGGATTCGTGCCCTACGTCCTCGCCGAGGAGGTGAGCTATTCGCCGGCTCCACCCTGGCCCACGGCCGCCGATGGCATGGGCCCCGCCCTACGACGCAAAGGTTTAGGCCTGTTCGGCAACGATCCCACCAGCTGGGAAGCCGAACCTCCGTCTCCGACCGCCCCGGTCGTTTTGGCCAGCCGGGCGGGAACTTCACTGAGTCTCGGTTTCACCGCCCAGGCCGGGCGCACCTACCGCTTGCAACGCCGGCCGAGTCTCGCGGGCGGGGCCTGGGATGGCGGCCAGGTGCTCGTCACCCCGGCGAATGGCGGTCCGTCGTCCGCGACCGTGCTGCCCGCTGCGGCGGGGGTGGAATTCTACCGGATCACCGTCGAATAGGCCCTCCCCGTCAGCGGGCAAACAGCCGGTAGAACCACTCGTTGCCGCCCCAGACCCAGATCGTGGCGGCGGCGGCGATGAACGGGCCGTAGGGCAGCCGGGCCGACCAATCGCGTTTGCCGATCAGGATCAGGCCCACACCCACGATGGAGCCCAGCACGGCGCTGGCGAGCAGGGAGAAGACCGTTGCCTGCCAGCCCAGGAAGGCGCCGATGCCGGCCATGAATTTCACATCGCCGAAACCCATGGCCTCCCGCGGGAGGGTCACCTTGTCGGTTTCCGCACACATCCATGGCTCATCCGAGGCTTCGAAGGATTCCTCACCCACCCGCAGCAACGGGGGCTGCTGCTTCAGTGCGAGCCGCACGGGCTGATTCCAGTAGCAACGGTCGGAGAGTTCGAGCCGCCGCGCTTCGAGCACCACCGTATCGGAGTCCCGGTAGAACACCTCGTCGTAAAAGAGCGCCCCATCCGGCAGGTGGATGGCTTCTTCCGTGAAGGTAATCTTCGATCCGGGCGGAATGTTCACCCGCTGTTTCCCGAACAGCAGCTTGCCGGCCCGCAGGACGCCGTAAACCATGCCGCCCCCCACCAGCGCCCCCAGGCCGCTGAGCTTCATGCCACCGACCGCAGTGGTCGCGCCCACCAGCGCCGGGGCGAAGGCGCAGAACACGAAGCCGGCAAAGACGCCCCCCACGGTGATCTGGTCGGGGATGATGTAGTGGACGAGATCGATGGCCGTCGCCGCGATGAAACCGGCGAACAGAATGCAGAGCGCCAGCGCCATCAGCGGTTGTTCCCGCCCAAAGTGGAGCCAAGTCCAAAGGAAAGTGGCGCCCGTGAACGCCTCGACGAGGACATACCTCACCGGAATGCCGGCTCCGCAATGCGCGCACCGGCCCCGCAACAGGAGCCATGACAGGACCGGCAGGTTGTGGCGCAGCCGGATCTGCGAGTTGCACTTGGGACAATGCGACGGCGGCGTGACCGTGCTGAGGCCCAGCGGCAACCGGTAAATCACAACGTTTAGGAAGCTCCCCACAATCAATCCGAGCAGGAAGAACGTGACGGTCCACAGGTGAAACGGCGTCCGGAATGGACCGTCGTAGAGTGACTCCCAGGGAATTCCGAAGTAGGTATCCATGTTCAGTCGCGTCCGTAGATTTCAGCTTTGAGCGCGGACCGCATCACCTCGATGGGCGCGGGCCGGCCGGTCCAGAGTTCCAGCGCCGCGGCGCCCTGATACAGCAGCATCCCGAGTCCGTTGGCGACCTGACAACCCGCCGCCCGTGCCGCCTGCAACAGCGGCGTCTCCGCCGGCCGGTAAACCATGTCATAAACGCCGTCGGCCCGTTCCAGCGGGAAGATTCCAGGGTCAAATGGCAAACCGTCCCCCGGTTTTAGTCCGACCGAGGTGGCGTTAAGCACAAACTCCACCTCCGCCTCGGGATAGCCCGTCCGGACGTCAACCGCGGGAAACCGCTCCGCGATCTCGGCGGCGAGGGCCTGTGCTTTATCCGGGGTCCGATTCACCAGCCACAGTTCCTCGACTCCCTCATCGGCGAGGCGTAAGGCCGCCGCCCGCCCGGCGCCGCCCGCCCCCAGCAGAAGGACGCGGGCCGAGCGCGGTTCAATCCCCAAATCCTCACGCAACGAACGGATGATCGCGTCGGCGTCCGTATTGAAACCATTGGCGCGAACCGTCCCCCGGACTTCGCGCAGTTGCCCCACCGGCTTCCACCAACCTTCGGTATCTTCCGCCTCAAAGACGACCGTGTTGACCGCGCCCCAGAGCCGGGCGGAGTCGTCAAGTTCGTCCATCAGGGGCAGCGCGAGCAGTTTGTGCGGCACGGTCAGGTTGAGACCCACCCATCTCATGTGGCGGGCGCCCTCAATGCCTTCCCGCAGTCGTTCCGGGGCGACCTCGCACGCCACGTAACGCCAATCCAAGCCCAGTTCGGCCAAGGCGGCATTGTGCATGGCCGGCGAAGCCGAGTGCCGGATCGGCGCGCCAAAGACCGCCGCCAACCGGGTGGTGGCGGACAGGGGGCGGGCGAATGGCGGATGCATATGCGCGCCGAAGGTGGCGGATGCGCGCGCCAAGGTGCAAGCGCCGGGCTTTTCAACCCGAAGCCAAGTTCCACCCTGACGATTTGCCCTCCAACCAAACACGCCTTGCACCGTCCCCCCCCAGTGATAGCTTCACTCCGCCGCAAATATGCCTGAAGACGACAACAGCAACCGCAATAACAACCCTGGCGGATCCGGCTTCCAAGCCCGCACCTGGATCGTCTGGATTGCCATCGCCGTCCTCATCCCGCTGCTGCTGTTCTTCCAGAACCGGACCCAGCCCCGCTACCAGCCGATCACCTACAAGCGCCTGTTTGAACTGGTCGAGGCCGGCCAGGTGAAATCCGGCGAGATCAATTTCAGCTCCCAATCTTCGGTTCAGCGCATCGTGCGGGGCGAATACCTGCAGCCCGAACCTGGCAAGACAAACACGGCGGCAGTGCCGTTCATCGTCGAGACCTACCTGACCCAGGATGACATTCAGGAACTGATGCGGAGCGGCTCCTTCCGTTCCGTGGACAACAACAGCCTGCTGCTGAACCTCTTTATCGGCATCCTACCGATCGTCTTGGTCGGCGCACTGATCTGGTTCTTCTTCGTCCGCCAGATCCGGGCGGCCGGCAAGGGCGCCCTCAGCTTCGGCAAGTCCAAGGCCCGGCTTTTGGCCAAGGAGAAGAACAAGACCACCTTCAAGGACGTGGCTGGGGTCGAAGAAGCCAAGGAGGAGGTGTCTGAACTCGTCGAATTCCTCAAGGATCCTAAGAAGTTTCAGAAGCTCGGCGGCCGGATCCCCAAGGGCATCCTGATGGTCGGGCCTCCCGGCACCGGCAAGACGCTGCTCGCCAAAGCCATTGCGGGCGAAGCTGACGCCGCGTTCTTCAGCATCAGTGGCTCGGACTTCGTCGAGATGTTTGTCGGCGTCGGCGCGAGCCGTGTCCGCGACATGTTTGAACAGGCCCGCAAGAACACACCGTGCCTGATCTTCATCGACGAAATTGACGCCGTGGGCCGTTCCCGTGGGCACGGCTTGGGCGGCGGCAACGATGAGCGCGAACAGACACTCAACGCCCTGCTGGTCGAGATGGACGGCTTCGACACCCAGGAAGGCATCATCATCATCGCAGCGACCAACCGGCCCGACGTGCTGGATCCGGCCCTGCTACGTCCGGGCCGCTTTGACCGCCAGGTTACCGTCAATTTGCCCGACGTTCGCGGACGGGAAGCGATCCTGAAGGTGCACGCCAAGAACGTGAAATTGGACGGCGCAGTTGACCTCTCGATCATTGCCCGGGGAACGCCCGGATTCTCCGGGGCTGAGCTGGCAAACCTGTTGAACGAGGCGGCGCTGATCGCCGCCCGCGCAAACCGCAAGGCCATCAGCATGACCGAACTCGAGGAGGCCCGGGACAAAGTCCGTTGGGGCCGCGAACGGCGCAGCATGGCCATGACCGACGAGGAGAAACGGGGGACCGCCTGGCACGAGGCCGGACACGCGCTGGTGAACGTTCTGCTGGAGCACACCCACCCGCTGCACAAGGTCACCATCATCCCGCGGGGCCAGGCGTTGGGCTCAACCATGTGGCTGCCGAAGGACGACCTGCTTAGCCGCCGGCGCAAGGAACTGCAGGACCTCATCGCCGTCACCATGGCCGGACGCATCGCGGAAGAGATCGTCATCAACGACATCTCAACGGGAGCCGCCGGGGATATCCAGCAGGCCACGAGCATGGCCAAGGCGATGGTCATGCACTATGGCATGAGCGACAAGTTGGGCATGGTGCTCTACGGCGAGGCCAACGAATACGTCTTCCTCGGCCGCGACATGATGCGTTCCAAAGAATACAGCGAAACGACCGCCCAGCAGATCGACGCCGAGATCAAGCGCATCATCGATGAAGGCTACAATACGGCCAAAACGCTGATCGAGACGCACCGCGACAAGCTGGAAATGATCGCGAAGGCGTTGCTCGAATACGAGACGCTGGACGGCGAACAGGTCACCGCGATCGTCCGGACCGGCACGTTCACGCCTCCCCCGGTGAAGCCCGGTGAGATCGACCCGCCAACGGGAGCACCGGCAGGAACTCCGCTTCCCGAGGTGGTAAAGCCGGTGCCGCCCAAGCTTCCGGGTTTCGGTTCACCGGCCCCGGCAGCCGCGTAAGCGCACCCCGCAGCCGGAAGAATAAAGGGCGTCGCATCAACCGCGACGCCCTTTTCGTTGTGGCCGCCAGCTCCGCAAGTGTCTGACCGGTGCCGGATGGCCCCAGCTTCCCGGAGAAATCAACCGCGGCGGCGGCCGGTCAACAGTTCCCGGGCAACATTCTTGGCGCCGTAAACCTTGTTCAGCGTCTCGATGATCGCGCGGGCATCCACGCTTAGCGCCCGGGCTTGGGCGTCGTCATAGGCAAAGTCGAGGACGAGCGACTGGAGGTTGCCGTCAAAGATGATGCCCACGAATTCCCCGGCCCGGTTCACAACCGGACTGCCGGAGTTGCCCCCGATGATGTCAGCGGTGCTGATGAAGTTGAACGGTGTGCCCAGATCGAGGGCGGATTTCTTCTTCAGCCAACGCGGGGGCAGGTCGAACGGTTCACGGTTGGCCATCGCCGCGTTGCGTTCATAGAGTCCGGCCAACGTCGTGAACGCCGGAACCGTCTGGCCGTTTTCCTCGTAGCCCTTCACCGGCCCGAACGACAGCCGCAGCGTGAAGGTAGCGTCCGGATACTTGCTCGTTCCTTCCAGGGCGAAGCGCGCCTTTGCAATCGCCGCCTGTGCCTGCTGCTTGATCTCGTCCTGGGCTTCGATGGATCGGCGCAGCTCCCGGGCCTCGCCATCCGCCAGCCGGGCCAGTTCGATCAGAGGGTCCTTCGCCGTCGTCACCGCTGCGGCCCCGCCTTCGTAGAGCTTCTTTCGGAACGCCACGTCGCGGACCCGCGTGCTCCGGATCAGTTCACCCGCCCGCATCCGCGGCGCCTTGCCGGCGAACACCTGCTTCACCAGCGGATCCTCGTAACCGAGCTGCTCGGCGAGGAACGTCAGCGAATCCGTGAGCCTGAGAATCTCCAGGTCTTCATGGATCGGCTTGTCGGAGAACAGGTCGAGTTCAAGCGGCTCCCGGTTCGAGTCGCCGAATTCACGCAGGCGTTCACCGTTCGGTTTGGGCCGCTCGTCGCCGGCCCGCAGGAGCGTGCGCGCGATGCCGAACGAGTCGCCCGCGAAGCCGTGTTCCCCTTCCAGGAGGCGGAACCGCACGGCGTGGTTCTTCACCACCGCCTGCGCCTGCGCGATCCTTTCATAGGCGGCCTGCGCGTCGGGAAATTCCCCCCGCGCGGCCAAGCGCGTGCGGAACTGCTTTTCGGCCTCCGCCTTGCGGCCCATCAGCACCGGATCGTAGAGCCCGGCTTGGCCGCCGTCTCTGGCTTTGCGGGAGTTCTGAATTCCGAAGAGGTCATCCTTGGCCCGCCGGGCATTTTCCGCGCTTCGACCGCTCCACGCGATCAGCAACGTTTCGAGGCGCTTCAAACGGGTGAGCGTGTAGGGATACTGCACGTCCCGGAGGTATTCCAGTTCCGCCATTGTCAGCAGGCGATCCGTGCGCCCGGGATGCCCCGAAACAAAGGTCAGGTCGCCTTCCTTCAAGGGGGCCTGCGACCACTTGAAGAAATGCGGCACCTTCACGGGCTGGCCGTTTTCGTAGACGCGGAAGAGACAGACATCGAGGTCGAAGCGGGGGAACTCGAAGTTGTCGGGATCACCGCCGAAGAAGGCCGCCTGCTGTTCGGGCGCGAAGACGAGCCGCACGTCGGTGTAACGCTTGAAACGGTAAAGATGATACGCGCCGCCCTGGTAAAGCGTGGTGACGTTGGACCGCAAACCGGTCTTGTCCTGCGACTCCTTCTCGATCTCCGAGATGACCTTGCGCCGGGCCCTGAACGAGTCTTCGGGCGAGACCCCGGCCGGCACGCCCGCATTCACGCGGGCGGTGACGTCCTCGACGGACTGAAGGACATTGAGTTCCAGATCCACACACGGCAGCTCGTCGGCGGAAGTCTTCGCGTGGAAGCCATCGCGCAGGTAATTCTTCTCGGCGCTGCCGACCTTCTGCAACGCATCGGCGCCGACATGGTGGTTGGAAATCACCAGGCCGTCCTCACTCACGAAGCTGCCCGAACCGCCCGAGTTGAAGCGCACCGAGGACTTCATCAGGTGATCCAACCAGGCCTCGGTCAGCTCGAAGCCGTGCCGATCCTTCAGCAGCTGGCGGGGCGGGTTTTCGTAAAGCCACATCCCTTCATCGCCGAGGGTTGGGGACGACGAAAGGAGGGCGGCGGCGACAACCATGGGAGTCAGGAACCGAAACTTCATTGGTGTAAAAACGTTTCACCGAAGTTGGGTGGCCATCAGGGCAAGTCAATTGCCGAGGTCTGCCCCCCGCGCAGACCGTCACTCAGGCCGTGGCCGGACCTCGTTCCCGCGCCAGCAGTTCGCGCAGGCTGGTTTTCAGGACCTTGCCGGTCGCATTGCGCGGCAGCGCCGGCAGGACGGCCGCCCGGCGCGGAAGTTTGTAGTCCGCCAACCGTTCCCGCAGGAAGGCGTGCAGCGCTTTTTCGTCCAGCGTCCCGCCCTCCTCCAGCACGACGAATGCGACCGGCCTCTCGCCGCGACGATCGTCGGGTTCGCCGACGACGGCGCATTCGCGAACGCCGGGAAACTGGTAGATCACTTCCTCGATCTCCCGCGGATAGACGTTGATGCCATTGGGCTTCAGCATGTCCTTCTTGCGGTCGGTGATGACGTGATAGCCGTCGGGCCGGCAATACCCGAGGTCGCCGGTGTGCAGCCAGCCGTCGATGAGGGTCTCTGCGGTCTTTTCCGGCGCGTTCCAGTAGCCCGCCATCACATTGCCGCCGCGCACGCAGATTTCACCCACTTCACCATCCGGGACCGGACGGCCGAAATCGTCCCGCACGGAAATCTCCACTTCTGGGATCGCCCGGCCAATGGTCCCGGCAATCCACGGTCCCTGGATTGGGTTGATCGATACGACCGGGCTGGCCTCACTCAGTCCGTAGCCTTCAATCAGCGGGATGTTGGGGAAGCGCCCATTGAATTGCCGGAGGATTTCGGCCGGCAAAGGCCCGGCCCCGCTGATGCACAGGCGCAGTGGCAGCGCGACGTCGGCAGGCAACCCGGCGAGCGCGCGGAAAATCTGGGCCATCGCCGGCAGGACGCTGCCGCCATTCCGCATCATTTCCTCGATCATCGCCTTGGCCGGATGCAGTGACTTGATCAGCACAATTGAACCGCCCACGAGCAGGGGCAGCAGGATGCAGGCGGTCAGCATGAAGCTGTGAAACATCGGCAGGAGCAGCACGAACCGGTCGAAGTCCACCACCTGCAACACTTGCCGGCACGACTCGACGTTGTGCAGGAGATTGCCATGGGTCAGCATCGCCCCCTTGGGCTGCCCGGTGGTGCCGCTCGTGTAGATGAGCACCGCCAGGTCGGAACGATGCCGCACCACCGCCTCCGTTTTGACGGGGGGTTCCTCAGTCGCGAGCTCCTCAATGCGCCAGACGCGGAGACCGGGACTGGCCAGGTCCACTTCCTTCAAGGCCCCGTCCAAAGCGCGTTCGGAGACGATCACCTTCGCACCCGAGTCGGACAGCAGGTAGATGAGCTCTGCCGGCTTGAGGAAATTGTTGATCGGAACCACCACCGCGCCGGCCGCGAGGATGCCGAACAGCACCGGCACGAACTCGGGACAGTTCCGCAGCCAGATCGCGACCCGGTCGCCGGGTTGCACCCCGAAGGTATTCTGGAGCCGGCGGGCAACCTGGCTCGCCTGTTCCGACAACCGGCGGTAGGTGAATTGCTGCTCTCCCCAAAGGATTGCCGGCTTGTCCGCGTGCAGCGCGGCGGACGATGAAAAGGCGGCAAACAGGTTGTCCATCGTGGTGGAATCTTGCTGGCTTGCCGGGTCAGGTCAAAGGCGGGCCCACAAATGCGCGCCGGCTTACACGACCCGGAGGGAGTGCCGCGGACTTACTTCCGGTTACCGCCCAGCGGACCGACATCTTGGCTGGTCAGGCCGGGGCTTTGCAGCACCTTGCTAAATGCTTCCGTGGTCACCGAATACTCGAAGCCGGTGCCCGTTCCGGCGGCGCCGAACCGCCCCTGCTTGTCGATGGCGATGAAGTTGATCGCCAGATCAAATCCCTTCGGATCGAGCCGTGCGGAACGCTTGATGACCTCGATGCAGGCATCCTGTGGGTGCATGCCTTGACGCATGAATTCGACGATGAGGAACGAACTGCAGTAGCGCATCACGTTCTCGCCCAATCCGGTCGCTCCGGCCGCCCCCACCTCGTTGTCCACATAGAGGCCGCTGCCGAGGATCGGCGAGTCGCCCAGTCGCCCCGGCAGCTTGTAGCCCCAACCGCTGGTCGAGCAGCCGCCGAATACATTCCCGTCGGCCAACAGGGCGATCATGGCGATCGTGTCGTGATTTCGCGCGGGTTGCGATTTGCCGCCGGTCTCCGCCTTCGCTTGGGCGGCTTCCTGCGCCTGCCATTTCTTCCACTCGGCCCGCTCTTTGGCTGAAACCTTGGGGCCCTTTTCGAAACCGTGCTGGGCGGCGAACGCCTCGGCTCCCTCGGCGACCAGCATGACGTGTTTGGTTCGCTCCATCACCGCTCGGGCAATGCTGATGGGGTGCCGGAATCCGGACACCGCCCCGACGCTCCCGCCCCGGTGGCCGGGACCGCTCATGATGCAGGAATCCAGCTGCACCACCCCGGCCGCGTTGGGAATGCCCCCGAGCCCGACGCTGCGATTACCCGGGTCCGCTTCGGCGAGCCGGATTCCCTGCTCGATCACATCGAGTCCCGATCCGCCGGACCGCAGCGTCGCAAGCGCCTTCTCGTTCGCGGGTTTTCCAAACGGCCACGTTGATACAATTAACGGCGCCTGGGCCGAAAGCTCTGCCCGGTCCACTGACGGGGCACCGGTCGCACGATGAAACACGGTGCCGCCGGCGAAGGTGACGGCAGCGCCCTTGAGGAAGGCACGGCGGGGCATGGAATGCATGGCTTAAGAGTGGTCGGACACGCGCGGTCTGCAAGTCCACGCGTAGATGGTCGGGGCAAATTCGCTAGGGTTCTTCCTCGACCGCTGGCGTGGCCGCTTGAAACCGGGCGAACCTAGGGAGCGGGTGAATCAAAACCGGAAGCGATCGAAGCCAGACGGAGAAAGGCCAGATCGAACGGGACTTCCCGGCGGCCCTCCCGGCCGAGTTAAAGGTTGAACGAAGCCGCGCCGATGTGCTCTCTGGTGCTGGTGCAACTTTGGTTCCAACGGATCGTCGCCGGCCTGCTGCTGTTGGCAGTGGGCACGACTTCCGCCTTGGGGACGGTCGCCGGTTATCGCTGCGACTGCGGCCCGCAACCTCGGCTGGTGCCCACGCCCGATTGCCATCAGGACGCGTGCCACCCCGGTCACCACCATGATGATGGCTGCGACTCCGACACTGACCACGCCACGGGCGGAGCGGATCATTCGCACCGTCATTCCGCTGTTTTCAGCCAAGTCGACTGGCACAAGGCAGGGGCAAACTTCATCCGGGTCACTCCGCTGCAACCGGTCACGCTGCCGCCGGTGGTTCGGGAATTCTTCGTCTCAGAGTCCTTCGTCTTCCGGAATCGGCTGCCCGAGTTCGCGCCCAGCCCGCCCCCGCGGCGGCTGTTTTTCCTCACGTCGTTGCTGCTGATTTGAGCCGGCACGGCCTTCGGTGACCTCCTTCACCGGACCGCTGCCCTTTGCCCGAAAGCGCCCCCTCCATTGGGGACTTGGCTTGATTCCGTAAGCCCGTGAAATCCGTTCCATACCTGTCCGCCGTCCTCGCAGCCGCCGTTTCGCTCAACGCGGCGACATTCACCCCGGATTCCGCAATCCGCCATGCCCTCGCGGAAAACCGTGACCTGGCCGCTGCCCGGCTGCTGGTCGCGGAAGCCGAGGCGCGATTGGAACAGAGTGGCCGGCTTGGCAATCCCGAGCTGGAAACCGAGGTGCGCCCAAACGTCAACGGGCACGAGGGGGCGCTCTCCCTGGGCGTGACCCAACGCTTTCCACTGACCGCCCGGCTGCGGCTCGAACGCGCCCTTTCCCGGGCCGAGGTCACGGCCGCCGAAGCCGAAATTCACCTGGCCGAACGCCAAGTGGCCGCGCAAACCGCCCTTGCCGTCGCCGACTGGCTGGCTTTGTCGGCCTACCGTCAGGTGCGGGAACAGCAACTGACCAACAGCACTGAACTGGCCCGCGCCGCCCAGGCCGTGGTGAAACTCGGCGAAGGCTCTTCCGTCGATGCCCGCCAGCTCGAACTGGAAGCCGTCCAACTCGCCACCCAACTCCGCCTGCTCGACCGGAAGCAGGCGGAGCAAATCAGCACGCTCCGCCAGTTGCTGGGCATCTCCGCTGGTGAGCCCCTGGTCTTGACGGCTTCCCTGTCTGCGGCGGCAGCCACTCCCGGTGGGTCGGCCAGTTCCACCAATGCCCGTCCCGAGGTGCAACTGGCCGGAGCAAAACTTGAAACGGCGCAGCACGCCGCCGAACTGGCCCGCGCCCAACGCTGGCAGGACATTGGCGTCGGTCTGGTCGGCGAGGTTCAGCGGGCCGAAGACGTGCCCGTCGGTCGCCGGAATGACGGGTTCGTCGGACTCCGCCTATCGGTGCCGCTCCCATTTTGGAGCCGGAACCAGGGACGCATTCGCGAAACCACCGTGGCGGTCGAACGGCGGAAGCTGGAACGGCAAGCCCTGGCGCTGCGGGTTCAAAACGAACAGGCCGCCGCCCGCGCGCGACTTGACCTGGCTGCCGCCGTGGAGCGGGAGATCGCCGACGCCCAGTTGCCGATTGCGCGGCAGATCGAGGAACAGCTCACCGGACTCAAGGCCCAGGGACAAGCCACGTTCACCGAACTGGCCCGGGCCCGGGAGAAACGGTTCCAGCTCGAACTCAGCCAGGTCGAAGCAACGCACGAGGTGCTCCGCGCTCGTCTTCAGCTCCAAACCGCTCTCGGTCAGCTTCCCCAATTGTTTCCGGCACCATGAACCAACCACTCTACCTGCTCACCAAGGCGCTCCTCAGCGGCCTTGTCATCGTCGCCGTCTCGGAGTTCGCGAAGCGCAACAACACGCTCGCGAGCGTCGTCCATTCGCTGCCGCTGATGTCGCTGGTCGCGTTCGTCTGGCTCTTCGCCGAGACGCATGACACCGCGCTCATCGGCCGGCACGCCTTCGGCACGTTCTGGTTCGTGCTGCCGACGCTGCCGCTTTTCCTGCTGCTGCCGGCGCTGTTCAAGCACGGCTGGCAGTTCTGGCCGGCGCTCGCGCTCGGCATCGCCGTCACCGTCCTGCTTTACGCGCTCACCCTGCGGCTGCTCAAGACGGCCGGCATCCAACTTTGAAATCTCCTCAACCCATGATCCCCCGTCTCAGCCTGTGCCTCCTGCTGGCCGCCGCGGTCGGCACCGCCCAAGCTGCCGATTCGGCGAAAGCGACTCGTCTGGCCAACACCGTCTTTCTCGACGAGATCGGCGTCAAAAACCTCCGGCTCCAGACCGTCGAAGTCGAGGAACAGACCTTTGAGGAAACCCTCTTCGCACTCGGGCGCATCGAGGTGCTGCCCGGCAAACGGGCCGTGCTCAGCAGCCGCATTGCCGGCCGGGCCGTGGTCGTTAACGCGCGCCCGGACCATGCGGTCAAGGCCGGCGGTCCCTTGATCGTGATCGAAAGCCGGCAGCCGGGCGAACCACCGCCGCAGATCACGCTGACCGCGCCGATGGACGGGCTGGTCGTCGAACTCGCCGTGGCGCCCGGCGACCCCGTCAGTCCCGACAAGCCGCTGCTCGCGATCGTGGACCTGTCCACCGTGTATGCGCTCGCGCGGGTGCCGGAGCATCTCGCCGACAAACTGCTCCGCGGCCAACCGGTGCGCGTCACTTCGCCGGGCTGGCCGGGCGAGAAATGGGAGACGCAGATCGAGCATCTGGGAGCGTTGGCCGACCCGGCGTCCGGCACGCTGGAAGTCGCCTGCCACGTCAACAACGAGGGCACCTGGCTACGCCCGGGGATGCGGGCCGAGTTCAACCTCATCACCAGGAAACGCGCCGACGTGATGGCGGTTCCCCGTGAAGCCGTGCAGGGCGACGGCGCGGACCGCTTTCTCTACGTGGCGGACGACAGCATCCCCCACGCCTTCGTCAAGGTGCCGGTCGTGGTCGGCGCGGTGAACGACCGCTCGATCGAGATCACGCAAGGCCTGCTCCCCGGCGACAAGGTGGTGACGACCGGCGCGTATTCGTTGGCCTTCGCGGGCAAGGGCAGCGTGTCGCTCAAGGAGGCGCTCGATGCCGCGCACGGGCACGAGCACAACGAGGACGGCAGCGAACTCAGCAAGGACCAGAAGGCGGCCGGGCACACGGAAAGGGACGGACATGACCACGGCGGCTCCGGTGTCGGCAAGCTCTCCAGCCTGACGCAGTTCTCGCTGATCGGGAACGCCGTGCTGCTCATGTTGCTGGTGGTCGCCGCGTCGCGTCGAGGTCCGGCGGCCGGTGACACGTCCGAAGCCCCGGTCAGGCGGCCGACCACGGAAGGAGCCGACCATGCTGAATAAGCTGATCCGGCTCGCGCTGAACAACCGGGCGATCGTTTTCGGGCTGTCGCTGCTCCTGCTGCTGCTCGGCGCGCAGGCAGTCCGGGAACTGCCCGTCGAGGTGCTGCCTGACCTGACCAAGCCGACGGTCATCATCCTGACTGAATCCCCGGGCCTTGCCCCCGAGGAGGTGGAGGTAAACGTCACCCAGCCAATCGAGCGTGCCCTGATGGGGGTCGCGGGACTCACCCGGCTGCGCTCCAACTCCGATGTCAGCCTGTCGCTGGTGTATGCGGAGTTTGGGTGGGGCACGGACATCTACCGCGCGCGGCAGTTTGTGCAGGAGCGGTTGCAGGGCGTGCGGGGAACCTTGCCCGCGGGAGTCGAGCCGTTCCTCACGCCCGTCGCCTCGCTCATGGGTGAGATCCTGCTGGTAGGGCTCCGCAGCACCAACGCCGCAGTGCCGCCCCGTGAAGTGCGTTCCCTCGCCGACTGGGTGGTGCGTCCGCGCCTGCAAAGCCTCTCGGGCATCGCCGAGATTCTGAACATGGGCGGCGGCATCAAGCAGGTGCAGATCCAGCCCGATCCGCTGAAGATGCAGGCTTACGGCGTCACCTACGAGGAACTGGAAGCCGCCGCCAAGGAAGCCTCCGGCAACAGCACCGGCGGATTCCTCACCTCCGGCTCCACCGAGATCATGGTCCGCAACCTGGCCATGACCGTGCAGCTCGACGACATCGCGCGCACTGTCGTCCGGCGCGTCGGCGACCGGGCCATCCGCATCGCCGACGTGGCCACGGTGGATTGGGGCATCGAGCCGATGCGCGGCGACGGCAGTGTCAACGGGGTGCGCGGCGTCATCATGAGCATCACCAAGTCCCCCGGCTTCGACACTCTCACCCTCACGGGACAGATTGAGACGGCGCTCGCGGAACTCCAGCCCACGCTGCCGGCGGGCGTCGAGACGGTGATCCTGTTCCGGCAGGCCGACTTCATCACCAACGCCATCGGCAATCTCAAGAGCGCCATCCTCGAAGGCGCTGTGATGGTCACCGTCGTTATCTTCCTCTTCCTCCTGAACTTCCGCACGACGTTCATCACCTTGATGGCGATGCCGCTCTCCTTCGCCATCACGCTGCTCACGTTCAAATGGTTCGGCATCTCGGTGAACTCGATGACGCTCGGCGGCCTGGCCGTGGCCATCGGCATGGTCGTGGATGACGCCATCGTGGACGTGGAGAACGTTTTCCGCCGACTGCGCGAGAACGCGGCCAAGCCGAGGGCTAGTGGCACCTGCGCCCTCGCCGGTGATAGTGGAACAGGCACCCCCGCCCGTTCTGCTGATGCCCCGGCGGAAACTCCGGGCGAGGGCGCCCGGAGCACGGACACCGGCGAGGGCGCCTGTGCCACTAGGTTGCCCCGGCTGGAAGTCATCGCCCGTGCTTCGGGTGAAGTGCGGAACTCAATCCTCTACGCCACGCTGCTCATCATCCTCGTCTTCCTGCCGCTGCTGGGGTTGAGCGGCGTCGAGGGTCGGCTCTTCTCGCCCATCGCCATCGCGACGATCATCAGCATGGTCGCCTCGTTCGTCGTTTCGCTGACGGTCATCCCGGTGCTGTGCTCGCTATTGTTGCGACCCAAAGAAGGGCACGAACACAAGGACGGGCACCTCGTCCGCGGCATGAAGTGGCTGCTCGAACACACGCTCCTGCGCTTCGGCTTGAGCCAGCCGTATCTCCTGCTGGGCCTGGTGGCCTTGGCGATGACCGGTTCGTTCCTGCTCTATCCGCAGATGGGGAAGGATTTCCTGCCGGCCTTCCGCGAGGAGACGGCGCTGATCTCCTCGACCTCCGCGCCCGGCACTTCGCTCGACGAGATGAACCGGATCTCCGACGTGATCGAACAGGAGCTGCTGAAGATCCCCGAAGTCCGCAAGGTGGGCCGCCGGCTGGGCCGGGCCGAACGCGGCGACCACGTCGTGCCGGTCTCGACCGCCGAGTTCGACGTGGATTTCCGCGAGACCGGCGGCGGGAAGAACGCGCGCTCGCGGGCGGAGATCTTGGAGGCCATCCGCCAGAAGATCCGCGCCGTGCCCGGCACGTTCAGCGTGGTCACAGGGCCGCTGGCCGACCGCATCGGCCATATGCTGAGCGGCGTGTCAGCGCCCGTGGCGATCAAGGTCTTCGGCCCCGACCTGGACAAGCTCCGCGAGCTGGGCATCCAGATCCAAACCGTGGCGAAGACGATCCCGGGCTTCCAGGACTGCAAGCTCGACCAGCAGGCCACCATCCCACAGCTCCGCATCGAGGCCGACCGCGACCGCGCCGCCGCTTACGGCGTCACGCCCGGCAAGCTCAACGAGACGCTCTCCATGCTCGTCGGCGGAAAGGCCGTGGCCGAACTGCGCGAGGGCCAGCGCGCCGTGGACTTGGTCATCCGTCTGCCGCAGGAGTGGCGCGATTCACCCGAACGCATCGCCCAACTGCCCATCGAGGTGCATGACGGCGAGGCCACGACCCAGCGGATCCCGCTGTCGATGGTCGCCGACGTGCGCGCGGCGAAGGGGCCGAACGTCATCTTCCGGGAAAGGAGCCAACGGCGCTTCGCCCTCGCCATCAAGCCGACCGTGCGCGACGTCTCGTCGCTTGTGCCCAGGCTTCAGGAGGAAGTGGCAGCGAAGGTGAATCTGCCCGAAGGATATTTCGTGATCTACGAGGGCGAATTCGAAGCCCGCGCCGCGGCCAGCCGACGCATCGCGCTCGGCTTTGGGATCGTTCTGGCGGCCATCACCCTTTTGCTTTGGGCCTACTTCCGCAGCCTGATGCTCGCCGCGCAGGTGCTGCTAAACCTGCCCCTCGCGCTCATGGGCAGCCTGGTGCTGACCTGGCTGCTGGTGAACAACATCAGCATCGCCACGCTCGTCGGCTTCATCGCCGTCGGCGGCATCGCCGCGCGCAACGGCATCATGATGCTCTCCCATTATCTGCACCTCATGCAGCACGAGGGCGAGGGCTTCACCCGGGCGATGGTCATCCGCGGGACCAAGGAGCGCCTCGTGCCCGTGCTGATGACCGCCCTGGCGGCCGGGATCGCGCTCATCCCGCTGGTGCTGGCCGCCGACCAGCCGGGCAAGGAGATTCTCTATCCGGTGGCCGTCTGCATCGTCGGCGGGCTCGTCAGCTCCACCCTGCTCGATTTCGCGGTGACGCCCGCGGTGTTCTACGCCTTTGGCCGGAAGGCAGCGGCCAAGGCCATTGAGAGCAAATCCGGAGCATCCCATTGAAACTTTCGCCGCCGTGGTGGCGGCTTCTGCCAAAACAAAACAAAAACACATGAAGACATCACTCCTCACCCTCGCTGCCGTGCTGTTGCTCGGCGCCACCCGCGCGTTTGCCCATGGCGACGCCGAACTCGGTCCGAACGGCGGGCGCATCCTCGAGTTCAGCAAAAACGAAACGATGCATGGCGAAGTCACGCTCAAGGACGGGATGTTCCACGTCGCCCTGCTCGACAAGGACATGAAGCCCGTGCCCCTCGCGGAACAATCCCTCGTGGTCACCGGTGGCGACCGCAGCAAGCCTCAGAAGCCCAAGGTGGAGAAACAGGGCGACCACTTCGTCTTCCCAGCGCTCAAGGGCGACAGCTACCTGCTGGCCTTCCAGTTCAAAGAGGGCCCGAAGGGCAAGGCCATCACCGCCCGGTTCGAATACGACGCCAACATCTGTGGCGCCTGCAAGAAGCAGGAGTGGCTCTGCGTGTGTGCCTCCGAGAAGGAAAAGAAGGACGACAAGCACGAACACGACAAGAGGAAGTGACGGCTACGGAAACCAACCGTTGCGCCTCCCCGCGAGGCATCGTCGGCCTCGCGGGCGCGGCGCTGGTTCCCCGTCCTCACCTCATGTCCTGAAAGGAATCCCACAACATGAAAGCCTGTCGAATCATCACGGCGATGGGGGTTGCCGGCCTCATGCTGCTATCCGTTCGCGCCGAAGCCGCACGTCCCCGTTCCCACGAATGCGTGGTCGTGGTCGAGTCCATTGACCTCCCCACCCGGACCCTTCACGCCGCAGCGACGGCAGCCATGCAAAGCCGTTGAAGCTGCGTTGGCGGGAGGAGACACACATCGCTGCCTCCCTGCGACCGGGTCAGCGGGCGGCCATCCGCCACCGGCAGCCGCTCTTCGGGCCGTGGCCCTTGAGCCGGCTTTCCGTCATCCCTTGATGACACATTTACCGCATGAGCGCGTCCTGTTGCCCTGACGAATCAAAGTCCAAAGTCCACCACGACGGGGACGGCCACGACCACTCGGGCGGAGTCGCGCGGCGACAAGTCATGCTGGTGACCGGGTCCGGCGTGGCCATCGCAGTCGGGTTTCTGCTGCTGTGGACCAAGGTGTCGCCGGACTGGCTCAGTCAGGTGGCATTCGCCCTCGGCACGCTCACAGGCGGGTCGTTGGTCCTGCCCGGAGCCCTCGCCTCCGTGCGCCGGTTCCGGCTGGACATGAACGTCCTCATGACCGTGGCCGTGGCCGGCGCTTGGGCCATCGGCGAGGCGGCGGAGGGGGCGGCGGTCGTCTTCCTCTTTGCCTTCGCCGAACTGTTGGAAACGTGGAGCGTGAGCCGCGCCAACCGCGCCGTGGCTTCGCTGCTGGAACTCACTCCCACCACGGGATTGCTCAATAGGTATTGATAAGTGCGGTGGGCTTGGCAGGCTTGGGGCATGAAGTGTCAGCATTGTGGCAGTGCAGCGGTGGTGAAGAAC
>JAYUSF010000069.1:0-7021 GCA_043755815.1 Verrucomicrobiota bacterium
GATCAGTCCCTTCATCGTGAGCCGCTTGGTGGTCATGTTGAAGAGGTTGGCGGGACCAGGTTTTGGCTTCTCGTCGTTGTAGGAGGAGATGCCGCCACAAGCGATGATCCGGCCATGCACGCGCAGCGCGGAGAGCGCGGCCTCGAGCGATTCGCCGCCGACATTGTCGAAGTAAACATCGATTCCGTCGGGCGCGGCGCGGTCCAATTGCTCGAGGGTGGGACCCGTCTTGTAGTTGAAGGCGGCGTCGAATCCGCACTCATCCAGCAGACTCTGCACTTTCTCCGCGGAACCGGCGGAGCCAATCACGCGACAGCCGCGGAGCTTCGCCAGTTGGCCGGCCACATTGCCGACGGCCCCGGCGGCGCCAGAGATGAAGATAACGTCGCCCGCTTTTACTTCGACGAGCGTCAAGCCCGCCCAAGCCGTCATGCCGGTCATGCCAAGGGTGCCGAGGTAAACGGAGAGTGGCTGGACCGCCTTGTCCACTGCGCGGAGTTCTTTCGGCGTCGCGACGAAGGCTTCCCGCCAGCCGCAGCGCGACACAACCACGTCGCCGGCCTTGAATTCGCTTGCGCGTGATTCGACGATCTCGCCGATGGCGCCGCCTTCGAGCGCCTGGCCGATTTCAAATGAAGGCACATACGACTTTCCCTCGTTCATCCGCCCGCGCATGTAGGGATCGACGGACATGAACAGGTTTCGCACGAGCACCTGCTGAGCTTGCAGCGACGGCAGAGTGGATTCGGCCAAAGTAAAATTGGCGGCGGTCGGAATGCCTTTCGGGCGCGAGGCGAGACGGATCTCGCGGCTGGTGGTGAGCTTGGTCATTGGGCGACCTATTAGCGGCGGCGTTTTGTGGAGCGGTGACAAGGCCGAGTCGTCACCGTTCCTCCTTCTGTGCGAAGAGGGCGACGCAGCGGTCACGGGGCACCCCTACCTCGCGACGCTACTGTCATCGCTATGGAGCGAACATGGGGTGTTTTACCCTTCGTCGTTTTCTTCCAATTGCGGAGGCCGCGGTCACGCCGAGGGTGGCTTTGATTGCTGGTCGCACTGGCGGATGCAGGAGTTGGTGAGCATTTCCGCGCGAGGTTGATTCCGGCGGGAAGAGGCTTCCGTTCCGGAGGACGATCTGGCTAGCCTTCCGGTAAAGATTCTTATGGCGACCCACTCCGACTCCATCTTACGGCGGAATTCGGTGACCGTGTCCGGCAGCGGCCCGCGAACCCTCGTGTTTGCACACGGGTTTGGCTGTGACCAAAAGATGTGGCGCTTTGTGGCACCCGCATTCGAGGCCGGGTTCAGCGTGGTGTTGTTTGACTATGTGGGCGCGGGAAATTCGGATGGTGCCGCCTACGATCCGGTGCGCTACGGGAGTCTCGAGGGCTACGCATCCGATGTGATCGAGGTGATTGATGCGCTGGGCCTGCGCAACGTGGTTTTCGTCGGGCATTCGGTGAGCGGTGTCGTCGGACTGTTGGCCTCGATTCGGCGGCCGGAACTGTTCAGCCGTCTGGTGCTGGTCTGTCCGTCGCCGCGCTATGTCAACGACGCTCCAGGTTACGTGGGCGGCTTCAACCGGGCGGACATTGAAGGGCTGCTCGACCTGATGGACAAGAATCCGCTGGGCTGGGCGGGTTTCCTGGCACCGATCGTGATGAAGAATCCGGACCGGCCGGAGCTGGGGGCGGAATTGGAGCGGAGCTTTTGCGCGATGAAGCCGGAGGTGGCCCGGCAGTTTGCCCGGGTGACGTTTCTGTCGGACAACCGGGCCGACCTGGCGAAAGTGACGGTGCCGGCGCTGATCATGCAGTGCGAAGGGGATTCGGTGGCGCCCGAGGCGGTCGGGCGCTTTGTGCATGAGCAGCTCAAGGGAAGCACCTATCGCGCGCTGCGGGCGACCGGACACTGTCCGCACGTAAGCCATCCGGCGGAGGCAATCGCGGCGATCCGCGAGTATCTGGACGCGGCCCGCGCCGCGGGCGGAGGAGGAACGTGGCGGTAGGCAAGGCGCTACTGGGGCCGCTGCTCGACGAGGCGCCCTGCGGATTCCTGCGGGTCGCGGACTACGGGAGGATTCTGGTGACCAACGCGACCCTGCGCCGTCAGCTCGGTTACGGACCGAAGGCGGTGGAACTGGCGCACATCGATGCGTTCCTGGGGCCGGCAGCGCGACTTTTTTACCAGGTCAGCCTCTTCCCCAACCTGCGGTTGGCCGGAGAACTGGACGAGGTTTACCTGACCTTGCTGACTCGCGATGGGGGAGAGGTTCCCGTCCTGATCAATGCGCGGCGCCGGGCGGATTCAGGGTGGAGCGACTGGGTGGTCGTGCGGATCGAACAGCGGGGCCGATGGGAGGAGGAGGTCTTGCGGGCGAGGCGCGCCGCGGAGCAGGCAAGCCGCGAGAGCGCCCGGGTGAGCGAGGAGCTTGGGCGGGCGAAAGCAGAGCTGGAGCGAACGCTGGCGGAGCTCAAGCAAACAAACTGGCTGTTGCGGAAGGCGGCGGAGGTGCTGCCCACGTGCATGTATTGCAGCCGGGTGAAAGGCGACCAAGCGCAATGGGAGACGGCGATCGAACTGTTGAAGCGGAGTTCGGTGTTTCTGAGCCACGGATGCTGCCCCGAGTGCATGCCGAAGATGCTCGCTGACTTCGGATTGCAGGAGGGTGACCTGTCATCCTTGCCCGGCGCGTGAGCCCTCTGAAAACGCCGCCCAGGGCGGATGCTTCTGCCAGTGCCTATCCTGGTTGTGAAGGTGGTCGTCCAGGCTGATGGACCGAACTGCGGGCAGCAGCCTACGGCCGGTTCGCGCCTAGGCGGTTTCGACCTCAGTCTGATCGGTTGGGGCTTTGGGGAGCGGCACGTTGATGCCAAGCGCCGCGCAGAGGTCGATCTCGTGCTCCTGCTCCTGCACGATGATGCCCCGGAGGGTCTCGCTGAGCGCATACTCGCCCATGGCCTCGGCCTGGCGGATGCGCTCGCGGTAGCGGCCCACCGTTTCGCGCTCGTTTTCCAGGTCCGCTCGCAGCATGGCCACGGGGTCGGTCGAAGTGACCACCGGCTTGGGACTCACGCACGGCATTCCTCCCAGATAGTCGATCTGTTTGGCGATCTTGAGGGCGTGCTGGAGTTCCTCGGCCGCATGCAGCTCCAATTCCCGCGCAATGTCGGTGTAGGCGGCGCCTTTCAACACCTGGCTATAGACGGTGTAGGCGATGATGGCCTGGTATTCGCCCGCCAGATCCTCGTTCAGCAGGGTGATCAACTGTTCGCGGGAAACGGTGGGTTCGGTGGTCTTCATGGTCGGTGTCAGGGGGTGTCGGTTGGGCCGGTTCAGTCTTCCACCGCGAAGCCGACTTTGAGGGTGACCTGCCAGTGGTGAACCTTGCCCTTGTCGATGTTGCCGCGCGTCTCCACCACCTGGAACCAGCTCAGGTTCTTGAGGGTCTTGTGGGCGCGTTTGATGGCCTTATCCACGGCATCCTCAACGGAAGTCGTGGAGGTGCCGGTGAGTTCGATCAGTTTGTAGACGGGGTCTTTCATGTCTGGTCTCTTGGAGATTCATTGAGCGGCGGAAACGATCCCGCTCCGGTCCGCTCGTCCGTGCCGGGATCAGGCGCGGGCCTTGCTGAAGTCGCGGCAGACCTTGGCGCAATCGCGGCACAGCTTGGCGTGAACCTTCATGGCCTCGTCGCCTTCAATGCGCTCGCATTCGGCGGCGCACAGGTCACAGGCCTTGGCGCATGCTTCCGCGACGGTGGCGCCCATCGGGCCGTAACAGGTTCCCACACACGCGCCGCACATCTGCAGGCAGCCGACGCACAACTCCAGGCACTTGGCGTAGTGCTTGTGGCCGTCGGCGAGATGCTGGGTGCAGTGGCGGACATGTTTGGAACAGGACGTCATGGCGTCGGCACACGCCTTCGCACAGCGGTCGGCAAGGCTGCTGCCGTGGCCGTCGTGTTCGGCGGCCTGGAGGGTCGTCAGACCCACGAGACCGGCGGTCGTTCCGCCCAGGGCAAGAAACAGGTCGCGCCGGCTGAGGCCAGCAGGTTTGGGTTCAAGGTTCATGGGTGGCATTTGATGATGGGAGACGGATGGCGATGGGTTCATATGGGTGATGGTGTTGGTCTGTTTTGGTGCGCCGGCCGGCGGAAGGGATTCCGCCTCGAACGGTTTGGCTCGACGGGTTAGTCCACCGTCAGGGTGACAGAAGCATCCCCGCGGAGGGCTTTGGAATACGGGCAGGTCTGGTGTGCCAGTTCCATCATGCGTCGGGCCAGTTCGCGCTCTATGCCGGGAAGGAGCGCATGGAGGGCCACCACCAGGCGATAACCGCCCTCCGCATCCTCAGTCAGGCTTACCAGCGCCCGCACCGTCGAGTCACCGGGGAGCGCGCCGAGCGTTTTGGCCGCGTTGCCGATCGCACCGTGGTAACAGGCGGAATACGCACCCGCGAACAACAGCTCAGGACTGGGCCCGAGCCTTTCCATGCCTTTCTCCAGCGGGTTTCCCAAGGTGACATCTAGCAATCCTTCGGGTGTGTGGATGGTTCCGGAGCGTCCGCCCTTGGAGGTCGCTTCGGCGGTGAACAGGGTTTTCATGGTGGTCTTGGTATGACGGAGGACGGTTGCGAGGAGTTATTGAGCGATTGGTTCTATGACGAACGGTAATGCACGAGCAGCAGACTGACAGCGAGCACCACGACCGCAGCGATGACGCCAAAGGTCCAGTTTGTGGAAAAAACGCTCCCTTTCTGAACGAGGTCGTAGCGGTGGCGCTTCCGTGACTGTCCGGCATGAGCGGATCGGCCCGGCCCGGTGGACTGCCGGTTCGGCGTGGGCTCGCTCTCGGGCGGGTGCTCAAGGGCGCACGCGAACTCGCCGCCGGCAATGTTCCTGAAATTGTTCATCGTGGATGACCGGCGTTAACCGATCCTTACGCGTGCAAGCTAGGCGGCGGGTGATCCTCTTTTCCATGGGGTCTTCACCTAACGCGCCGTCCGTCGAAGGGATTCCAGGTCCGTCTTCAGCCATGGCTCCCCGCGCAGCCGTGCGACCCGTGCGGGCTCCCGAGTGGTGGTCATGGAGGCCAGTGCCGAACCATTTTGGGCAGGGACCGGAGCGCTGAATTGCGTCGGTCTGAAGAAGCGCGCGGTCGGCGAGACACGCGTCTGTTCGTTCGAGCCGAACGCTGATCGCAAGTGGGGATTACACCCCATTTCATCACCTTGGAACCCGGCCCAGTGTGATCCGGCAACCTGACACTCACCCGGCCAAATCAGCCATGGTGGCCCGATCGGAGCGCGGGCCGAAGTTAAACGACAGGCCAACCGTCACCGCGGCGGCCAGACATTGCCATGGGGGCTGATCTGGGAAATCGCGACTGAAATGCAGAATCTCATACCGACCGTGCCATTGCGCCTATTGGATTGGATGGGCGCACCGCTGCGTTCGAGCGTGGGCCTGGGCCAGCCGCCGTTCCGGGCCGAGCTTTTCAGTGTTGAACAACTCGCCCGGCACGCCGCCCTGCTCGCGGCCGACCATCGGGTCGTCACCCGGCGGGGTTCCAACAGCCTGCTGGGCCGTTTGGGTCAGAACGAAGAAATCCTCCGCGCGTTCAACCACGCGACCCTCACCCTCGACAAGGCCCGTCGCGTCACGCCGGCCGCGGAGTGGTTGCTCGACAATTTCTACCTGATCGAGGAGCAGATCCATCTCGCCCGGCGGCACCTGCCGCGCGGTTACAGCCGGGAGCTGCCCCGGCTGGTCGATGGCCCTTCCGCCGGTCTGCCGCGCGTCTACGAGATCGTGCTCGAATTGATCTCGCACGTGGATGCCCAGATTGATGCGGGCCCGCTCCAGGCTTTTGTCGCCGCCTACCAGACGGTCGGCTCCTTGAAGCTGGGCGAGCTGTGGGCCATCCCCATCATGCTGCGTCTGGGTTTGATTGAGAACCTCCAGAGGATCACCAGCCGCCTGAACATCGCGCGCGACGACCGCGACCTGGCGGATCTGTGGGTGGACCGTTTGCAGGACATGGCGGAAAAGAATCCGTCTCATCTCGTCATCGTGGTGGCTGACATGGCGAAGGCGGATCTGCCGCTCTCCAGCTCGTTCGTGGCCGAATTCTGCCAGCGCCTGTCGCGACAAAGCCCCGTGCTGCACCTCGCCAGGAGCTGGCTTGAACAGCGGCTCGTCGAGCACGGCCTGTCCATCGAGCAGCTCGTCCATCAGGAGAGCCAGAACCAGGCGGCGGACCAGGTGTCCGTCAGTCACAGCATCACCAGCTTGCGTTTCCTGAGCGCCATGGATTGGAAGGACTTCGTGGAGGCGTTGAGCTTGGTCGAGGTCGTCTTGCGCACCGATCCGGCCGACGTCTACCGCCTGATGGATTTCGCCACGCGCGACCGCTATCGCCATGCGGTCGAGTTCTTCGCGCGACACAGCCCGCTCTCGGAAGAGGACGTGGCGCGAAAGGCCGTCCAACTGGCCGCCGACTGCGGCCGGGAGAAGGGCGGCTCCGTCCGCGCGGCTCATGTGGGATTCTACCTGATCGACAAGGGTCGCTCGGCGCTGGGCACCGCCGTGGAGGCGCGGTGGCCTTGGCGCTCTGTGAAGGAACGGTGCATCCGCGCTTTTCCGCTGACGTTTTATGCGGGCGGCATCGGGGCGCTCACGTCGTTCGCGACGTTTTGTTTTGCGCAGCACGCGCACTCGACGGGGGTGCAGGGTTGGAAACTGGTTTTCTTCACGCTCGTCTTCCTGCTGTGCGCCAGCCAACTGGCCGTCGCCCTGATGAACTGGCTAACCACGCTGCTCCTGCAGCCGTGCCGGCTTCCGCGACTGGACTATTCCAACGGCATTGCGCCCGAGTGCCGCACGATGGTCGTGGTGCCCACGATGCTCACCAGCATCGCCGGCGTGGATCGGCTCGTCGAGACCCTGGAGATTCATCAGCTCGCGAACCGTGACGAGCGCCTGCACTTCGCCCTGCTCACGGATTTCCGCGACGCGGCG
>JAYUSF010000070.1:0-23754 GCA_043755815.1 Verrucomicrobiota bacterium
ACGCGGGGACCGTGGCCTGTCCCGAATCGTTCCGACCCCACGCCACCACGGTGCCGTTGGCCTTCAGGGCCACCGTGTGCTGATACCCGGCGGCGACCGCGACCACCTCGCGGAGTCCGGTTTGGGCGGCGGTCTGCCCATAGTCGTTCGCGCCCCACGTCACGACCGTGCCGGTGATGACGGGCTGCTTCAGGGGGAACGCGGTGGGCCGGGTCGGAATCGGCAGTGGAAAGGTGGCCGACCAACCGGTGAGCGCCGAAGCCAGCAGGACCAGTCCGGCGGTCCAGCCGGGACGTCGGACGGGGGCGAAGTTCCGTTTGAGCATGCGCCGACCGTTTCAGCCCGATTCCGGTTCTTCAAGCGCAACCCCGGGAGCCATCAGCCTGCAGGCCACCGCCTGAGATCGGCCGGGGCGGCGTCAACGGACCCTTCTGCCGACGGCCACATAGCCGAGCGGCCGATCTTGGGGAGCCATTCTCACGATGGCGATCGCCACCCCATGGTCCATGATGATCGTCTCCGCCTGCTCGGGGCGGACAGACGCGGTCAGCATTGCGAGGAACCGTTCCCGCTCGGAAAGTTGCCCCGGCCTGAAGTAGGAAGCGACGACCTCCTTCTTGGCATCCAGGATCACGCCAAACTCAAAATAGTCCGACGTCTCCAGTGACGACACGAGTTGCTGGGCTGAGGCCTGATCGTTGAAAACCACCGCGGCACTGGACGTCTTGGCCAAGATTCGGGCTACGACTTTCGCCTCGTCAATCCCTGAGGAACCCACGGAGGCGCATCCCGCCACCGCCAGCAGCAGCGCGACCAGTGATATAAATGGAGTCAGCTTCATGACGGATGATGCTGGCAAATGTTTGCGCACGATACAATTGGGGCGAGACGGTCTCCGCGGGCGCGCCCCGCTGGCCCCGACGCCGATTCTGCTGGTCCGGCCACGGAGGCACTGCTCGTCCGGTGCGCTCGACAGCTCCGGAGTCCGAAGATAGGATTTTTGGAGAATGTTCTCCCCGATGAGTTTTACGCGCCTGCGGCGGCGGCACCCCGCATTCTTTGCCACGGTGTTTCTCATCTGGGCCAACGTTCTTACCGCCACCGCCGAGGTCACTGCCCCAGGCCGCCGCATCCTCGCAGGCGATGACTCGACCCGGCGTCTGGCCATCATCGCTGCGGACGGTTCTGTGGAGTGGGAAATCCCGGTTACCGCGATCCATGACGCCGCGGTGCTGCCCAATGGAAACATCCTGTTGCAGCAGGGGTGGACCAAGGTTCAGGAAGTCACCCGGGACCGTCAGGTGGTCTGGGAATATGACGCGGCCAAGGCCAACCTTGGAAAGCCCGTCGAGGTGCATGCCTTCCAGCGGCTGGCCGACGGACTCACGATGATCGCCGAATCGGGACCGGCCCGCATCATCGAGGTCGACCGGGCCGGCAAGGTGCACCGGGAGGTGAAGCTTCAGGTCGACCATCCCAGCGCCCATTCCGACACCCGCCTCGTGCGCAAGCTCGCCAACGGAAACTATCTCGTCGCCCACGAGGCGGACGGAAGGGTCCGGGAGTATGATGCCCAAGGGAAGATCGTCTGGCAGTTTGATCTCCCGCTCTTTGGCCGGGAGCGCAAGGGCGGGCACGGCCCCGAAGCCTTCGGCAACTCGGTCTTCAGCGCCACCCGGCTGGCCAACGGCAACACCCTCATCGGCGCGGGCAACGGCCACAGCGTCCTTGAGGTGGACCGGACCGGGAAGATCGTCTGGAAAGTTACCCAGAACGACCTGCCAGGCATCACCTTGGCCTGGGTAACCCGGGTGGAACGATTGCCCAACGGCAACACGCTCATCGGCAACTGCCACGCCGGGCCGGAGAATCCCCAGCTCATCGAAGTGACGCCGGAACGAAAGGTGGTCTGGACCTGGAAAGACTTCACGCGTTTCGGCAACTCCACGCCGGTGGTCGCCGTCCTGCCGCCGCGCGAAAATTGACCGGTCATGCGATTGTTCCCAGCCAATGGCTTTCCCCGTTCTTCGGCGATCTTTGCCGCGTTCGCCCTCTGGGCCAGTGGTCCGGCTAGCAGCCTGTTTCCGGGACCGAACCTTTGCGCGGCGCAGATCGCTCCGGACTTGAAGCAAGGAGGAGCCGTGAGACCGGCGTTGGCAGGAAACCCTTCCGGGGCAGGTCCAATCTTCGAACGTGGTCGCCGGCATTGGGCCTTCCAACCGGTTTCACTGGCCGCTCCGCCCCCGCTGCCCAATGGCTCCGCGGCGGCCAATCCCGTCGACGCCTTCATCAGCGCCCGGCTGCGTGAGAAGGGCTTGAAACTGCCCGTGATGGCGTCACGACGGGCGTTGATTCGGCGGGTGACCTACGATCTGACCGGTTTGCCGCCGACGCCGGAGGATGTGGAGTCCTTTGTTCAAGACCGCTCGGAACTGGCGTGGGAACGTTTGGTCGACCGCCTGTTGGAATCGCCCCACTACGGCGAGAAGTGGGGCCGCCACTGGCTCGACCTCGTGCGGTTTGCGGAGACCAACAGCTACGAGACCGACGAAGCCAAGCCGCACGCCTGGCGCTACCGGGATTACGTCATCCGGGCTTTCAACGAGGACAAACCCTACGACCGGTTCATTCAGGAACAGTTGGCCGGCGACGAGCTTCCGGACGGCGGCACCGACGGACTGGTGGCGACCGGCTATTACCGGATTGGGATGTGGGACGCCGACCCGGCCGACAAGGAGCTCGCGCTCTACGACCAACTCGACGACCTCGTGGCGACCACCGGCCAGGCGTTCCTCGGCCTGACCGTGGATTGTGCCCGGTGCCACGATCACAAGATCGATCCCATCTCCCAGCGCGATTACTACGCGATGCTGGCGTTCTTCCGGAACATCCATCCCTACCGCAACGGCGGCGCGACCGACGAGGTTCCGTTGCCGGACAACTCCGGCGCGAAGGCGCTGGCAGTCACCGAACCCGGCGTCGCCGCACCCGCGACCCTCCTGCTGCGGCGGGGTAATCCCGGCAACCCCGGTGAAGCGGTGGAGCCCGGTTTCCCGACCATACTCGGGTCGGCCGTTCCCCGGATTGCGCCGCCCACTTCGGGTCGCTCCTCGGGCCGCCGGCGGGCGCTTGCCGAGTGGATCACTTCGGCCGGGAATCCGCTGACCGCCCGGGTCATGGTCAATCGGGTCATGCAGCATCATTTCGGGCGTGGGCTGGTCCGCACCGGGAGTGATTTCGGTCTGCAAGGCAGCGCGCCCACGCACCCGGAACTGCTCGATTGGCTGGCGCGAGACTTCATGGACGGCGGCTGGAGCCTCAAACGTTTGCACCGGCGGATTCTCAGCTCCCAAGCCTATCGCGCGACCTCCACGCCGAGCGAGGAGGCACTCAAGTTGGATCCGGCCAACGACCTGTTTTCCCGTTTCGACATGCGTCGCCTGACCGCCGAGGAAATCCGCGACTCGGTCCTTTGGATCGGTGGCACCGGCAATCCGCGCATGTTCGGTCCCGGCATCTACGTGACCCTGCCGAAGGAGGTGCTGGCCAGCCAGTCGGTGCCCGGCAAGGGCTGGGGCCAATCGCCTCCGGAAGAGCAGTCGCGCCGCAGCATCTACATCCACGTGAAGCGGTCACTGTTGACCCCGGTGTTGCTGGCATTCGACCTGGCGGAGACCGACCGGTCCGCGCCGGTCCGCTTTGCGACCACGCAGCCGACCCAGGCGCTGGGGACGCTCAACGGGGACTTCTTCAACGAGCAGGCGCAGCTCCTGGCGGCGCGCATCCGGCGCGAGGCTGGTCCGTCCCCGGCCGCGCAAGTTCGTCGGGTGCTGTATCGGGTGACAAGCCGGCCACCAACTGAGGCTGAGATTGCCCGGGGAGTTTCCCTGCTCGAATCCCTGACGAACGGGGAAGGCTTGAACCCGGACGCGGCTTTCGCTGCCTTCTGCCTGCTGGCCCTTAACCTCAACGAATTTCTCTACCTCGAATGAATCCTTCCTCCACCCTGGGTCCGGGTTCCACCGGTCCCTTCTGCCGGCGAACCCGGCGCGAGTTCCTCTGGCAGGCCGGCGCGGGTTTCACCGGCACAGCGCTGGCAGGGTTGATGGCGCTCGAGGCCGGCCACGCACGGGCCGCCGCTCCGACGGTTGCCGGTGGGTTCGTCAATCCGCTGGCGCCGCGCAGTCCCCACCATTCGGCAAAGGCCAGGAGCGTGATCTTCCTGTTCATGTATGGCGGGCCCAGCCACGTGGACACCTTCGACCACAAGCCGAAGCTCGCCGAACTCGACGGCAAGACCATCGCCGTGAAGACGTTCGGTCGCGGGGGCAAACGTAACGAGGGCCGCGTGGTCGGCACCAAGTGGGATTTCCGCCGCTACGGGCAATGCGGCAAGTCGGTCAGCGACCTCTTCCCGCACGTCGGCAGCTGCGTCGACGACATCGCCTTCCTGCATTCGATGACCGCGGACTCGCCCATCCACGGCTCGGCAATGCTGCAGATGAACACCGGCAAGATTCTCTCCGGCAGCCCGTGCCTGGGTTCGTGGGTGAACTACGGACTGGGCAGCGTCAGCGAAAACCTGCCCGGCTTCGCGGTCATGCTGGATCCGATCGGCGGCCCGATCTCGGGCTCGAAGAACTGGGCCAGCGGTTACATGCCCGCGACCTACCAGGGGACCGTCCTGCGCTCCGCCGGCAATCCGATCCTCGACCTTCAGCGGCCGGCCAGCACGGCGGAAGGCACCCAGCGAAAGTTGCTGGATACCCTGCGAGACTACAATCGGGAGCATGCCGACCTGCATCCGGACAACTCCAACCTCGCCGCCCGGATCGCCAGCTACGAACTCGCGTTCAACATGCAGCGCCATGCGCCGGAGGCGGTGGACCTGGGCCGCGAAAGCGAGGCGACCCGCCGGCTGTATGGGCTTGATGATCCCCGCACCGAGGAATTCGGCCGCCGCTGCCTCCTTGCCCGGCGGCTCGTGGAGCGGGGCGTCCGGTTCATCCAGCTCTATGCCGGCGGGGCCCACAACGACGACAACTGGGACGCCCACACCGACATCGAGAAGAACCACAATTTCCACGCCGGCCGGACGGACAAACCGATCGCGGGCCTGCTGAAGGACCTGAAGCAGCGCGGCCTGCTGGACGAGACGCTGGTCGTCTGGGGCGGCGAGTTTGGGCGGCAGCCCACCGCCGAATATGAGAAGGGCACGGGCCGAGACCACAACGCGTTTGGCTTCACCATGTGGCTGGCCGGAGGCGGGACGAAGGGCGGCGTCAGCTACGGACAGACCGACGAGATCGGCTCCGCGGCGGTGGAACATCCAATCCACGTCAAGGACCTGCACGCCACGATTCTCCACCTGATGGGCCTTGATCCGAACCGCCTCGCCTTCTTCCACGGCGGACTCGACCAGAAACTGGTTGGCGTCGAGGAAGTGGAACCAGTCCACGCGATCATTTCGTAGGTGCCGCTCCCGGTTGGGGCGAATCTCATTCCACTGCGCCCGCCAGGGCCCGGGCGGCCCGTCGCTTCACGGCGTAGCGCTTGACCAGCTCATCCGCGATCACGCCGGCGAGGATCACGGTGCCGATGATGGCGAACTCGATGTTGCTGTGGTTGGTCACCAGCGTGACTACGTTCCGCAGCACCAGGATCAGCGCGGTCCCGATGATCACGCCCAGGATTGAGCCTTCGCCGCCGCGCAGGCTGCAACCGCCGAGCACCGCCGCGGCAATGGCGTAAAGCTCGTAGAAATTGCCGAAGTCCACCGGCTGCGCGGAGTTCACATCCAGCACGAAGAGCACGCCACCCAGGCCCGCCAGCGTCGAGCAGATGACGTAGGCAAGGATGATCATGCCGCCGGTGTTGATGCCGCTGTAGCGGGCAGCGTCCTCGTTCCGGCCGAGCGCGAGGAGGTAGCGGCCATAGATGGTGCGGTTGAGAAAAACGGCGGCGAGCACGGCCACGATGACCAGCACCACCCAGGGCGCGGGAATCTCGAAGCCCTGCACGAACGGGATGCCGATCTTGCCGGTGGACAGCACGCGCAGGCCCTTGTAGCCGTCGCCGAAGCCGACGGTCTGGTCGCCGGTGAAGCCGCGCGTGATGCCGCGATAGAGCATCAGGCCGCAGAGCGTCACAATGAACGGCTGCAGCCGCAGGCGGGTGATCAAGAGCCCGTGGGCCAAGCCGATGCCCACCGAAACCACCGCGACCGCCAGCAGCGCGGCCGGCAGCGGCCACTTCTGCACCGTGAGCAGCCACGGCAGCCCGCAACCAACCAGGCAGATGACCGAGCCGATGGAAAGGTCGATGCCGCCGGTGACGATGACAAACGCCACGCCGATGCCGATGACGCCGAAGAGCGCGGTGCGGCGGATGAGGTTCTCCACGTTGTAGCCGGAGCGGAAGCTCTCGCTCGCCCACGTGGCGAAGAGGCAGACGGCCAGCAGCAAGCCGAAGATGCCGAGGAGTTTTTTCATGCGGGAAAAAGAGGTGAACCACGAAGACACGAAGGACACGAAGGACACGAAGAGAGCGAAGGAATGAAGGAACGGCGGCGCGCTCCGACTCCCTCTCCCTTCATCGGATGAGGGGTTGGGGTGAGGGGTTGCTTGCGTCGGCGTTGGCGGCTCCACCCCTCATCCGGCCTTCGGCCACCTTCTCCCCTCCTCCGAGGAAGGGAGAAGGCGCGCGCCGTGGCGTCCGGTTGACATTCCACGGATTGGCATTGGGGCTTTGTGCCTTCGTAATTCAATTCAGTGCTCCCGTCGCCAGATGCATCAACGCTTCCTCGCTGAGTTGGTTGCGCTGGAGTTCGCCGGTCAACCGGCCTTCGTGCATCACGAGGACGCGGTCGCTCATGCCGAGGATTTCCTCCATCTCGCTGGAGACGAAAAGAATCGCCACACCCTGGCGCGCGAGTTCCTCCATGAGCCTGTAAATCTCCTGCTTTGCGCCCACATCGATGCCGCGGGTCGGCTCGTCGAGGAAGAGCACGCGGGGCCGGATGGCGAGCCACTTGCCGAGGACGACCTTCTGCTGGTTGCCGCCGGAGAGGAACTGCACCGCCTGCCGGTCGCTCGGCGTCTTGATGCGCATCGCACCGATCATCTCGGTGCTCAACTCCGCTTCGCGGCGCTGGTCGAGGAAGCCATGGCGCTGGTCGCGGCGCAGGCTGGCGAGGCTCACGTTCCCGCGCACGGCCATCTCCAGCACGACGCCTTGCTTCTTGCGGTCCTCGGGCACGAGCGCGAAGCCGGCCTCGATGGCTTCCTGTGGCGAGGCGGGGGAAACCTCTTTACCACTCACGCGAATCGTTCCACCGAGTGCGGGCGTGACGCCGAAGAGCGACAGCAGCACTTCCGTCCGCCCTGCGCCGACGAGGCCGGCGAGCCCTACAATCTCGCCGGTCCGCACCGTAAAGCTGACTTCGTGACGCGGATACATGGGCGTGCGGAGACGGTCCACATGGAGCGCAACTTCGCCGGCCCGGTGCGGCGCGTGCGGATAAAACTGCGAAAGGTCGCGTCCGACCATGAGCTTGACCATCGCCGCGTGACTGACTTCACCGCGGGCGAGATCGCCGCTGTTCTCGCCGTCGCGCAGGACGGTCACGCGGTCGGCGAGAAGCTTCACCTCGCCGAGCCGGTGCGAGATGTAAACGATGCTCACGCCGCGCGTGCGGAGGTCGTGGATGACCTTGAAGAGGTTGTCCGCCTCGCGCGCCGAAAGGCTGGAGGTCGGCTCGTCCATGATGAGGACGCGGGCTTGGGTGGAAAGGGCCTTGGCAATCTCGACCAACTGCTGCTGGCCGAGGGCGAGCGTGCTGACGAGCGTGTCAGGCTTCACGTCCAGCCCGACTGCCTCGAGGAACCGACACGCCTCACGGTGCGTGCGCGCGGTGTCGATGAGGCCGAAGCGGAGCGGCTCGCGACCGAGGAAGATGTTCGCGGCCACGTCGAGGTTGTCGGCGAGGTTCAGTTCCTGGTGGATGAGCGCGATGCCGTTGGCGAGGGCGTCGTGGACGGAACCGGGCGCGATCGGCTGGCCGTCGAGCAGGATTTCGCCGGTGTCGGCGGGCTGCACGCCGGCGAGGATTTTCATCAGCGTGCTCTTGCCTGCGCCGTTCTCGCCGATGACCGCGAGGATCTCGCCGCGCTGCACGGTGAGGCTCACGCCCTTGAGCGCGCGCACGCCCGGGAAGGACTTGGTCAGCGAGCGGGCTTCAAGGAGCGGGGGCATGGGAAGGGCAGGGGCGAATTCGCGGTTCGCCAGCCTTCATTTCCCGCCGACCTTTGCCTTCAGGTCGGTCCAGAATTCGTCCACGTTGTCCTTCCGGATCTGCCGGGCCGGGATGTCGATGAACTTGTCCGCGGGGACCGCGCCGGCCTTGCCGGTGAGGATGTCGTTCAGCACCTCGACGGACTTGTAGCCATACATGTAGGGGTTCTGCACGACGGTGCCGTGCACGGTGCCCTTCTTGATGCCGTCGAGCGTCGCGTCGTCCTCGTCGAAGGCCACGACCTTCACCTTGTTCAGCTTTCCGGCCTGCTGGAGCGCTTCGAGCATGAGCGGCGGATTGTAGGCGAAGAGGCCGACCATGCCGCCGATGTCCGGATATTTCGCGAGCGCATCTTCGGCGTTGGCCTTGCCCTTCGCCCGGTCGAACTGGTCGGTGAGCGTGCCCAGGATCCTGAAGCCGTTGCCTTCGATCACCTTGTCGGGCGCGTCGAAGTTCGCCGGGTTTGCGGGCCGCCCGAGGATGGCGTCAATCGTGCCTTGGCGGCGGCGCTTGGCGTTGTCCTGCTCCATGCGGCCGATGAAGATCATGACGGAACCGCCGTTGGGCATAGCCTCGCGCACAAGGTCGCCGCACATCCGGCCGGCCTTGTAGTTGTCCATGCCGATGTAGACGAGCCGGTCGGAATTGGGGGCGTCGGAGTCGTGGGTGATGACCTTGGCCCGCTTGGCGGCGGTGTTCAGCAGGTCGGTCTGGTTCGCCGGATCAATCGGACTGACCGCGATGCCGTCCACGCCCTTGGTCAGCAGGTCCTCGATCATCCGCTTCTGGTCGCTGATCCCCTCGACGGGCATCAGGGTCTGGGCATCCACGCCCAGCTTTTCGCCGGCGGTCTTTACGCCCGCCGCCGCGATGGTCCAGAACGACGCCACACCGTTGGAGACGAAGGCGATCTTCCGCTTCTTGACCGCTCCATCGGAACCGCCAGGAGCCGGGGAACCGGCGGGTTCAGCCGGTTTGTTGCAGGCAGTCAGGCCGAGCAGCAGGGCGATCAGCAGCGAAATGGAACGAAGAGGTTTCATGGGGTAACTGTTGGAGGATCGGATTAAAATGGGGTGCCGCCGAAGAGGTCGCCTCAGCAGACGGTCATGCCGCCGTTCACGTGCAGGGTCTGGCCGGTGATGAAGGAGGCCGCGTCGCTCGCGAGGAAGACCACCGCGCCGTCGAGGTCCGTCGGGACACCCCAGCGGTCCACCGGGATCAGCGCCCGGTATCCGTCCTTGAGCTCTTGTGGATCCTTTTCATGGCGTTCCACCAGGACCCAGCCCGGGGCGATCATGTTCACGGTGATGCCCTGCGGGGCCAGTTCGCCGGCGAGGCTGCGGTGGAACCCGTTCTGGCCGCCCTTGGCCGCGACATAGGCCGTGAAGTTCGGCACCCCGCGCGCCACCACCTCCGAGCCGATGTTGATGATGCGGCCCCAGCGCTGCGCTTTCATGTGGGGTAGGCTGGCGCGCGTCAGCAGGAACGGGCTCTTAATGAAGAAATCCAGCATCATTTGATAGAACGCCCAGTCGTAATCCTCGATCGGCTTCAATGGCTGATCGCAGGTCGCATTGACGACTACGATGTCCACCGGACCGAGCTCGCGGTCGATCTGGGCGAACATCCGCGTGACGTCCGCCTCGCGGGTCACATCCGCCTGGAACAGTCCGCCCACCAGGCCCTGAGCTTGGAAGTCGGCGAAGGCCTTCCCGGCGCGCGCCGAATTGTTCGCGTAGTTCAGGGCCACCTTGGCCCCCGCCCGGCCGAGGGCGAAGGCCATGGAACGGCCGAGGCCGGTGGAACTGCCCGTCACGAGGGCGACCCGACCGGCGAGGGAAAACGGATTGGCGGATGAATCGGACATAAGCATGCAAGGGGCAGGCGGGTGCGCCGGCTCTGTTGATGTGGACGGGGCAAGAGTGGACAGATTGCCGAAGACGTCAACGCCCTGCGACGCCGGCGCCAAGAAACTCTGACGGACCTTCTGAAACCCGCCGCGTTCTGGCCCGCCGTTCGCCTTCTGGAACCCCCCTGCTCATTTTCCGGCCGCCCACGCCCGCGCCGCCGGCATGGCATTCCCGAAATTTTCAAAATCGCGGTAAGCCCACGCGAGCTTCTTGTCCGGCGTGACCTCGAGGAGCTGCGGCTGGTCCGGGCCGGCGTGGCAATTGACGATGGACGTGTTTCCGTTCGGCAGACGCTCGGTCATGGTTACCCAAGCGAGCCTGATCCCGGGCACGTCGTTTTCCTCGATGCTCCAGACAATCTTTCCGCCCTGATCCACTTCGAGGACGCGGTGGCCGTTGCCGCAGCCGATCAGCGTGTGGCCATTGCGCAGGCGCGAAGCGGAAAAGACCGCCGCCGGTTCGCCGCCGGCCGTTTTGACGGCGTATTCCCAAGTAACGTTCCCTTTGGCGTCGTATTCGCGGACGGCCGATTCGCCCTCGTGGCAGACCAGGTAATGGCTGTTGTCGAGCTTGCGGACGAGCCGGGTGTCGCGATGCGCGTCCGGCTTGGCTAGCTTCAGTTTGATCTCGTGGCGGATCTTGCCGGCGCGATCCACCTCAATGATTCGCCCCGGGCCGGACTCGGCGATCATCGTCAGGCCGTCGGAAAGACGTTGGAAGGCGTGGACTTCGACCGGCTTGCCCGCGTTGCCGTTCATCGTGGCCGAATCGTAGCTCCACACCACGCGGCGCTGGGAATCGAGCTCGATCACCCGGGTCCAGTTGGTCTGCGTGAGGAGGTTGCCGTTGGGCAAGACCCAGAGGTCGTGGATGTCGCGCAGCGGAATCTCCCACTGGAGCTTGCCCGTGGCGACCTCGACGAGACCGAGGCGCTTCTTCTCGTAGTCGCCGGCGAGGACGTGCGTGGGCGGGCCCTCCGCGGCCCGGACCACAGACCGCAGGGCAGGGGCAGAAAGCAGAACGAGAACGAAGGCGAACAGGCGAGGTGTCCGACGGAGCAGGGCATTCATGGGGCTTGGAGAACATGATGGCGGCAGCGCCTTTCCGAGGCCAGCGGCAACTGCGGCCTCGAACCGTTCCCGTGCAACTGAGTCCAAGCCCATGGCAGCGCCCAGTTGTGCGATTGCGCTCCGTTGAACATTCGCGGAAAACTCCGCCCCGCCATGCGTCACGCCCCCATTGATCCACAGCTTTTCGTCCAGAACCGCGCCCGGCTGAGGCAACTGCTCCTCCCCGGTTCCCTCGTCGCCGTCAACGCCAACGACCTGCTCCCGGCCAACGCCGACGCCCACCTCCGCCTCGTCCCCAACACCGACCTGTTCTACCTCACCGGCGTCGAGCAGGAGGAAAGCATCCTGCTCCTGTGCCCGGACGCCGCGGACGAACGGATGCGCGAGATCCTTTTCCTCCGCGAAACCAGCGAGCATATCGCCATCTGGGAAGGCCACAAGCACACCAAGGAGGAAGCCCAACAGGTCTCCGGCATCCGCCGCGTGGAATGGCTCTCCGCCTTCCCGATGATCTTCCACAAGCTCATGTGCGAGGTGGAGCACGTCTATCTCAACACCAACGAGCACAAGCGCTCCGAGGTCGTCGTCGAGACTCGCGAGGCGCGTTTCGTGAAGTCCGTGCAGGAACGCTACCCGCTCCACGACTACCGCCGGCTCGCCCGGCTCATGCACGCCCTGCGCGTCATCAAGTCAACCGCCGAGGTCGCCCTGATCCAGCACGCCTGCGACATCACCAAGGCCGGCTTCGAACGCGTGTGCCGCTTCGTGAAGCCCGGCGTCAACGAGGCCGAGGTCGAGGCCGAATTCGCCCACGAGTTCATCCGGCAACGCGGCGCGTTCGCCTACAATCCCATCATCGCCGCCGGGAAGAACTCGTGCGTGCTGCACTACCTCGACAACCAGCTCGACTGCCGCGACGGCGACGTGTTGCTGCTCGACGTCGCCGCCAGCTACGCCAACTACAACTCCGACCTCACCCGCACCATCCCAGTCAACGGCCGCTTCACCCGACGCCAGCGGCAGGTTTACGACGCCGTGCTCCGCGTCCTCCGCAGCCAGATCACCGGCCTCACCCCCGGCAAGAAGTGGCAGCAGTGGCAGGACGAATCGGAGGAGGCCGTCGCCCGCGAATGCGTGGACCTCGGCCTGCTCAAGCCGCGCGACCTGAAGAAGCGGGTCGAGGACCCCATGAAGAAGCCCGTGAAGAAGTTCTACATGCACGGCTGCGGCCACCCCATCGGCCTCGACGTGCATGACCTCGGCTTCCTGACCGAACCCTTTGCGCCCGGCTGGGTGATGACCGTAGAACCGGCCATCTACCTGCCCGACGAAGGCTTCGCCGTGCGCCTGGAAAACGACGTGCTCATCACCGAGACCGGCGTCGTGGATCTCATGGCCCACATCCCCATCGAAGCGGATGACATCGAGGCGCTGATGGCGGGGAAGCGGGGGAAGAAGTGAAGACGTTCCCTACGGTGCGCGCACTCTCCTGTCTCGCGACTGGATTCTTGGTGATGCTTTGTGGCTGCGTTTCGCAAAGCAGCATTCGGGCAAACTTCGTTAGGGCGACCCTTCCTTACGAATCGGCGGTTCTCGTCAAAGGTGCGGAGCGGATTCGCCGCGCCAAAACGGATGGGACAACAGGCTCACTGTTGGGAGTGGATCAACTCATCATCGAACACGCGCTGCGGCTCCACATCTGCCTTTCAGACCCAAACATTCCTGAGAAGGACAAGAGTTACGCTCGTAAAGTCATGCCGATCGTCGTTTCGTATATTGCCACGAACAACTCGGGCACTGGTTATGAACGAGGCAAGGAGTATGACCTGCTTCCGGGCGACTTTTTGCTGCCATCGCGTATGAAGGTTCGCGATGTGCTTGACGAACTCATCCAGAATTGGCGACCCGATTCTCAATCTTCGACTTTTCATCCATGAAGATTCCGACCGACGACGGCTCCAGTCTTTCGCACAACCCCTTCGCCGGCCCGAACCTGGAGGGCTCGCCGCCGAGGTTCAAAATTCACAGGACATCTCCCGGAAGTGTTCGTAGCTTGCCGGCATGAACGCCAAGTTCACCTACTGGAAGGACTCGGACGGACGGTATCTCGGATACCTGAACCGCTACCCTGACCACTGGACCCAAGGGGACACCTTGGAGGACTTGAAGGAGCATCTGCGGGATTTGCACGAAACCTTCAGCACGGAAGAAATCCCCGGAATCCGGCGGGAGGAAGAACTCGAACTGGCGTGAAACGGCGCGACCTCATCTCGCGCCTTGAGGCCGCCGGGGTCCGGCTGATCCGCCACGGCGGTAAGCATGACATCTACCACAATCCCGGCACCGGAATGACGCAGCCCGTTCCCCGCCACCGCGAGATCAACGAAACCCTGGCCCGCAAAATCCTGCGTGACCTGACCCGGGAACCATGATGTCCCTTGGCCGAAAGCGCCGTTCCAAGTTGGATCCTGTCGATCCCGTCCCATGAAAATCCCCACCGACGGCGGCTCCGGCCTTTCGCACAACCCGTTCGCCAGCCTGAACCTGGATTGCTTGCCGCCCGGCCCGGCGGAATCCGCTTCGACCGCGCCCGCCACCCCGGCCGCGAAACCCAAGAAGAGCCGTGGCCGCGTGGACATCATCCGCCAGACCGCCCACCGCGGCGGCAAGACCGTGACGGTCGTCAGCGGCTTCGTCGGCATCGGCCTGCCCGAGAAAGAAGCCCTCGCCAAGGCCATGCAGCGCGCCTGCGGCACCGGAGGCACCGTGAAGGACGGCAAGATCGAGATCCAAGGCGACCGCCGCGAAACCGTCGCCCAGATCCTAAGCGAAGCCGGCTTCCGCCCCGTCTTCGCCGGCGGCTGAAGCAAGGAGCGCCGGCCAGGCCAGCGTCTGGTTTCACGAAAACGCGCTCTGCTTCAGGATTTCGATTCGTCGCCACACCAGCTTGTGCATGGAGCCCTGCCAGACGCCGTCCAGAACTTCCCGCAGACGTTGATGCTGCAACGCCAGCAAGCGGAAGACATCCAAGTAACGCTCCCCATGCCGGCCGAGGAAATCCTCCACCGGACCCGCGGCAAGGTTGGCAAGAATGGCTCCGTCATCGGTCAGTTGCATGGCACCAAAGATGACCATCAACGCCCGGTCGGGGTCATCGCTTATGAGGGCGTAGATTTCGTCGGCTTCGTCGCCCCAAGTGCCGTGAGGCATGGTCAGCCACCGCTCCGCCAGCTCGCGCAGTTCAGGGCGATGCTGCCAGGCATTCCAGAGTTGGTCCGGCGTTGGGCTCACCCCTTGATCTTTTCAGCCTTGTCCGCCTTTTCGGGTTTTTCGGCCTTCTCCGGTTTGCCCGCGTCTTCCGCCACCACGCCGCTGCGCTTGGCCATGATGGCTTCGGTGATCTTTTTCATCAGCTCGGGCTTCTCCGCCAGCGCGTTGCGGGCGGCGTCCTTGCCCTGGCCGATCAGTTCGCCGGCGAATTGAAGCCAGGCGCCCTTCTTCTCCACCACGCCGTGCGCGATGCCCACTTCGAGCGTGCTGCCTTCCTTGTCGATGCCGTGGTTGAAGATGATGTCGAACTCCGCCTCGGCGAACGGCGGCGCGACCTTGTTCTTCACGATCTTCACCTTCACATGGTTGCCGAGCACGGTGCCGGCGCTGTCCTTGATCGCATCCTTGCGCCGGATGTCGATGCGCACGCTGGCGTAGAACTTCAGCGCCTTGCCGCCCGGCGTCGTCTCCGGATTGCCGAACATGACGCCGACCTTTTCGCGGAGCTGGTTGGTGAAGAGGCACGTCGTCTTGGCCTTGCTGAGGATTGCCGTGAGCTTGCGCAGGGCCTGCGACATCAGCCGGGCCTGCATGCCCATCGTGGCCATGCCCATTTCGCCTTCGAGTTCCGCCTTGGGCACCAATGCCGCCACCGAATCGATGACGATGATGTCCAGGGCATTGGAGCGCGCGAGCGTCTCGCAGATGGTGAGCGCCTCCTCGCCGGAATCCGGCTGCGACACGAGCAGGTTGTCGAGGTTTACGCCGAGCTTCTTGGCATAACCCGGGTCCAATGCGTGTTCCGCGTCGATGAAGGCCGCCACCCCGCCCGCCTTCTGCGCATTGGCAATCAGGTGCAGCATGAGCGTTGTCTTGCCGGATGATTCGGGTCCATAGATCTCAATGACCCGACCGCGCGGGACGCCCCCGACGCCCAGTGCGAGATCGATCGCCAAGGCTCCGGTCGGGATGACTTCAATTGTGCGCGAAACCTGCGAGCCTAACCGCATGATCGCCCCGTCGCCAAACGACTTCGTGATGGAAGAGATGGCGGTTTCGAGATCCCGTGACTTGGCGGCCGAAAGCTTGGGAGCTTCAGTCTCGGTGACCGTTTTCACGTCGGTGGATTTTTGGGGTGTAGCCATAGGGAAAGATACGGAATTGAGGTCGAACGCGAAGCTATGTTGCGGGTCTCCCAAGTCAACCGCTGGCCGACCGTTGGAAAGGATTCTTTTGCTGACGGATCCTCGATCGTGGCCGGAATCGGAAATGACGTTGATCTCGCAAAAAATCCGGCGTTGCCACCTAGGGAACCACCCACTATACGAAATGCACTTCACCCGGGCGGGTGTGGTTCAATGGTAGAATGTGGGCTTCCCAAGCCTGAGACGAGGGTTCGATTCCCTTCACCCGCTCCATTCATTATCAAGCACTTACGACGATTTGCAGTAGAAGTGCAGTAAAATGACTAGGGCAACGCCCCGGCTTCTTCCCCCTCGAAACACTCGGTTTTACGGCACTTCCGCCGGAGTTCGATTCCAAAGGGTCCATGAACAAGAGTGTTCTTGATCCGAATTGCCATCGCGACCGGCCTCCCACCGGAGCTTCGGGAGTGCAGTAGTGCAGTTGACGTCATGCGGATACTCCAACCCCGATTCGAGCCTCCAGAAGTCCGTTCGAGTCATGATCTGGTGCGCGGTCGCCGCCGCTGGCAGACCGGGGACAACGAGCGCATTTCATTTGCCACTGTTCACGATTAAAGCAATGTTCACGATACGGTGAACACGGGCAATATCATGAACATAAAGGCTCTCTCAGGAGCGGCGTTGGAAAGATCTCTGGCGGCGAAGCTGGAGGAATTGCTGCGCGGCGTGGACTGGCTGCGCGGCTGGCAGGTGGAGCATGTGGGCGGCGCGGCGGACGCCGGATTCGATTTGTTGGCCACCGTCCCGCTGCCCGGCGGGGGCAAGGCGGCGTTGTGCGTGGAATGCAAAGGCGAGTTGCGCCCGAGCGTTTTCCGGACGCTGGCGGACAGAACCTTTTCACCGGCCGGCCGGCCCAAAGTGGTTGTTCCGGTGCTGGCGTTGCCGTGGGTGTCGCCCCGTGTGGCCGAGTTGTGCGCGGAACACGGATGGAGCTGGTTCGACTTGGCGGGAAACCACCGGCTGGATGTTCCCGGCCTGCTTCATCTTCAGCGCACGGGCAACGAATCAGTGCATGTGCGCCCACGCCCGACGGCAAACCTGAGCACGCGGGAGGCGGGGCGTGTCATCCGCGCGCTGCTCCTGCCGGACCATGCCGGGATGCGGTGGACACAACGGGAAATGCAGAACCACTGCCAGCCGAATGTGAGCCTCGGCTTGGTGAACAAGGTGGTGCGCCATTTGCGCGACGAGGCGTTCATCGAGGGCGCTGAGGACGGCGGCTTTCGGCTGCGCGACCCCCTGAAGCTGTTGTTCGCGTGGCGGGACGCCTATCGCTTCGAGCGGCATGAGCGACACGGCTATTTCACCTTGTTGCAGGGAAAGAAACTGCGCGATGCACTGGCCGGACTCGGCTTGCAGACCGGCGGCTTCGCAGCCTACGCGGCATTTTCAGCGGCGGAATTTCAAGCGCCACATGTGCGCCAGCCCAAGACCTGGCTGTATGTCCGCGAGCCGGAAGTTCTCAAGTTCGAGAAGCTCGTCGAAGCCAAACGGGTGGATTCGGGCGAAAATCTTGTGGTGCTGATACCCGACGACGACGGCGTGTTCTATTTGGGCGACGGAGGCACGATGGGCGACAACCGGATGAGTTGCACCAACGCGGTGCAGACGTATGTGGATTTGTATCACTGTGGTGGCCGTGGTGAAGAAGCGGCGGAGGCGCTATTGAATCAACGCCTGAAGCCAGAATGGAAACTGCGAGGGTTGAACGTATGACGCCCGAGCCCCGGAACGAGTCGGACTACAGCCAGCGACAAACGATAGCAGCGCGGCGCGTCTTGGTGGACGTGGGCCAGGTGCTCGCCTCCTTTGTGGATTGTCTCGTGGTGGTGGGTGGGTGGACACCGGACTTGTTGTTGCCGGACGCCGACGAGCCGCATGTGGGCAGCATCGACGTGGACATCGCGCTCGACGCCGCCAAGTTGAAGGACGGGCGATACGCCCAACTGATAAAACTGTTGCTGGACACCAATCGCTACCGGGCGGGTGAAAAGGATTTTCAACTGATGGTCGAGGTGGACCTCAAGGATGGGGAAAAGCCCGTGCAGGTGGAGGTAGAGTTTCTGGCGCCCAAGGAAGTGAAGTTGAAGAAGAACAAGCCGAAGCTGCTCGCGGATTTCCGTGTCCTGCAGGTTGAGGCTTGCAGTGAGGCGTTTCACAATCCCATCGAACTCAAAATCCCCGGCCAGAACGTGCGCGGCGCAACGAACACCGTGACATTGCGGGTTGCTTCGCTCGCGGATTTTCTGGTGATGAAGGCGCACGCCATCGGCGGACGCGACAAGCCGAAGGACACCTATGACTTTTGCTATTGTCTGGAACAGTTTCCCGCCGGGATGGAAAAGCTCGCTGACGACTGGAAGAAGCGCGCGGGGGAAAAGAACATCGCCAAAGCGATTGAGATTCTGCGCGAGAAATTCACCAGCGTGGATGCGTTCGGCCCGCAACAACTGGTGGAATTCCATTCTGCGCCTGATGCGGATACGCAGGCCATGCAGGCGCGGCAGGCTTACGAACTGGTCCGAAAATTCCTGAGCTTGCTGTGAACGCACCACGAGTAGTGCAGTAGCCTCGCCCATCGCCCCGGGAAGAGGCTTTTCGAGACGTGGGCACACGTTATTCATGCCTCTGTCACCTGGACTGACTCGTGGCCTGCATCAGCCATTCCGTCAGCTCTCAAGAGGCAGGCCGTGAAACTCCCGTAGAATTTTCGTTCGACTCGGCCGCCAACCCCCGACTGGAAAGTTGTGAACATGCAACTCGTCCAAGAATCGGCGGATGTTGAGTGCGTCCGGAAAGCCCCCTGCTCACAGGGGACGTCGGTGCCGGAGACGCCTCGCACATCGACCTTGGATGCTGCCTGACCCAGCGCATGGCGAACGATCTCCAACTCCAAAGCGTCCGGCTGGAAGCCGTCCTCGAAAAGCGGCGACTGGACCAGGCGCTTAACGCCAAGGAATTCGCGGTGCTCGCGGGGATTTCCTATTCAACGGCGCGGGAGTGGTTCCGGTTGCCGGGGTTTCCGGTGCTCAGAGGAGTTGTTTTCTGGGGAGATTTTGTTGAATGGCGGCGAAGCCAAACCGGGCTCGGAAAACATTCGCCGAATCCGCCGCCTGAAACCGCGAGCGTTTCGGTCGTGCAGCGCAGTCACGCTTTGCCCCCGAAGGCCGCCCGGATTCTCGCTGAGTTTGGATGAGTCTCCGAAATTCCGGCGGTCGCCGCAGATTCCTTGTTCGAATCCCTGCCCAGACCGCGACTCCATGATCAGAGGGCAATTCCGCCCTACAAAAATATGACAAACGATTGCCAACCATACTTGCCGCTGGGAGACGTGGTCCTGCCTCAACCCGATCCGACTCCGCAACTGGTCGAAGAGGTGATGAACCGGTTCGACTTTCAGCGCGTGCAGACCGCGATGCGTGCGCTCGGCTGGACCTATTTCAGTGAGACTGAGTCTCCGACCCTCGAAGCCCTTCGCGCCACCGCCCGTCACCTACTGGAAACCGTCGCCCAGGAGAAGAATGCCTTCGTGGAGCATCAAATCGGCGGCTTCCGTGCCTGCTGGTATCCCGCTGGCACGGTCGCGCTGACCTTCGTGGTGGTGTCCGAATACTCCCGGACTAAGACCGGGGCTCGGTTGCCGGATCACACCGCCGCACGGTAAAATGGAAATTCTACTGGAGGAATCCTATGACTGACATGCGACTTGTGCCCATCCGTCCTCTCCTGCATCGCGCCATCAACGCGATGGAAGCGATCTATGGCCTTACCACCGCTCCTTGGAGCGCAGACTGGAACGGCGAAACCATGGTTTTCGGGCGGGCCGCCCAACTTCCCGAAGAACTCCTCAAGCTCTGGGATTCCCCGGATTGGGCCACCCTGAAAACTCTGGCCAAGCTGGTTTGGCAATCGGCGACGATCCAGAATCAGACCACTGTCTGGTTCATCCGGAACTATTCCCCCGAGGCGTCGGTCCTCTTCCTTTTGTGCGCAGTGTCCGAGGTTCCGCTCAGCAAGTTGGTGGCGACTGACTTGTCGGAGGCCCAGTTCCAGCGCCTCACGTCGGTGATGGCGCGGCTCACCAACAGCACGCTCTACGTTTCGGAGACGCCGGAGGACGTCGACTTCGAGGAGCGTTTGTCCCTTGCCCATTGGGGCCAGGGCGTGGAGGTGGGCATCTGCGATTGGGTTCTTTCAGACGAGGAACTCCAGGCCGCGAAGGCATCCGGGGTTGATGTCTTTGCCGTCGGGGGACCCTTCATCGAATCCGAATAGTTCAAGGTTCTTTCGCAGCCAGCCCACAGGTGCTGCTGGCGGGAGCTTCAGCTTCCGGGTGACTGCTAAAGATCCGATTCCGGCATCGCCCTCCATCCAGTCCAATTGTCAGACCAATCGTTCCGCGCACTTGTCCGGTCATTTGACTAAGGATCGTTCTTGAGAGGAAATGTCGATGGGCAAGGCCCAGGAGGCATGTGATGAAGTTGGTTGCAGGGGGCCGGGGACGACGGCGGGAAGAGAGCGTATTTCTTCAACTGAGTTTGTTCGAGTTCAAACGGGAGGAGCATGGAAACATTGACCCAATACGGACGGATGGCCGAGAGGCACTGGCGGGAGTTCCTGCCGAAGCTGGTGGCGGAACTGGAGGCGACCGGACGGTTGCACTCGCAGTTGTTGAAGGCCGAGGAGCAGACCGACGAGGACCTCGATTCGTTGCGCCGCCACCTGATTCAACAGGGTCTGACGACCCAGCAAGCCCACGACCGGGCTTGGGAGATGGTGCGGGAGCGCTACCTCTTTCTCCCGCCCGAGCAGTAGAAAGCCAAATTCCGGCAGACGAGCCGCCGCAGGTTCGCAACGCGCGGAACTATCGCATCACCGACGAGGACCAGGTCGGCGTCGGTTCGCTCAAGCAGAAGGCCCGCGACAACCTCGCTGCCATCGAAGTGCTCCAGCGCTTGGAGCGCGTAACCAGATCCCCCACCGCTGACGAATTGCGGCAACTAGTCCGCTTTGTGGGCTGGGGAGGACTGCCACAGGTTTTTGATTCTTGGAACAAGGAGTGGAAGACGGAACGCGAACGGCTGGAATCCCTGCTTTCCGAGAGTGAACTGGAATCCGCCCGTGCCAGCACGCTCAACGCTCACTACACGGCTCCGGTGGTCATCCGGGCCATGTTCGCCGCCCTGCAACGGTTCGGCTTTGAGCGGGGTCGGATTCTGGAACCCGCCTGCGGGTTGGGCCACTTCATAGGCCTGATGCCGGAGGACATGCTCCGCCAATCGCAGATCACCGGCATCGAGATTGATTCGGTTACCGCCCGGTTGGCGAAGCAGTTGTATCCGGACGCCGACATCCGTCGGCAACCGTTCGAGGAAACCCGGCTGGCGGACTCCTTCTTCGACGTCGCCATCTCGAACATTCCCTTCGGCGACTACCGTCCGTTCGACGCCCGGTTCAAGAAGTGGAAATTCGTCATCCACGACTACTTCTTTGCCGCCACCATGGAGAAGGTCCGCCCCGGCGGACTCATCCTCTTCGTCACCTCCAAGGGCACGCTCGACAAGGTCGAAGGCGGTTTGCGGGAACTGATTTCCCAACAAGCCGACCTGATCGGGGCCATCCGCCTGCCCAACGATGCGTTCAAGAAGAACGCCAACACCGAAGTCACCACCGACATCGTGATGCTGCGGAAACGGTTGCCCGGCGAGACCCCGAAGGGTCCAGCATGGAAGACCCTCGGAGAAATCACCAACTCGCACGGGGAAACGATTCCGCTGAATGAATACTTCGTCGCCCACCCCGAGATGATGCTCGGCGAGATGCGCCTCGAAGGCGGTCTCTACCGGCGAGGCGAACCGTCGTTGATCAGCAACGGTCGGGATCTGGCCGAGCAACTCGCCGAAGCCATCGCATTGCTGCCCCGGAACGTCTTCACCCCGCACCGAACGGCGATCCGGCCGCCGACGTTGGACCAGAGCGTTCCCGCGCCCGAGAACATCAAACCCAACGCCTATGCCGTCGTGAACGACCGCATCGGTATCCGTGAGGGCGACAACATCACGATTCTGGAGGGGCTTTCTCCCGCTCGCACCCAGCGCATTCGTGGGCTCATCCGCGTCCGGGACGCGGTGCGCCGCTGTCTCCGGACCCAATTGGAAGCCACGGACAACGCCAACGTCGAGACCGCCCGCCGACAGTTGAACGATGCCTACGATACGTTTGTGGCCAAGTTCGGCGCGGTCTCCGACCGGGCCAACACGTCCGCCTTCCGGGGTGACCCGGACCTTCCCTTGCTTCTGTCGCTGGAGAACAACGACCCCGAAACCAAGCGTGCCCGCAAGGCGACTATCTTCCACGAGCGGACCATTCAGGGGCCGCGCGTTGTCACTGACATCAAGACGGCCCAGGACGCCCTGCTGATTTCGCTGGGCGAAAGGGGCCGCGTGGACTTGGAGCACGTCGCGTCACTGCTCAAGAAGCGGGTCGCCGACGTGGTGCCAGAACTTAAAGGAGCCATCTATCTCAACCCGCAAACCGACCGTTGGGAAACCGAGGACGAATACCTCTCTGGCAACGTGCGCGCGAAACTCGCCGCCGCCGAAGCCGCTGTGCTGAGCGACGAACAGTTTCAGACGAACATCGAGGCGTTGAAGCCGGTGCAGCCGGTGGACCTGACCGCCGCCGAGATCGATGCCCGTTTGGGAAGCACCTGGATTCCGACAAATGATCTCACGCCTTTCGTCGAGGAGCTGCTCGGCGAACGCGGCATCACCATCAATCACGTTCCCCAGCTTGGCCTTTGGGTGGTTCAGGCGGGCTGGAACGCGAAATCCTCCGTCGCCAACACCACCGAATTCGGCACCGACCGGCGCAGTGCGCTGGAGCTGATCGAAGACGCGATGAATCTCCGCACGCCCACGGTGTATGACCGGGACGAACAGAACGACCGGGACGTGGTCAACGGTCCGGCCACCGAGGCGGCCCGAGACAAGCAGGAGAAGCTCAAGGAACGCTTCAAGGCGTGGCTCTGGAAGGACGATGATCGCCGGGAAAGGCTCGTCCGGAAATACAACCGCGAGTTCAACAATCTCCGACCGCGCACCTTTAACGGCGATCACTTGACGCTCCCCGGAGCCAGTCCGGTCATCACCCTGCGACCACACCAGCGCGCATCGGTTTGGCGCATCCTGCAAACGCCGAACTGCCTGCTCGCCCACGTCGTGGGTGCCGGGAAGACCTACACGATGGTGGCGGCTGCAATGGAACTGAAGCGGCTCGGGCTCGCCCGGAAGCCTCTGATAGCGGTGCCGAACCACATGCTCGGACAGTTTTCCTCGGAACTCCTCACGCTGTATCCGGGAGCGAACATCCTCGTCGCCACCAAGGACGACTTCGAGAAGGAGCGGCGCAAGACGCTCATGAGTCGCATCGCCACCGGCAATTGGGATGCCGTCATCGTCACCCATTCCGGTTTCGAGAAGATTCCGCTCTCCCGCACTTCGCAGGAGGAGTTCATTCAAGCCCAGTTGCGTGAACTCGCGCTGGCCATCGAGCAACAGCGCGGCGAAAGCGGTTCCCGCATCGTCAAGATGCTGGAGCGGGCGAAGAAGAAGCTGGAGGGCAAGCTCAAGGACCTCATGGCCGATGAACGCAAGGACGACACCCTCACCTTCGAGGAACTTGGAGTGGACCGCCTGATCGTCGATGAGGCGCACGCGTTCAAGAATCTGTTCTACGTCTCCAAAATGACCCGTATCGCCGGGTTACCGCAGACCGCGTCCCAACGGGCGTTCGACATGTTCCTCAAGGTGCAGCATGTGCAGCGCGTCAACGGTGGCGGAGGCGTAGTGTTCGCCACCGGGACGCCCATCGCCAACAGCGTGGCCGAAATGTTCACCATGCAGCGGTATCTCCAACTGGCCGCGTTGAAGACGTTACAGGTTGATCACTTCGATTCGTGGGCGGCGACGTTTGGAGAACCGGTCACCGCGATGGAACTTTCCCCC
>JAYUSF010000071.1:0-6982 GCA_043755815.1 Verrucomicrobiota bacterium
GTCGGAGACCGGCGCTCCGCTCGCAAAGCTCGGCACCGTGAATGGCTATCCACGCGGCTTCGCGCCGGACGGCACGAACCTGCTGTTCTTCCGAGGCGACCGGCCAGCGCTAGAATGGATGCAGGTGACGCCCACCCGGAGCATCCGCACCGTCGAACTGGCCGATGCGCCGACCAACCTGTTCCTTACCGAGTTCGTGCTCGCCGGCGACGCGCGCTCGTTCGTCTGCCCCGACCCAACGGGCACGTTCTGGCGCTGGTCCACGGAGGACGGCCGGCTGCTCCACCGCTGGACCGACGAGGAATTGTCCGCCGCCATCCGCGCCGAGTTCGCGGGCGGCAAACAGCCGGGGCGGCTGCTCCGCGGTTTCGCCGCGAGCCGCACGGGACGCTGGCTCGCGCTCGGCCCCTTTGGAACTTATGCCGGTGTGCTGGTGGACTTCGAGACCGGCACCACGGTGCGGCTGCGCGGCCATCACGATGACATCGCGGCGCTCGCCTTCGCGCCCGGTGACCGCCTGCTCGCGACCGGCAGCGTGGATGGCACCATCCGGCTCTGGGAGGTTCCCGGCGGGAAGCCGGTGGGTGAACTGCCCGGCCATCTGGAATCCGTGGAAGCGGTCGCCTTCTCCGCCGACGGGCAGACGCTCGCCTCGGTGAATCCGGGCATCGAGGTCACCTTCTGGCATCTGCCCACGCGCCGCGAACTCGCCCGCCTTCCCCACTCCGAAGCCGGCTATCATCTCGCCTTCTCGCCCGACGGCCGCCGCCTCGCCCTGAATGTCACCGCCGGCAATCTCCAGACCGACACGGACCGCGTGGAGGTTTGGGAAGCGCCGTAGTGGAGCAGGGTGAAGTTGATCGTTGCCGGCGAACTTGGGCTGCGGCCCGAACCCATGAAGCCCCTCACCCCGGCCCTCTCCCCACTCGTGCCTCGCAGGGCGAGGGAGAAGCCGGGGCAGTGTCCATAACTTCACCTGCATGGCCCGGGCTGCGAGCCTGTCCTACTCGGACGGCTGACGTTTTCAAACAGGCTCCTTGGCCGACGGCCCAAAGATTCCCGTAATCCTCGGGCTCCCTTCCGGTGGTAGTGCGGTATGAAGCTTCGTTCGCTGGTCGCGTGGGTGGTCTGGACCTTGATCGTCAGCACGGGCCTGCCGGCGGTGGCCCAAGACCCCCTGCAATGGGTGCGGCGCACCGGGGTCACCGGACCTGGTAGGCGCAGCTATTCCGGCATGGCTTATGATGAGGCGCAGGGGTTGGTGCTGCTTTACGGCGGTTACCTGAGCGCCACCGGGTTCATCCCCAGCGGCACCGCGGGCCCGAATCCTTGGCTGTTCGACGAGTTTCGGCGGAACGACACCTGGCGATACGATGGCACCCTGTGGACCCAGTTGACGGTTACCGGGACGCTACCGCCGACGCTCATTCAGCCCGCGATGTGCTACCATCCCGGGCTGCGGCGGGTGGTCATGTTTGGCGGGGTCGGGGGCGAGTTCGCGGTGGCGGCGAACCGGTTGAAGTTGTGGTCCTTCGTCTTCGACAGCCCCACCTCGGGGCACTGGCAGGTGGAGTCCACCAGCGGCCCGGCCAATCCCCGGTCCGTGGCGCTGGCCTTCGATCACAGCCGGTGGATGCTGGTGCTCACCGGTGCGGGAGATTCCGGCCGGGAGACCTGGGAGTGGAACACGGGCCTGTGGACGCGAAAGCAGGATGCGCCGGTTCCCCAGTTGGGCAGCACGACCCGCCGGCTCGCCCCGGCCCTGGGCTATCATGTGGCCTCGGGCAAGATGCTGCTGGTGGACGACGAGGCGCTGCCCACCAGTGCGGCCACGGAGGTCAGCCGGGGCTTCATCTTCAACGGCGAGCAGTGGTATCAGTCCACGACCGATGGTCTTGCGCCGCCACTGGGCGCGCACTTTCTAAACCAGGGGCGCAAGCTGGCCTATGATTCCGCGCGGGAACGCCTGGTGGCGGTGGACAGCCAGTCCTCCTACGACTTCGATGGCGTGCGTTGGCGGGTGCGCGGCCCCTCGTCCAACTTGCCGAACGGCCCCGGCCAGGTGGATGGCCTGAGCCGGCGCAACGGGGCGGCAGTGGCCTACGACAAGCGCCGGGGCGTGTTGGTGCGCTTCGGCGGTGATGACGGAACGGAGCTGCTGGCCAGCTTCACGATGCACGACGAGACCTGGGAGCTGACGCCCACCGGAACTGGCATCCAGCTCGTCAATCCGAACATCGCGCCGCCTCCGGGACCGTTCGGCGTGATCGCGTATTGCGAGGGGGAGACGATGCAGCTTCACCTGCTCGCCGTGGCCCGTCCCGGCGGGGAAACGAGCAGCAACGCCGGCCTCGAGTATCGCTGGTTCAAGGACGATGCGCTGATCCCCGCGGCCCCGGGGCAGCCCTGGCTCTACGTGAAGCGATTCGTCACCACCGCCGACGCGGGCGTGTATCACGCCGAGGCGATTGATGATTGGGGCCTGCGCGTGCGGTCGGACGAGGTGGAGATCTTCATCTATCAACATGCCGGCATCACCTTGCAGCCACGGAGCCGGCGCTTGATCCCCGGAGAATCCTTCGCGCTGCAAGTCGCCTATAACTCGACGTTGCCGGTGACCGTGCAGTGGACCAAAGACGGCGTGATCATCCCGGGAGCGACAGACCTGGCCTACAGCCGCGCGGACGTCACCCTGGCCGACGCGGGCGATTACCGGGCCAGCGTGCAAAACCTGTGCTCGACCGTGCAGAGCGACCGCGCCGTCATCAGCGTGGGGCCAAGGATCATCACCCAGCCCACGGCGCCCACCGACGCTCCGGTGGGCAACCGTCCGGTCACGCTGACCGTCACCGGCGACGGCGCGGGCGCGCTGGACGGCAGCTACACCGTGGGCACCGATCCCGCCGAGCACGCCGACCGCGCTTCACCCGCTTCCGTGGCGAACCCGCTGCCGATGGGGTTCATCTGGCGCTTCGAGGGCGAGCCCATCCAGACGGGGCCGCGCTACACCATCACGGGCACCGGCCTCGCCAGTTCGCTGCGCATCAACCAGCCCGACTATGAGGATGAAGGCCGTTACGACTGTGTGATCACCGATGCCAGCGGCCCCGCCTACGCCAAGACGACGGCCGCGACGAGGCTCCTCCTGCATCCCCTCGCGCCGCCTTACCTGACCATCCAGCAGGGCCGGGGCCCGGACCCGCGCACCGACAGCGGCATGGTGTTTGATTCGCGCCGGGGCCGGACGGTGTTGTTCGGCGGCCTGGCCTTCGGGGTGAACCCGCGGGGCGGCAATGCCGACGCGGGTCACTACGCCTCCAACGACACTTTTGAATGGGACGGCCAGGTGTGGGTGAAGCGGAATCCCGCGCATCGCCCGCCGGCGATGTCCGGGTTTGGCATCGCCTATGACAGCGTGCGCGACCGCACCGTGGTGTTCGGTGGCCACGAGTATCAGGCTCCCGACTACCATATCGGCACCCAGGTGGTCGCCAACTCGGTGTGGGAATGGGATGGCATCGACTGGACGCGGATCACTTCCGCCACGCCCGCACCGCTGGCACGACTTCAACCCAGCCTGTGCTTTGACAGCGTGCGCCGGGAGGTGTTGTTGCTGGGCGGGCACTATTTCAACCCCACCCCCACCAACCAGCAGGCCGCGGTCAACGCGCTTTGGGCCTGGAACGGAGCCGAGTGGACGCAGTTGACCAGCCTCCCTTCGGCCGCCGGCAGCGCCTCACCGGAGGTCTATCCGGGATGTGCCTTCGGCTTCGACCAGAGCCGAGGTGTGGCCGTGCTGTTCGGACCCGTCTTCGATCCGGCATACCCCGTCTGGGAATGGGATGGCGCGAACTGGAAGCGGGTTCTGCCGTCGTCTTCGCTCCGGTTGATCGACTCCCGGGCCTATGCCGGTTCGCCGTTCTACGATCCTGTGCGCAGGCTGGTTGGATTGCCGGTGATCAGCAACAACCTCAACTCCGGCGACTCTTCGGTTTCGACCCTCGTCTATTGGGATGGAGCCGCCTTCGTCCGCGGCGACACCAGCGTGATCGATGACGTGACCGGAGCCAGCCGCTCCGGGATCGATGCCGTGCCTGCCTCGGGTAACGGCGACCTCACCGCCTTCGACACGTCCCGCCGCAGCCTGGTGTGGCTGGACATGGAACAGTTCCACATCACCGGCCCGGCCACGACCCGCGAGCTGCACTTCAGCGCCAAGGCCAGGCCGGTGCATTTCCCGTTGGCGGTCAGCTTTGCCCCGGACCAGACCATTCACCTGCGCGTCATCAGCGCCGGAGTGCGGCCCCTGGCGTTCCAATGGCTGAAAGACGGGGTCGAACTCCCCGATGATGCCCACTGGGCTGGAGCCACCACGGCCACGCTCACCATCAAGGACATCACCGCCGCCGATGCCGGCCGATACCGCGTGCTCCTCACCAACGGGATGAACGAGGCCTTGACCGGTGAGGCGCAGCTTTCCGTGCAGCCCGACGGCGTCTCCGCGGTCATCCAGGGCAGCGGCCTGGTGCTTTCGTGGCCGGGGACCACGGGCATCCTCGAAGACGCGCTCGATCCCCAAGGGCCCTGGACTCCGGTCCTGGGCGTCACTCCGCCCTACAGCGTGTCGCTGGATGAAGCGGGCCGCTACTACCGCGTGAGCTATCCGTGAAGCTCACCTCGTCCCGAGGCCGCCGCCCGCGCGAAAACTTTCCCGTAATCCTCCGCCTCCGTTCCTGCGGTAGTGGATGAAGCGGTTTCCCAGCGCAGGGAACCGCTATGAATATCCAGTTATGCACCTATCGAATCGTTGGGACCGAATCCGGGGAACGTTTGCCACGCTCATTTTGGCCGTTCTGGCCACTTGGCCGCTCCGCCTGCCCGCCGACCCGCCGGTGGAAGGACACTTCCGGGAAATCACCGGCACCGTGCGCTTCGACAATGCCGACCCAGAAATCCTCGGCCGGCTGCGTGCGCCCGCCAACGAGGGCATGAGCAGCCTTTCGGTCCGCGCCGTGAGCCTCGCGCCGCACGCCGGGCTGAACGCGCAGGTCAGCGTGCCGGTGCCGGACCGCGTCGCGAATCCCTACCAGCTTTCGGTGCAGGCCGGCACAAACGCCGCCACGGCCATCGCCTACGGGCTTCAGGCCGTCGTCTGGCTGCACGGCGACCGCGAGCTGTTCTACACACGGACCTTCGAGACGCCGCCGCTGGTCGAGGACGCCGCGCCGCTGCCGCTGGACCTCGTCGAGTGCGTCGGGATGGTGCGGCTGCAGTTCGTGGACGCGGCCGGCACGCCGGTCACGGTCGCGGGCGGCAGCGGCCAAGTTTACGCCGGCACCGAACTCCGCTCCCAACTGCTGAGCCTGGCTCCGGGCAGCGGGGAGAACTTCCTCGTGGTGCCGGCGGGCGTGGAACTGTTGCTCAACCTTCAGTTGCAGCGCGGCGCGGACCTGTATCGCGACCAGATCAACCACACTTTCTCGCTCGTGACCAACGTGCCGTGCGACACGGTGCTGACCGTGCCCGTGGTGTTGCGCGACCCGACCGCGCTCGGGCGCATCACCGGCGCGGTGGACATGGAGGGCGAGTTTGAGCAGACCACCGGGCCGGCCGCCTTCGATGGCCTGTTGGGGCGCACGGCGGTCATCGCGAGCGGTCCCGTAGGCAACCGCCGGCTGGACTTCATCGCGGGCGACAACGTGTTGGTGTCAGCCAGCGGGGCCTTCGAGCTGGAGAACCTGCTGCCCTCCGACGCCGTCACGCCGGCCGAGCCATGGCGCGTGCAGGCCCAGATGCACTTCGGCACGGGGTCGAAGTTCGAGTGGTTCACCTCGCCCGCGCTCGGTGAAGGCGCGAATCCGGGCGTCGTCGTGGCTGCCGGCAGCACAGTGGAGCTTGGGAACCGGCTGCGGTTCAAACGCGGCAGCATCAAGGGCCGGGTCAAGTTCGCCGGGCCGCCCGACACCGCCGCCTCGCGCTCCGCCCTCAACGGCATCATTCGGCCTGACGACTACGGGGTGGACGCCTTCGGCATTCCGGTCAGCTCCGGGCTCTACGGCATCACGGCCTCCCACATCGTCGCGCGCGGGCAGGATGTGGTGGCCCCGGGCGCGACCTTCACCGCCGCGGGGGGCCGGGCGGCGGCGAACTTCGGGGGCAAATACGATCCGGGCGTCGCTGCGTTCCGCGGGGATTACGAAGTCGGGGTGGGTGGACTGAACGGCGAGGCGAGCGTCTGGAAGCGCGACCTGCTGGCGCTGACGATCTCCACCCTCACGAATCTCAACACGCCTTACGTGAACCAGGTGCTGACCGTCACCGACCGCTCGGAGGCGCTGCTGGCCGTCGCCCCGGATGAGACCGTGGTCAAAGATCTCGGGCTCGGCTTCAGCGAGGTGTGCCTCCGTTTCCGCACGCCGGGCCGCCGCTTCTACAATCCCGTCGTGGCCCAGGCCGTGGGCGAATTCCAGGGCGGCGACTTTGAGAACCTCCCGCAGACTTACGCGGTCACCATCGAGGCGGCTTACGGCCTGCCCGCCAGTGCCGCCGAGGCCGCCGACAGCGGCATCCTCACGCTCGTGCTGCCGCAGGGCAGCTACCGGCTGACGCCTTCGCTCAACGTGCTCAACGACGACGGCACCGAAAGCATCACGCAGCTCGAAGAGATCGTGTTGAAGGTGCCCGCCCGGCAGCGAATCTGTGTCGAAGGGTGCCTGCGGCTGGCCGCGAACATTCCAACCTGCGCCGGCGAAAGCGCCACCATCCGGGCCGTGGTGCAGACGTGCGGCCAGCCGGTGAAGACCGTCACCTACCAGCTCGACGACGGTCCTCACGTCGTGGTCTGCACCGACTGCGGAGCCAGCCCGGCTCTCGACTTCACCGTGCCGGTCACGCCCGGCGCGCACCTGTTGACCGTGACCGCCACGGACGAAGCGGGCGCGGTCAGTTCGGTGAGCGGAGCCTTGGGTGCCGACACCCAGCC
>JAYUSF010000072.1:0-23611 GCA_043755815.1 Verrucomicrobiota bacterium
CAAGACCCATTGCTACACCAAAAAGCTGGCCAACCTCGCCGCCAGCATCCTCCTCTACCTGCTCAAAAAAACGTAATCAATACCTATTGAGCAATCCCCTGGAACAGGCAGATGACCGACTTCGCGCGCGGCTTGAAGTGCGGTCGTTTCGGCGCGAGCGGCGACGCGGCCGAGGGAACGCCGACGGCACCTGCGTCGAGAGCGGAGAGATGCGCGAGGGCCAGTCCGCCGAGGCTGGCGACGGACGAGCGCAGGAAGGCGCGGCGGTTCACGCTGAAGGCGGGATCGTGGGCGAAGGGGTTCATCGGGATGCCGGCTCCAGGCAGTGGCGCTGGCGCCCTCGCCAGCGACGAGTCCACCGGGCGCCCCCGCCCGGTGCGCTCGGGTGATGCTTTGGCAGGCGAGAGTGCCTGCCATACCGGGACAGACGGTGGCGTCTGTCCCACTCAGCCGTGGCTCGTTTCAGTTCCACGAGTTCACTCGACATAAAGGAATGGGTTGGCCGCGAAGAGCATCTGGCAGAAATCGGTCCACGCCCGTAATTCGGTATCCGCCTGACCGGAATATTGCACGACTTGGTTCGCGAGAAACCGTTCCGCCGCGGTCCGCTCCTCGGCGGTCGGTGGTCGCGACCATGCCAGTTCGAAGGCTTGGTCAAGGCCCAGGCCCGCGTCGTGGAGTCGTTTGGCGAAGGCCCGGCTGTGCCGGCGGATGAAGTCGGAGTTGAGCAGCGACAGCGACTGAAGCGCAACGGTGGCCGGATTGCGTTGGATGCAGACCGGATTCGGCTGGGGTCCGTCGAAGACCTGCAACCAGCCCACCGGCTGTGTGCGTCGCTGCTGCAAATACAGCGATCGGCGCCGGGCGCCGGACTTCGATTCGTCGAGGATGATCTGCCCTGCCTCGTCGGTCCGGATCGGCACGTAGCTGCCACCCGGAGCAAGGTCGAGTTCGCCGCTCACGGCGAGCACGGCGTCGCGCGTGGCCTCGGCGTCCAGACGGCGCAGTGGGTGGAAGGAGTATTCAGTAATCAGTGCGTCAGTCTTCAGTGGGGCCACAGCGCCCGACGCCTTATTGTTCACTGACCACTGATCACTGGTCACTTCCGCTTTTCCCGCCTGCTTCCAGGTCGCGGAGTTCAGGATGAGCCGGTGCAGGTGCTTCAGGCTCCAGCCGGAGCGAATGAATTCGGTGGCGAGCCAGTCGAGCAACTCGGGATGTGTCGGCTTGGCGCCGCTGCGACCGAGGTTGTCCACGGTCGGCACCAATCCCACCCCGAAGTGCAGTGCCCATACTCGGTTCACGAACACCCGGGCGACCAGCGGGTTGTCCGGCGATGTCAGCCAACGAGCCAGGGCCAGCCGGCGTCCGGAAGTCTTCGGCTTCGGCCTGCCCGCCCCCTCCGGCTGCGTCGCCCAACGCTCCAGCGCACCGTCGCCCGCCAGCGCTGCCGGTAGCAGCGGCGGGGCCTCAGCGCCTTCGTTGGCGTGGACGCCGCGGACCAGCAGGCGATGCCGAGGCGGTGTCGCGACCGGTTCGAAGGCAGCCGCAATCTTCCGTAACGGTTTGGGACGGTCCCCTTCCCAGCGCGCGATGCCGTCGTCCAACTCGCGGCGGAAGGCGGCCAGTTCTGGGAACCGTTTCGCCAACGCGGCATCACCGACCTCAACTTTCGTGGCGTGCTCCTTCAGCAGCGCCTTCATCGTTGCGGAACGATCCTTCTCCGGAGCAGCCAACGCCTCATGGACCGCCTTACGCACCCGTTCTTCGAGCGGGGCCAGGTTGTCGTCGATGTGCCGTTGGCGAAACGGAGCGACGACCCCTGCGAGCGCCGCCCGCAGCGTCTTCAGTTCGCGATCTGCGGTCTCGGTGCGGCGCTGGTGTTCGTCCCGTTCCGTCCGGGTGCCGATCGCGACGACACGCTCGTTGGGGCCGAGCCAGCGATCGGGATCGAAGACCGGCCGGAGGATCGCCTGAAGCCCGTAGTATTCGGCCTGTGTGATCGGCTCGAATTTGTGGTCATGGCAGCGGGCGCATTGCAGCGTGAGTCCAAGGAACGCGTGGCCGATGAGCTGGACGTTGCCTTCGAGCACCGTGTAACGGTCGACCTTCACTTCGAGCGGATTGCCGTCGCTCTCGCCGGAGCCGTCGGGTGGGTTGCGGAAGAAGTGCGTCGCGGTGAGCGGGTTCACCATGGCGGGCGTCACGTCGGCGTCGGGCATGTAGCCAACGAGCTCGTCGCCGGCGAGCTGCTCCTGGATGAAGCGGTCGAAAGGCCGGTCGGCGTTCAGGGAACGCACCACGTAGTCGCGGTATTGCCACGCCTGTGGCCGGTCGGAGTCGGCGTTGAAGTAGCCGTTGGAGTCTGCATAACCCGCGATGTCGAGCCAATGGCGGCCCCAGCGTTCGCCGTATTGCGGCGAAGCGAGGAACTGCTCGACGAGGTGCCGCCAAGCCTCGGCACGGGGGTCATTCAGTAAGGCGGTGACTTCGGCCGGCGTGGGTGGAATCCCGCGCAGGTCGAAGCTGAGGCGGCGAATCAGGGTTCGCCGATCCGCTTCTGGTGCCGGGCGCAGCCCCTGGGTTTCCAAACTTGCGGCGATGAAGCGGTCGATCGGCGTCCGGACCCAGTTCGCCGATTGCGGCTGTGGCAACGGGGGCGGCTGGGGTGGGACAAACGCCCAGTGTAACGCTGGATTTGAATTCGGTCCGCCGCCTACCGCCGGTTCGAACCGGCCAAGCAGGAGACCCGCGACGAGCAGCCTCGCAACGGTCCTCAATCGGTTCATGGCTGGCGGGCAGGGCATCTCCGGGAAGTCTGAAGGAAGGAAACCGAACTCCACCGTGGGCCAGCAAGCGGCAATCCAGAAAACAGCCGATCTGCCGGGCCGGCTTGGAACGGGAATTTGAAACGAAAAACCCCGCACAAGGCGGGGTTGGCATCGGGGTGGTGGCTTTGGACTATCGCGTCCAGTCGAACGCGCCCTTCTTGAGCGCGTAAAGGTAACCGACGAACAGGACGCCGAGGAAGCTGACCATCCCGCCCAGAATCAGGGCTGCACTCTCGCGCAGCATTTCCTTGTAGATCACCGCCCAAGGATACATGAAGACCACCTCGATATCGAAGAGGACGAACAGCAGCGCCACGAGGTAGAACTTCACCGACAGCCGGGAATTGCCGGGACCTTCGGGCAACATGCCGCATTCATAGGGAATGTCCTTCGTTTTGGTGCGGCGCCCGAGTTTACCGGCGAGCGCCGAAATCACGAGCGTGCCCCCTGCGAACCCGACCGCCACGAGGAACAGCACCAGAACCGGCAGATATTGTTGCAACTGCGAAGCCATTGCGCCCGGCAGCCTAGGCACGGGCGCCGGATTGGCAAGCGGGCGGTTGGTCGGGGCTGGCGCTCCATTTCTCCGCGCTCGCCCTTGCGCGGACAGGTCGGCAGTTTCCAGCCATGGCGAACACGACCGTTTTGCTGGGCCTCGAATGTGGCGGCACCCGCACCGTGGCGCTGGCGGCCGACGGGGACTTGCAACCGCTGGCCCGAATCGAAGCGGGGCCGGCGAATCTGCGCTTGGTCTCCGACGCGCAACTGACCGGACATTTCCGGTCGTTGGCGGCTCGGCTGCCGGTTCCCGACGCGATCGGCGTCGGCATGGCCGGGGTGCGCGACCGGCGGGATTGCGCGCGCGTCGAGCTCATCTTGGGGCGCGTTTGGCCGCGGGTGCCCCAGCGGGTGGATCACGATTTGGAGTCGGCCCTCGCGGCGGCGGAACTCCGGGCGGCGGCGACGCCCGTGGCGGCACGCGTGATCGTATTGAGCGGCACCGGTTCGTGCTGCTATGGGCGCAACCAGGCCGGCAAGACGGCGAAAGTCGGCGGTTGGGGGCATCACCTGGGGGATCGCGGCAGCGCTTACGACCTGGCCCATACGGCGCTGCGTCTGATGGCAAGGCGGTTGGACCATGCCGCCGAACTGGGCGACTTCGGCCAGCGGGCTCTGCGGGTCCTGTTGCTGAATGAGCCGAACGACTTGATCGCGTGGTTCCAGTCGGCCTCGAAGGGGGATGTGGCCGCCTTGGCCCCCGAGGTTTTTGCGGCGGCTGAGCGGCGGGACTTGATCGCCCGCGAGGCGTTGCGGTTGACGCGAGCCGAGTTGGTGGCCGATGCCTCCCATTGTGCTGCTCGCCTGGCGTCGAAGCGCGAGGCAGTTCAGTTTATCTTTGCCGGCAGCGTGCTGCTGAAGCAGCCCAAGTTGGCTCGGAGCGTCAGCCGGGAACTGCGAACGCGATGGCCGCGCGCGACGTTCGGGCCGTTGCCGTGCGAATCGGTCTGGGGCGCGGTTGCGATGGCGAAAGCCGCCCTGCGAACCAGGGACACTCCCCGGCGTTCGCTGATGGGTCCGACGCTCGAAAAGGTCGCCGTCCGGCCCATACCGGAGGCGACACAGATGTCGCCCACGGAACTGCGGAATCCCCGTTCGGCGCGGTTCGACCGCCTTCCAATTGGGGCTGCAATCGACCTGATGTTGGACGAGGATGAACAGATTCCCGCGGCCATTCACGCTCACCGGGCCGAACTTGAAAAACTGATCCGGCTGACGACGCGGGCATTGAAATCGGGCGGCCGGTTGTTCTACGTCGGCGCGGGCACGAGCGGTCGTTTAGGGGTCTTGGATGCGAGCGAGTGTCCACCGACGTTCGGGACCCTGCCAGATCTGGTGCAGGGCATCATGGCGGGGGGGGCGAAGGCGCTGCACTCCGCCGTGGAAGGCGCAGAAGATGACTTCGACGCCGGGGCGCGCGCAGTGGAAGCCCGGGGAGCGGGGCCGAAGGATGTGGTTCTGGGCATTGCCGCCAGCGGGCGAACCCCGTTTGTCTGGGGTGCTTTGTCGGGGGCGAAACGGCGTGGCGCGAAAACGGGCATACTCTGCTTCAATCCGTTCCTGATATTTGCCCGCGGGCAACGGCCCAACGTCGTGCTCGCGGTCAACTTGGGCGCGGAAATCCTGACGGGTTCATCCCGGCTCAAGGCGGGCACAGCGACCAAGCTGATCCTCAACATTCTGACGACCTTGACGATGGTGCGGCTTGGCAAAGTGGTCGGGAACCTGATGGTGGACCTGAATCCGTCGAACGTGAAACTGCGCGACCGCGCCTGCCGGATCGTGGCTGAATTGTCGGGATGCGACCACGCGACCGCGCAGCAGGCGTTGGTGAAAGGCCGCTGGAACGTGAAGGCCGCGCTGCGGTTGCTGGGCCACTTGAAGTAGCGCGACGGGCTGACTCGCGGCTTTCCAAGCAGCGCTGGGCGCGCTTTGCTCTCCGCGCTTCCGTATGGACGACTCCGACCAGCCCACTTCCGATTCCGCCGATACCGCCTCCGAGCAGGAGCAGACGGGCCGACGGCGCGACGACAATTCGAATCGCCGGTCGCGCGAGCGTCGACGCCGAAAGGCGCCGCCTGCGGCGGTGAAACGAAATTACCTGATCCACGTCCTGTTTTACGACCGGGCGTTCCGTTGGGTGGCCGTCGTCTTCATCCTCCTGTTTGGGGCGATGGGGGTGTCATGGCCGCGCATTTTCGTCACGACGCCCGACGGGGTTTTCCCGAAAATCGAGGTAAGCGGCATCGACCTGCTCAAGGCGCGATCGCTCAAAAAAACGGCGCAAGCGGCTGATGCCGCCGGGAAGACGGAGGATTCGATTCAGGCGTGGGTTGCGGCGTTGGCGAGCAACGAAGGCGATTTGGAATCGAACCGCGGCATCCTCAGGACGCTGGCGGGCCAGTCAAAACCGGAAATGGCCTGGCTTCCCTTGGTGTCGAACACGTCGGAATGGTTGCTGTTGCTGGGCAAGACGAATCAGGCGGACCTGGAGCTGGTGGCTCACACCAAGGCCACCTATGGGCAGTGGGATTGGATCATCCAGCGGATGGGCAATACCAACACCCCGCGCACCGAGGTGACCGCTCCGGTGCTTTTGGCGGCGTTGTTCGAGCGGAATCTGATGCAACGTTTTGGGACCGAATGGACCGCCCATCGGGAGCTCGCGGCGTCCTCTCCTTCCACCAAACTATACGGTGCCGCCTGGTCCGCCGGCTGGGGGCCGGGCGCGGAATACCTCGCGGCGACCGAGACCCTTGAGAACGCGACCAGGACCTTGGAACTGCGAATCCTTGCGTATGGTTTGCTGATGCGGGTCGACTTCCAGCGCATCGACGTGGCGGCCTACGAACGGCACTTCAACCTGCTGCGGGAGGCCGGCGGCGACCGGGTGCTGCACCACGTGCGGTTCTGGAACTTGTTGCAACTGACCGGGCAGCGTTCGCGGGCGGTGGAGCTGGCCCAAGCCTTTGGCGACCTGCCGAGCAGCATTGATGAGGCGGAGGCTTACCTGACGACAATGGCCGGGCTGAAACAGAATCGAATCCTCATCGATTTCTCCAAGCAACGGCTGCCCAAGTTCGCGAATTCGCCCTTGATCTGGGTTCGCACCGCTGCGGCGTTGATGCACGTGGAGGAATGGGATGAATTGCGCGGGCTGGCCGTGGAAATGCGCCAGCAGGACCGGCTGGCCTCGGCCTTGGGAAACATCAGTTGGTTCTTCGACGGGGTAGGAGAGAACGCGCTCGGCCGTAAATCCCGGGCGGAAGACGCCTTTGGCCATTACCTCAAGAATCCACCGGCTGATCCGCAGCTTAATTTTTGGGCCGCGGTGACCATGAGCAAGGTGGGATTTCCCGAGTTAGCCACGCGAATGCTTCGCACGTTGGAGGCGGCTGCCGGGAACTCGTCGGATTTCTGGCGACAGATGCAGCAGTCCGCCTACGAATCGCGGGAGGTGGATGCGCTCATCGAGGCGAGCCGCCGGCTCTATCTGATGCAGGCGAGCGATCCGGTGGTGGCCAACAACTATGCCGCCTCGTTGCTGTTGCGCGGAGACCGGGGGCCGGAGGCGGCCAAAGTCACGTTGGAAGTGCTCGGCCGCACGCCCAATTCCGTTTCTGCCCGTGTGAACCGGGCATTGGCGCTGTTGCAGGTCGGGCGAGTCGACGAGGTGCCGGCCCTGCTGGAATCAGTGGCGGGCGCGAAACTCGACGCGTCGACCGCAGCCGTGCTGCACTACACCCGCTTCCTGCTGCATGAAGCGAAGGGCGAGAAGCGCCAGGCGTTGGAAGCCGCCGGGAAGATTGAGCAGCGGCACCTGTTTCCGTCGCAGGTTGAACAGTTGAACGCTTCCGTGGCCAAGCTCAAACCAACCGAGTAGGCGGAATCGCCGTCCGTTGGCTGCGAATTATTGGTTGAACAAACCCTGCCCGCCGCTGGGGGACTTCCCATCTTCGCCGGTCAAAGGCGAATTTCCAGTCAATGCAACGATGCCACCGGTGGGTGGGTCGCAAGGGCAAATCCGAAGGGCTCCTTGCCGAACGACCTTGCCGGTTACACCAGCGACAATTTCGACGTGGGGTGCCTATGGCTCAACCTGATCACGTGAGTGAGGCGGTCCTCGGCTGTGACGAAAGACGCTTCAAGTTTGAGATCCCTCCGGTTGCCCAAGCTCGGCAGCACATCGGGAGAGTCGACTGAGGCGAGGCCGGGGGAAGCGCTGCGGAGGCACTTGAACGGAAAATGCCCTGGAAGTGGTGGAGCCTAGGGGGTTCGAACCCCTGACCTTCTCATTGCGAACGAGACGCTCTACCAACTGAGCTAAGACCCCACAAAAAAGGCGGTGGGACAAATGCCAGACGGCTGCCCGCAGTGCAAGCGCTAGGTTTTTGGACCGGAGAGTGCGGGAAGATTTGTCGGATATCCCGGACCATTGGGCATTTGACCGGCCCGAACGCGCCGATAGCTTCGCCGCCTTCGGAAATTGAATCTCTGACTATGGCTAAGCTTACTGTTCGTGATCTGGATGTGACAGGAAAACGCGTCTTCATGCGCGTCGATTACAACGTGCCGATGGAGGAAAAGGATGGCCGCATGGTCATCAACGAGGCCACCCGCATCAAAGAAACGCTGCCGACCCTCAAGCTCCTGACCGAAAAAGGCGCCCGCCTGATTTTGGCCGCGCACCTCGGTCGACCCGAGGGCAAGCGCGAACCCTCCATGAGCCTGCGCCCGGTGGCCGAAAAGCTGGGTGAGCTACTGGGGACGCCGGTGAGGTTTGTCGACGAATGCGTGGGCGAAAAGGCGGAGGCGGCCGCCAACGGCCTCAAGGATGGCGAAATCCTGCTCCTGGAGAACGTCCGCTTTCACACTGAGGAAGAAGAGAACGACCCCGTCTTCGCAGCGCGGTTGGCCCGGCTCGCCGACGTGTTTGTGAATGACGCGTTTGGGGCCGCGCACCGTGCCCACGCGTCAACCTGTGGGGTGGCACGAATCATTTCCGCCTGGGGTGGCCGTTGCGCTGCCGGACTTCTGATGGAGCGCGAACTGAAATTCCTCGGCGATGAACTGGAGAATCCCGCCCGCCCGTTCGCGGTCATTCTCGGGGGGGCAAAGGTTTCCGATAAGATCAAGGTGATCGATCGCCTGCTGGAAAAGGCCGATGTGGTTCTCATCGGAGGGGCTATGGCCTACACCTTCAAGCTCGCCCACGGGAACAAGACCGGAAAATCGCTGGTCGAACCGGAGCACCTTCAGACTGCGCTTGACGCCGAAGTGAAGGCCAAGGCCCTCGGAGTGCAGTTCCTGTTGCCGACGGACAACATCGTCGCCGAGTTGCAGGACACCGGTAAGCTCAACAAGAAGGGCAAACCTGTTCTTGCCCCGGTCAATCCGCGCGTGAACACCGCCGATGACATTCCGGCCGACTGTGAGGGCTTTGATATTGGTCCGGCCACGGCCACGGCCTACGCCGCGGTGCTGGCGAACTCCAAGACCATCCTGTGGAATGGTCCGATGGGCATGTTCGAGGACCCGCGTTTTGCGGAGGGCACCGTGGCGGTTGCCAAGGCGGTCGCCGAGGCAACGGCGCATGGTGCCAAGTCGATCATCGGCGGCGGCGACTCGGTGAAGGCGATCAACCGGGCGAAGCTCGGGGACAAGGTCACCTTCATGAGCACCGGTGGCGGCGCTAGTCTCGAATTCCTCGAAGGGACTCCGTTGCCCGGTGTGACCTGTCTTGACGAGAAGTGAGCTCGACCAAGTTTTTGGCGGCCAACTCAGGGTTGGCCGCCTTTTTATTTTCCCGGTGGCCTCCGTTGGTTCGATGGGGTTGCTGCGAAGTGACAATGTGGTGAATTGGAGAGAACTTGATTGCCTTTATAAACGGATTTCACTAGGGACTGAACCAATCTGTGAGGTTCCCCACATCCATCGTCTCCCTCGGCTGTGCGCTCGGATTTTTGGCGGGCACCTTTGCGGCTGGGGCGCAGGATTTCCGAGTCCAGCAAGCCCGGTTGCTCGCGGACGGGCGGCTGGAGGTGACCTTTCCGACTGAAGTCGGTTCCTACAACCGCCTGCTGATGGGCAACTCGCTCGGCAGCGTCACGGTGCCGGTCGAGATTTCGAAGGCGGGCAAGATGACCACCCGCCAACCGGTTTCGGGAAATCTGGCCTTCTTTCGGGTGCAGCGGATTTCCAACACCCAGAGCCTGGACACCGATGTTGACGGAATCTCCGACACGTATGAACTGAACCTCGCCGGTCAACTGGATCCGTTGGATCCGTTGGATGCCGGCCGGGATCCGGATGGGAATGGGAAGTCATTCCTCGAGGAGTATCAGGACAGTCTCGGCGTCAAACCGGATCCCGCTTTCATTTCCGAGACCTCGCCGATGGCGGGTGAGGATGGCGTCTCGGTCACCCGGGAAACGGTCGCGTATTTCTCGTCGCCGCTGGCAGCTGCGACGACCTTGACGGTTGACAGATTTTGGGCCGAATTTGGTGGTCGCAAAATCCTTTCCCGGGTCGAACTCGCTGCGGATCGTCGTAAAGCCACTCTGTTCTTCCTTGAAAACTTGCCGGCGAACGCCCGGGTCGTGGTTCGACTCAACGGCAATGGCCTGAAGGATCTCAATGGTCAGGACCTCGATGCGGATGGTGACGGCAAGCCGGGCGGCACCAACGTCTTCACGTTTGACACGCTGGCCACGACTCCCGTTGGCCGCACGGCGGTGATCGGTCAGGTGTTTGCTTCGGAACTCGCCCCTGGCGCGGGCAATCCGGGTGCTTCAGTGAATAAGCCGCTGGCAGGTGTGATTGTCTCGGTGGATGGGGCGGAAGAGACGCTTCGGACCACGACCGACGCGCAGGGGAAATTTAAGTTGCAGCCGGTGCCGGCGGGCCGGTTTTTCGTCCACGTAGATGGCCGGACAGCCGTCGGGAGCCAGTGGCCTGCCGGCGCCTACTACCCTTTTGTCGGCAAAGCGTGGGAAGCCATCGCCGGTGTGGAGACCAACTTGGCGGGCGGAAGCGGCGAAATCTTCCTCCCCCTCGTGCCGGCTGGAGCCCTACAGACGGTTAAAGCTACGGAGGAGACGGTCGTTACGTTTACCCCGGAAATATTGGCCAAGAATCCGGCCTTGGCGGGTGTCACAGTCTCGGTTCCGGCGAACGCCCTGTTCAACGAACAGGGCGTCCGCGGTGGCCGGGTTGGAATTGCGCCCGTGTCGCCCGACCGGTTGCCCCAACCGCTGCCACCCGGTTTGGATTTGCCGCTCGTCATCACCATTCAGACGGATGGGCCGCAGAATTTTGACCGTCCGGTGCCGGTGCGCTTCCCGAATCTGCCCGATCCGAAGACGGGCAAAAAACTAGCCCCCGGCGCCAAGAGTGCGCTTTGGAGTTTCAATCATGACACTGGGGAATGGGAAATTGCAGGTCCCATGACGGTGACTGCCGACGGCAATTTTGTGGAGTCGGACCCCGGTTACGGTGTGCTTCAACCTGGCTGGCATGGCACGCGGCCCGACACCAATAACCGCTGTGACAATATCCGGCGTCCGCGTCCGCGTCCGCGTCCAGGTCCCGGGCCTGGCCCAGGACCGGGACCGGGACCGGGGCCTGGACCCGGGACAGGTTCTGGCACAGGCACCGGTGATGATGGTAGCGATGGAGGGATAGGTGAACCTGACCCAGATGCTGGCTTTGGGGAGCCTGACTCCGATCCTGATCCGGAACCCGGACCCGGACCCGGACCCGATCCCGATCCATCGCCAGCGGACCCCGGCTCCGGTGGCGGTCCCGGTGTAGTTGTGCCTTTTGTTCCCTGCGACAAGGGGCATGTAGAGTGCGGTTGCAACGAAATTGGCGCATATGTGTCGCCAGCCGGGGTGGTGACCCCAAGTGTCGTCGTAGACCCGGTCGATATATTGCGTGGGACTTCACCCGATGGGCGATACGCGTTGGAGGTCAGCGGTTCAGCCCCGTCAATAAACCTTTTGGTTCGCCGGCGCAGCACGGGCATCGTGGTCCTGAATGTCTCCGTGCCCAGCGGGTTCTGGGGCTTCGCTCCCGGCGGCGATGCGTTCGTTTACCACTACATCGCTGGGGGAAACCACCATGTGGCGGTGCATCATCTGGGCAGCCCCACGCCCAATACCCCGGTGTGGACCTCGATCCAGCCTACCGGTTCTGCATCTCTGGGTTTCAGCCCGCATGGTTACTATTTCGTTTATGCGGTGCTCCAAGCTGGCGGGATGGTGCATCTCACCGTGGTAAACGTCTCCGTGATCAGCGGCGATCGGGCCTACGACACGATCTTCACCGCAGCGACTCCGCCCGGCGCTGGCGCCATTGATGTCGCTGGTTGGGGATTCAGTCCCGATTGCTATGATCGGACCTTCCTGTTTGCCCGAGTTTTGGCCGGTAGCACTTCAAGTGAGCTGAATCTCGTCAACCTACCCCGAGGCAGCGTTGTTTACACCCATACGTTCCCTCTCGGGAACGGTCACTGGGAGTTTAGCCCCTGCGGCGACCTGCTCGGCATCGCTTTCCGGGAAGGAGTTGCCCCGACCTCGTTGACGCTGGTGCAGACCAAGGAGGGCTCGGTTTTGCCTGGGTCGGCGGCCACCTCGCCGGCGGCTCCGGGGGGGATCGGTTTCCGTTCGTCGCTGGACAGCCATCAGGCCGTGGCCGGCGTGACGGTCATCACCCTTGGTGACAACACGGCTGACCGTTCCTGCACCGCTCCTTCTCCGCAACGCGCCGATGTCGTCCGTCGGGCCGCGGTTGTCGAGGTGCCCCCGGCGCCCGCGCCGTCGCCGTCCACGGGGTTGCACTATTACGCCATCTACGACTGGGAAACCGGCACCTACACTCAGCGTGGCAAAGCCGGCACCACGGGGGTAGGCCATGTTCGCCTGATTCTTCCGCCCAATCGGATGGTGCGAAATTACATCCTGAGGGCCGACACGCTGGAAGTCGGTTGGTGTGATTTCACGACCTTGGATGCGGGCTCCAACTTCACGATGCCGCCGGTCTATTTGGGCGCCGATCAAAGCCCGGACGCCGATGGCGACGGCCTTTCCGACCTGGCCGAGGCAATTTTGGGAACCGATCCGGCCAAACCCGATACCGATGGCGACGGCATCAATGACGCGGCCGAAGTTCGTTCGGGCGGCGATCCCGTCAGTGGTCTGCAGGTGGCAACGGGCGTGATTGCGGGCAGCGATACCCCCGGCACCGCCTACGATGTCGCGGCCCTGAACGATCTGGCCGTGGTGGCCGACGGTTCGGCGGGCATAACGGTGTTCAGCCTGAGCAACGGCCAGACGCCTCAGCGCATCATCCAGCTCGATACGCCGGGCGAAGCGCAGGCGGTGGCGACCAGTCGCAGTTATGCCGCCGTGGCCGACGGAGCCGAAGGCCTCGCGGTGGTCGACATTCGCAATCCGCTGACTGCGCGAATTCTGCATCAGGTCAACCTCGGCGGGGCGGCCCGTTCGGTGACTGTCTTGGGCAACCTTGCGCTGGTGGGCCTGCTCAACAATCAGATTGTCCTGGTCGATCTTCCCAGTGGAACCGTGTTGGGCCGGTATCCGACACCGGCGGCGGTTGATGACTTGGGCGTCAGTGGAGACTTCGTATTCGCCGCGACACGGTCGGAACTGCGGAGCTATCGTTTCGAAGACGGGGAACTGACCTTGGTCGACAGTTTGGGATTGAGTTTCTTCCCGGAAGGTCTGACCGGGCGGCGCCGGCTGTTTGTAGGCGGAGGGAAAGCGTTGGTTTCCTCGTATCCGGGTTTTGACAGCATTGATGTCAGTCAGCCGTCCAATCTCCGCCTCCTCGGACCTGCCAAAGACCGCGGCCCCAATTCCTTCAAGCAGATCATTTCCAATGGTTCGGGCCTGGGGGTGGCGGCCGTCGGAGTCAATCCCCGGGTGGACGGCACGCACGATGTGAGCCTGTTCGACCTGCGTGATCCCGCCGTAACGGACAAGCTGGTTGGGACATTTGAGACGCCGGGCCTGACCTATGCCGTGTCGCTCTACAATGGCCTGGCGTTTGTCGCCGACGGCGAATCGGGGCTTCAGGTGATCAACTACCTTGCCTACGACAACAAGGGGATACCGCCGACCATTGCTTTAGAGCCCGCAATCACCTTGACCGGACCGGCTACCGGTCAAGCCGAGGAGGGTAAACTGATCCGGCTGACGGCCGTTGCCAGCGACGACGTGCAGGTGAAAAACGTCGAGTTTTACCTGGATGGTGAACGCGTCGTGACGGACGGGAGCTTCCCCTACGAGCAGCGGGTCTTGACCCCTTCGTTGAGTCCGACGAAGACCACGTTCACGTTGCGGGCTCGGGCGACGGACACGGGCGGCAACGCGACCTGGTCCACCGAGTATCTCGTGACGCTGGTGCCGGATGCGACGCCTCCCCGGGTCACCCGGACTTTCCCCGAAGCGGGCGCTATCCTCGGCTCGGCGACGCTGGTGAATGCCTTGTTCAGTGAACCGTTGGACGAAGCAACCGTCACGCCGGTGGCATTCTTCCTCCGGTTTGCCGGGCCGAATCAAATCATCGGGGACTCGGATGACGCTGCTGTTGCAGGCGGCACGCTGGAATATCGGAGCAGTCTCAACGGGATCTTTCTCCAGTTCGCGGAAGCATTGGCGCCCGGTCTCTATTACGTGACTGCGAAGGCGCCGATCTCGGATTTGGCGGGCAATTCCGTGGCGCAGCCCAGAATCTGGCAATTCTGGGTGCTCGGCCAGCAGGACTCCGACAATGATGGCATTCCCGATGTGATCGAAGCGGCCCTGGGTTACAATCCAAACAACGCCGATTCCAACGGTAACGGAATCTTGGATGGCGACGAGGACTTGGACGGCGATCGCCTTCGCAACCGTTGGGAACTGCTCTACGGCTTCGATCCCCGCACGCGCGATTCGGATGGCAACGGAGTTGACGACGACCTCGAAGACCCCGATTTCGACGGATTGAACGATCAAGGCGAGCAAACTGCCGGAACCAATCCAAAGAATGCCGATTCCGACGGCGACGGTTGGGACGACAATGGGGAAGTGCTTCAGGGCCTTGATCCGCTCGCGGGAGACAGCCAGCCAAACCTTACCATTGCCTCGCTGCCGGTCAGCGTGCTCAACGCGGCCTTGGTGCCTCTGCCGCAAAACTTGGCGGTCACTGTCAGTTCCATGCCTGTCAGCTACCTGAACGGCGGATATGTTTCCTTGCCGCAAAATCTCGCGGTGAGTGTCAGCTCCCAGCCAGTCAGCTACCTGAACGGGTCGCTGCCGCCGTTACCCGCCGATCAGCCGGTGGCGGTGAGTTCATCGGTAGTCAGCTATTTGAATGGCGTTGCCCACCCCAACCCAGCCGACAGTTTTGTTGTTTCCCCGGTCGTCGCGTATGAGCGGCAGCCGGGCGTTTCTGCCACTACTCTTTCCAATCCCAGGTAATCCTATGAAGACGTCCTGTTTCAATCGGTTGCAACACACCATCGCCAGCGGTGTTCTGGCCCTGTTTAGCATTGTGGCGGTTCGGGCCATTGATCCGGACCTGCCCTACAGCATCGCTTCCGCCACACCCGGCGCCGATGGTCCGCTGACCTTTCGGGAGATAATTCCGAGCGGTCGAATTTACGTGGACATGGCTTACAATCCGACCAGCGGCAAAATCATTCTTTTTGGCGGCTATAATAACGGAGAAGTCGGTGGAACTTGGGAATGGGACGGAACCAACTGGAAGCAACTCAATCCCGCCAATAGTCCTTCTCCTCGGCGAAATCACCGGATGGTCTATGACGCTGAGCGCGACGAAATCCTCCTCTTTGGTGGGTATCGAAACGGACCGCTAAATGACACTTGGGTTTGGAAAAACGGCAATTGGACTGAAAAGACACCGGCCGCGAGTCCTAACCCGCGCTACAATCATAACATGGTTTATGACGGCAATGCGGCGCGTAAGAAGGTGATCGTGTTCGGCGGCAGCAGTGCCAATGACGAAACGTGGTCGTGGGACGGGGTCAACTGGACGCTTCTTCCGACGGCGACGAAACCCCCTAAATATGACGACGTCGGAATTGCCTACGATGCCGCCCGCGGCGAAGTGGTGATGTTCAACAACCAGGCTCAGACATGGATTTGGAACGGGGTCAACTGGGTGCTCAAATCACCCGTGCAAGATCCCCCAGGCCGGGGGGCTCACCGGATGGCTTTTGACGCGGTGAATAACGTGGTCGTCCTTTTCGGCGGGAACGGTCGCAATGACACCTGGGTCTGGAATGGCGTCAACTGGGTTCAAAAAAACTCCGCACCTCAAGGCCGCGACAATTTCGCCATGGTTTGGGATGGCACCCGCAATCGCGTCGTGGTCTTTGGCGGAAATACTCCCGCGGAAAATCCGTCCTCCGACACGTATCTTTGGAACGGCACGGATTGGACGTATTTCAGCGGCCGAACCCAGACCTTCGACATGACCGGTCGGGCCAGTGGCATCTGGAACTATAGCACGATCAATATCCCCACTGATGTCAGGGTCGTCTTTAAAAAGAATTCCGCCAACACGCCGGTGCGATGGCTCGCCACGGGCGATGTGGTGGTTAACGGGACGATCGACGTTGGGGGCGAAGACGGACTAAATTCGCTGCCCTTGGGTGTGGTGGCGCAAGGGGGGGCGGGTGGTTTTGCCGGGGGCAGAGGAGCGCTTCGCCAGGATCAATCCGGTTCGTTTGTTGGCGGCCCAGGCCAAGGTCCGGGTGGCGGCTTGCCCGGCACTTCGTTGCAAACCAACCCGAACCTACATGACGGGAAGAACGGGAACTACAGCGACGCAACCCTTCCGGGCTCATACGGCAATGTCTTCATTCAGCCGCTTGTGGGCGGTTCGGGCGGCGGCGGCGGAGCCTCTTCGGAAACGGTCAACGGCGGCAACGGTGGTGGTGGCGGCGGTGCAATCTTCATTGCTTCGTCCCGTGATATCATCGTGAACGGAGCCATCGAGGCTAACGGCGGCGAATTGCAGCACTCGGGCACCAGTTATGGCGGCAGAGGGTCGGGCGGTGCCATTCTGCTGCGCGCTGACCGCATCTCCGGAAACGGTCGTTTGGATGCCTACGGCGGCACCACCAGCTTGGACAACGGGCGAATCCGGCTGGAAGCCTACTATCGCCAATTGGCGGGCCAAACCCGGCCGATCAGTGTGAACAGTGCGCCGATCGCCAATACCGACTTCAACACCCTGGGTGTGCTGGCGGTGACGCTGGTCTCCGGGCAAAATGTAGTTCAGCCGCCCAGCGGCAACACGCTGTCGCCCGACGTGATTTTCACCGCCGCCGGGCCGATTTCCGTGACGGTGCAAGGCACGGGTATTCCCAATGGAACGCCAGTGAAACTGCGAGTCACCACCAGTGAAAACGTGATCGATGTTCCGGCAGTCAACCTCGCCGGCAACACGGCGGTGTTTAGCGGGGTGAACGTCCCGGCCGGCATTGGCACCATCCAGGCATTCGCCGAATTCAAGGTTTCAAACTAAGCCGGAAAACCAGGCTTAGGGTTACTACGGGCGGCCTTCCGGCCGCCCATTTTGTTTATTCATCCATAAAAACCCCTTTGACGGTGCTCCCGCCCCGGATAACGTCCGCGCTCCGTTAAAACGGAAGTCCATGGATAAAGAGCGCAAGCTGATCATTGCCGGTAACTGGAAGTGCAACAAGACGGTCGCCGAGGCCCTCGACCTCGTCGCCGGCCTCAAGCGCGAACTTGCTGCGGTCAAGGAGGTCGACATCGTTGTCTGCCCGCCCTTCACCGCCCTAGAAAGCGTCTCTCGCGCAATCCTTGATTCCAACATCCGGCTCGGAGCCCAGACCTTTGGTGAAAGCGGCTACGGCGCCTTCACTGGCGAAATTTCCGCCGGCATGCTCAAGGAGTTTTCCGTCGGCTACGTGATTCTCGGCCACAGCGAGCGCCGGCAGTATCAGAAGGAATCGGACGCCTTGGTCGCCAAGAAGGCGGCGGCGGCGCACGCGGCGAACCTGATCCCGATTGTCTGCGTGGGTGAAACTCTCCTTGAACGAGAAGCCGGCATCACCAATCAGGTCATCGAAACGCAGGTTCGCGGTTCGCTCGCCGGGCTTTCACCTGAACAGGTCGAACGCACCGTGCTCGCCTACGAGCCGGTCTGGGCGATCGGCACCGGCAAGACGGCGACCAGCGCGCAGGCGCAAGAGGTTCATGCTTACATCCGCGGCGTGCTGACCGCGCTGCATGGGGAGCCGGTCGCCAAGCGTGTGCGCATCCAATACGGTGGCAGTGTGAAGGCGAACAACGCCCGTGAACTGCTGGGACAGCCCGACATCGACGGTGCCTTGGTCGGAGGCGCAGCCCTCGAAGTCCGTTCGTTTGCCGACATCATCAGGAACTCGATCTAACCGCTTCAATCCATGCAACTGGTCATCAATCTCCTCAGCTTTGTTCTTGTCTTGGATTGCCTCTTCCTCGGGCTTCTCATCTTGGTGCAACTCCCCAAGAAGGAAGCTGGAATGGGCACCGCCTTTGGTGGCGATGCCGCCGTGGCCATGTTTGGGGCCGGCTCGGGCAATACGCTTACCAACCTGACCAAGTATGCCGCCGGAGTGTTTCTGGCGCTATGCCTCATCGTGTCCGCGATGGGTTCCCAGGTAAACCGGAGCCGCACGGAGGCCATCCGCCAGCAGTCGGCCCAGCCTGTGACTCCCGCGGCTGCAGTGAATCCGGCAATGAATCTTACCAAGACGCCCACAAACGCCGCCGTGGCGGCCACGAATGGAGTGACGCCTGGAAAGTGATCCGTAAACTCCGGGCACCATGCCGGATATCGCAAACGCTCCCCGCGAAAGCCCGGGAGCGTTTTTGTTCTCTGGGATTGGCGGAGTAATTCCGGCCCCCGCCCGTAGCTGCCTGGGCCGATTGATCATGGGCATTGGGGCCATGGGAATACTGCTCGGCCTTTGCGGATGCCGCCCGCTTCCGCCCGCGGATCTGACCATCGTCAACGGGGCGGATCCGGGCTCACTGGATCCGTTGCTGGTGAGTGGCATCGAGGAGCTCCGCGCGGTGTTGCCGCTTTTCGAGGGTCTGGCGCGACCCGATCCGGTGACCAGTGAGGCGGTTCCGGCTTTGGCCGAGCGGTGGGAGGTTTCGACGGATCGGCTCACCTACACCTTCCATCTTCGGACGAATGCCGTTTGGTCCACCGGCGAACCGATCCTTGCGGAGGATGTGCTGTATTCTTGGCGGCGAGTGTTGGAGCCAACCAACGCCTGCCAATACGCCGCCCTTCTTTTCCCCGTTCGGGGTGCCGAGGACTACCTGCTGGGGCGAACGAAGGATTTTGCGTCCGTGGGGGTTCGCAGTCCAGAGGTCCGAACCGTCGAAGTGGCGCTGCGGGATCCCTGTCCGTGGTTCATTGACCTCTGTGCGTTCCAGACGCTCGCAATTGTCCCGCGCAAGGCGATCGAGCAGCACGGCGACGTCTGGACGATGCGGCATCCGCCGTTCAGCGGCCCCTACGAACTCGACTTCTGGCGGCTCAACGACCGCATCCGGCTCAAGCGCAATGAACGCTACTGGGACGTCGCGAACACCCATAGCCGGGTGGTGGACCTTCTGTCCGTCGCCTTGCCGATCACGGCGATGAACCTCTACCTGAGCGGGCAGGCCGACGTGATCTGGGACAAACCGCTTGTGCCGGCGGAGCTGTTGCCTGAACTGGAGTCGCGGCCCGATTACCACACCTTCCCGATGCTTGGGAGCTACTTCGTCCGTCTGAACGTGACGCGCCCGGCATTGGCCGATGCGCGCGTGCGCCGGGCCTTTGCGCTCACGGTGGACAAGGCCCGCGTTGTCCGCCGGCTGGCTCCGGCTTGTGAACCGGCCGATCACCTCGTCCCGACCGCGACGGCCAACTACCTCCGGGGGGAAGGCCAGCGGCGTGATCCCGACCTCGCCCGGCGGCTGCTGGCCGAGGCCGGCTTCCCGGGCGGCAAGGGTTTTCCCAAGCTGAGTTACCTCTGCGACAGCTCGGGCGGTGGCGGTGCCCGGATGCACGAGCGTGTCGCCGTGGAGTTGCAGGAAACGTGGCGGCAGGAACTCGGCGTCGAAGTCGAAATCCGGCAGATGGAAAAGCAGGTCTACCTCGTCGCCCAACGCCAGCTCGACTACGACTTCAGTCGCAGCAGTTGGATCGGCGACTACAATGACCCGAACACGTTCCTCGACCTGTTCACCGGCGGCAACGGCAACAACCGCACCGGCTGGAAGAATGCCGAATTCGACCACCTGATGGCTGCGTCGCAGGGGGAAACCGATGCGCCACGGCGGAGGGAACTGCTCCAACGTGCGGAGACGTTGCTGGTGCGTGACGAGGCGCCCATCATCCCGCTGTGGTTCGAGGCGGGCTTCACGCTGTATGACCCGAAGAAGTGGTCAGGAATCCACGGCAACCTGCTGGATGTGCATCCGGTGAACGCCATCAAGCGCCTGAGGCCGGGAGGGCGGCCATGAACGGCGGGGCCACCGGCGGCCGGCTCCGGGCAGACCAAGCTTACGTGCCGATGGACGGACGAAGTCCGAGAAAAGCCGACCGTTTCACCTGAGGCGCAATGCAACTCCTCAAGCGTATCCTGTTCCTCGTGCCGCTGCTGCTGGTGATCAGCCTGCTCTCCTTCGCCCTGCTGCGGCTTGCGCCGGGTGGGCCGTTTGATCGTGATCGGGCGTCGGCTTCAGAGGAGATCGAACGCGCCCTGCGGGCCCGCTACCACCTCGATGAACCCGTCGCGCACCAATACCTACGCTGGCTGGGCGACGCCGTGCGGGGCGACCTCGGGCGGTCGCTCAAGTATCGGAACCACACCGTCTCGGAGATCATCCGGGACGGCTTGCCGGTGTCGCTCACGCTCGGTCTCGTGGCGTTTGGCTTCGCGCTCGGCTTTGGGGTGCCGCTGGGCTTCTACGCCGCCGTGCGGCGCGGCTCGTGGAGCGATTGGGGCGGCAGCTTGCTGGCCTTGGTGTTCATCTGCGTGCCGAGCTTTGTCGTCGGACCGCTGCTGATCCTGTTCTTTGGGCTCAAGCTGGGCTGGTTTCCGGTCGGCCTTTGGGGTGCGCCGCTGCAGGCGTTGTTGCCGATGGTCGCACTGGGGCTCTACTTCGGCGGCCGCGTTGCACGGTTGATGCGCGAGGGCATGACGCAGGTGCTGGCCAGCGAGTTCATCCGCACGGCGCGGGCGAAGGGACTCGGGGAATTTGCCGTGCTCACGCGCCATGCGTTGCGGCTGGCGATCATGCCGGTGGTTTCCTACAGCGGACCGATGCTGGCGGACTTGCTGACGGGTTCGTTCGTGGTGGAGAACCTGTTTCAAATCCCGGGCATCGGCGTGTTCATGGTGAACTCGTCGCTGAGCCGGGACTATCCGATGGTGGTGGGGTTGGTGATGCTCTACGCCGTGCTGCTGCTGGTGTTGAACCTGTTGGTGGACCTCGCCTACAGCGTGCTCGATCCGAGAGTGAAGTATGGGTGACGGAAGGATGTTCTATGATGAAAAAACGCGCCAGACGCGCAGAGCCAATGACGAAGAGAATGGTCACTTGGTATTGCGAGAAGGATTGGGATGCCATTCTTGAAGCCCTGCAAAAGGGAGATTGGGAGCCCAATCGGTTGGTTCCTGGTGGAATGCCCGGTGAATCGTTTCCACTTCTGTCGGGAGTCATTGGTCGCGGGGCCGCTGATCTAGCAAACTGGCTTATCGAGCACGGGGCCGAGCTTGATCGCAAGCATCACGCGATTACCCCGCTGATGGGAGCTTGCGCCACAAAAGACAGCCAAGTTGTTGAATCGCTTCTACGCGCCGGAGCGGATCCCAATCTGCGCGCTGGAAGGAATGACGAAGGCGTGGGCGGAGAAACAGCCCTGATGCTGGCAGCGCAGAAAGGAAATCTCTGGGCTGTGCAACGATTGCTACAAGGAGGTGCCGATCCGACGTTGGCCACATCGCAAAACCAGACCGCTGTTTACTATGCTGTCGTAATCAAGAAGGAAGACCCAGATCGGCTCCGAATCGTTCGTGAACTCGTTTCTGCTGGTTGCCCTTTGTTGGGAAATGAACTTCATGGCCCCGTCTATGAACGAAGCCACGCGAAGGTGGAGTTACTCCTCAAGCTTGGCTGCCCGGTCAATAGACGCCTTGGGAGCAACATTCAGCACGGTCCAAGGAAGGGCGAAACTCCACTGACTCTGGCTGTCCGAACCGATGGACTGAATTTCCTAGCGCTGGGTGGAAATGAACTCAGAGACAGCAAGAGCGACCGCCTCCGGATTTTGCGAGCGTTGCTAGCGGCCGGAGCCGATCCGAACATGCCTGACGCAAAGGGCTGGGTGCCTTTGATGATCGTGGATGAGGAGGAGTCGGAGATTAAGGAGGCTTTGCTGAAGGCAAGAGCCGATCCCAGTCTTGTGAATCAAAAGGTGGTCGCGAAACAGACCGCTTTGAAAGAACGCGCGCGACAAGCCCAAGCCCTTGAGGAACCGGGCAAGGGACGAAGAGAATTTCTCGAGCTCTGGAATGCCCCTTCAAAGGAAAAACGAAAGTAGTCATTTGACGGTCACCGCCATGTTGAACTTTGCAGTCCTCCATTGGTTTGGTGCACGCCATGGGCAAAAGCCGAAACCTCCCATCCACCTGTCCATCCAACCGAAAATGCGCCTGCCGTGAAGAATGCCAACATCTTCGTCGACGCAGACCTTACGCTCATCGGCATCAGTGGGCGTCTCCTGCCAGGAGTGACCGATTAGATTTGTCGCCGATGCTGACACCCAACCAGCGCGCCTGGCTTCGCCTTCGTCGGAACACGCCGACGGTCGGCGCTGCGGTGTTCCTGCTGCTTGTGCTTGTGCTCGCCTCGCTGGTGCCTGTGTTGAGCCCGCATTCGGCGGAGCAGGGCTCGGACGCGCAGTTTGCCGCGCCGAGCTTCGGACACTGGTTCGGCACGGATGTGCATGGGCGGGACGTGTTCACTCGGACCTTCGCTGGCGCCCGGATTTCGCTGTTGGTCGGGGCCGTTGGCACGGCGGTGAGCCTTGTCATCGGCGTTTGCTGGGGCATGGTGGCGGGCTACGTGGGTGGGCGTTGGGATGCGGTGATGATGCGGTTCGTGGACGTCGTGTATTCGCTGCCCAGCATCGTGTTCGTGATCGTGCTAATCACGACGCTGGAGGGCTACGTGAAGAACTTCATCGGCACCGTCACGCCGTCGCTGGTGCCGACGGCGCGGCTGATGTTCCTGTTTGTCGGGCTGGGAGTGGTGTCGTGGCTGACGATGGCACGGATCGTCCGGGGGCAAGTCCTTTCGTTGCGTTCACGGCCTTTCGTGTTGGCTAGCCAGTCATTGGGAGCCGGCCACGGGCGCATTCTGTTCCGGCACATCCTGCCGAACGTGCTGGGGGTCGTGATCGTTTACCTCACGCTGACGGTGCCGGCGATTGTCCTCTACGAGAGCTTCCTGAGTTACCTCGGCCTCGGCATCCAACCCCCGGAGGCCAGCCTAGGCACGCTGATCGCCGAGGGCGCGGCCCAGATCAATCCGCTCCGGGTGCGCTGGTGGCTGATCATTGGCCCCGGTGGCGTGCTGGCTTCCACGCTGCTGGCGCTGAATTTCCTCGGGGACGGATTGCGGGATGCGCTGGACCCGCGTGCGGACCGTCTGTGATTGTTCATCCCGGTGGAAGTCGTTGGGCAAGCTTGGTGGAGGGATGCTCGTCCTTGCGCCCGTGGGCCATCACGGCGGTCCATTCGGCGAGCCGACGGCCAAGGATACGGCAGGCTTCCTGGGTTTCGGCTTCTCGGGGTTCTTTGGCGGCCACGGCACCGTAGTGGAGCGTCATCTTTTTGCCGGCGTAGTCGGTCACGCCAAAGACAAGGAAGCCGAAGTTCATCAGGACGGTGAGGATGGACTGGCAGGCGAGTTCCATGCCGCCACCCCAGCCGCCGGCGCTGCTGAAGGCGCAGGCGATCTTGCCGTCGAGCTTCATCCAATGGGACCCCATCGCCTCGTCCCAGAAACGCTTCATGCGCCAGGAGAGGATGCCCATGTTGGTCGGGCTTCCGACAGCAAGGCCGTCACACCAGATCACGTCGTCGGGTGTGGCTTCGTCCACCGCCCGAACGC
>JAYUSF010000073.1:0-23607 GCA_043755815.1 Verrucomicrobiota bacterium
AAGCCCGACCCCGGCACGCCGACGAACCTCGGGCGCCGCCATCGACCGGAAATCCGGCCGATCCCTCCGCCTGCTCAATTCCAGATGAATCCGCCCTGCCCGACGCCCGCCCCGCCCGCACACACTGCTTGCTACCGGTGTCCACTTGGCGACAATCGACCATCCACCACCCTGCCATGATCTTTGCCCGCCTGCTCCTGGCCGTGCTGCTCGCCGTGATGGCGGCGGCCCAAACTCATCCCCTCGCCGTCGAGCACCTGGCCGGCTCGCGCCTGCGCCTGGTGTGGATGAACGGCCCGGCCGTCTGGGTGGCCGAGACCACCGTGGGGCTGGCCCCCGACAACTGGCAACCGGTGCTCGCGTCGCTGACGAGTGACGGCGACAAGCGCTCAATCGAGATTGAGGCCGGGGGCACGCTGCGCTTTTTCCGCCTGCGCCAACTGCGACCGGCCATGGTGAGCGAACTGTCTCCGCTGGCCAATGAGGGAGGCGTCTCGGTGAACCGCGAAGTCATCCTGCAATTCTCCGCCCCACTGGCGGCAGGCACGGTGCTCAGCACGGAACAGTTCTTCGCCAACGCCGCGGGCCGCAAGCTGCTCGGCCGCGTCGAACTTTCGGCCGACCGGCGCACGGCTACGCTGTTCGCGCTCGAACCGGTCCCCAGCGGCACCAATGTGGTCGTCACCTTCAATCCCGCCGGCGTTCGCGACCTCAACGGGCTGGTGCTCGACGCCAACGGCGACGGGCTGCCGGGCGGCACGCTGGGCTTCACCTACTCGACCCACGCGGTCATCGTGGTGGCCAAGACGGCGGTGGCCGGGCAGGTGTTCGCCTCCGAACTGGTGCGGCTGCCCGATGGCACGCTGATCAACCACCCGCTCGCCGGCGTGACGGTGACGGTGGACGGCGCGGAGGAGACCCTGCGCGCGGTGACCGGCGCGGACGGCAAGTTCCTGCTGGACCCCGCGCCGGCCGGCCGCGTGTTCGTTCACATTGACGGGCGCACCGCGACCGAGAGCCGCTGGCCGGACGGGGCGTATTATCCATTCGTCGGCAAGGCGTGGGAGATCGTGGCTGGCAAATACAACAACCTGCCCAACGGCGACGGGGAAATCTTCCTGCCGCTCGTGCCCGCGGGCGCTTTGCAGCCGGTCTCCAGCACGGTCCCCACCGTCATCCGCCTCGTCCCTGAGCTGGTCGGCGGCGACCCGCTGCTCGCCGGCATCGAGATCATGGTGCCGGCCAACGCGCTGTATGACGACAATGGCGCCCGCGGCGGCCGGATCGGCCTCGCCATCGTGCCGCCAGACCGCCTGCCCGAGCCGCTGCCGGTGGGGCTGCGGCTGCCGCTGGTGTTCACGCTCCAGTCCTCCGGCCCGATGAACTTCACCGAGCCGGTGACCGTGAAGCTGCCCAACCTGCCGGACCCGGTCACCGGCTTGAAACTCGCCCCCGGTGCCAAGTCTTCCCTGTGGAGCTTCAACCACGACCTCGGCCATTGGGCCGGGCAGGGGCCGATGACCGTCACGCCCGACGGCGACTTCGTCATCAGCGACCCCGGCTACGGCCTCCGCCAGCCGGGTTGGTTCGGCCCTTCCCCTGTCTCGCCCGGGCCGACGCCGCCACCCCCGGAGGATCCCTGTGAATTTGAAAGCGGTTCGGTCATAAGCCACACGCTCAGCATGGCGACGTGCGCGGCCAAACTGTTGGGTGCCAAAGAAGGGTATCAAGCAGGGGTGGTTGCGCTCGAAGCGTTAAAAACCTACGTGGATGCGAGCATCGCCATGAACCAAGCCGTGCAGAACGGCGATCTCGCGGGCGCGGCCAAGGCGGTGCTGGAACTAAACAAGTTCTCGGCCCAAGCGCTCGAAGCCTTCGCGACGGGCGCCAATGCGGTTAACCCGATTCTGGAAATCTTTGATGCGCTCGGCTGCGTCCTCAGCGTGGGCGCCATCGCAGTCGATTTGGCATGCTCGGGCGAATGCGCGGAACCGGGCGGTGGCGAAAGCGCCACCTGCGCCGACCTCAAGGTGGTTCTCTCCGATGCCAGCGATCTCAATACCATCGCCACCGATGTGGCCAATGGGACGCTCGCGTTCGGCGCGCTAAAGGCCGCCATCAATCTGTTCTTGACGCATTTTGACACCCTCTTCGCTCCCGCGTCCGTGGCCCCATCGGCCGGCCGGATTCGCCGGGCCGAGGCGACCCCGGAGCTGCTCGCGGCGATTGATCAGGCGACCGCCGCGGTCGTCGCGGAAGCCGCCAAGCTTGAGCATCAACTGGTCGCTCAGCAGGTGTTCTACAACGAACTCACGGTCCAGGGCGCCGAACTCCAGGCGGCGTTGAGCCGCGTGTTCATCGCCCAGGGCGGCTTCCGCGGGGGTGCCGGAGCCTTGGACGACGGCCGGCAGATCGTCCGCGTGCCGGTCAGCGACGCCGGCGTCATCACTCTGCCGGCCCTCCGGCCCGACACCGCTTACCGGCTCTCGCTGGTGGACTACGGCACCATCATCGGCGAGGGCACCTTCCTTTCCTCACCGGCGGGCCTGCCCACACCCTTCCCTGCGCTGGCCCTGCGGATCTTGCCGGGCGACGCGCCCAACGCCGACGGGGATGGCCTTCCTGACCAGGCGGAAAAAATCATCGGCACCGACCCGCTCAACCGCGACACCGACAACGACGGTGAAAAAGACGGGCAAGATGACCAGCCGCTCGTGGCGCGCCGGCTCCAAGTCATCTCCATGACCCCGACCGGTTTCGGCAGCGACGACGTGGAGCAATGCGCGGTCGAAGGTAACCATGTGTATGTGGCGGCCGGCCAAAAGGGGCTGTTGATTTACGAGTGGGATCCGGCCGGCACCCTGACGCGCGTAGGTGAGCTCGCGTTGCGACTCCCCGGAGAAATTGATTACGTGAAGCACATCTCGGTCGAGGATTCGATCGTGGCGATGTCGAGCCGGAACAGCTTCTGGATCATCGATGTGGCCAATCCCGCCGCACCTCGAATCATCCACACCGAAACGGCCACCGCGACCGTCCGTGATGCCTTTGAGGATCCCTTCGTGCGAAACGGCCTGGTCTATGTGATCCATGCCACGGGTGGGGAGAGCACTAGCACTATTTTCAAAACCGTTCCTGACGAGTTGTTGGTCTATGACGCGGCCACCGGAGCGCGCATCTTCTCGTGGCAGGAAGAAGGCATATTTTACAACCAGACCTTTCCTTTGCCTGGTTACTCGGTGACCTCCTATGCGAACGTGATCGGCGTGCGGGCCGACCGGGATCACGTTTACCTGCTGAAGACCCAGCACCTGCCTGTCCTGCTTCCGGGGCAATCTTTTCCCGTCAGCTCACTTTCCTTCTCCGCCGTAACGGTGTTCACGCCTGTCTTGGCCGGTTTTGCCAAGATAGGTGTGGGTGGTCTGGGCATTCCCAATCTATCCAACCAGGACTTCGCCACCAAACTGGAGTTGGCAGATCAGACTCTTTATCTGGGCTCGTTCCTTTCGTGGCGGACGGTGGATGTGAGCAATCCCGCACTTCCAGTCCTGCTCGCCAATCCGCCGGCGATCCAGTCCACCGTGCTGTCGCTGGTCCCGGATGGAAACCACTCGCTGGTCACATTGACCAGTTTCGGAAGTGGCAACGCCTTTTCGATTGCTGTGACGATTTACGACACGACGGACCCCACGGACACGACCCAGTTCATCGAGACGCTCAATCCCGGGCATTCGCGCGAAACCTCGGTGATCCTCCACGACGGCTATGCGTTGGTGAGCGCCGCCACAAGTTCGCTGCGTATCGGGGGCGTTTTCAAACTGTTCCCCGGTGGCCTTTCTGTCCTGCGCTACACCGACCGCGATACGGCGGGCCTCGCGCCCACCGCCGCGATTGTGCCGCCCGTGGGCGACCTGAAAGACGAGACGGTCCACGAGATCCAGGTGACCGCCACGGACGACATCCTCGTGCGGCATGTGGAGCTGCTGGCCGACGGCGTGGTGGTGGCCACGGACTACAACTATCCGTTCGCCCCCCGTTGGAAGGTGCCGCCGCAGGTGGCGGCCCACACGGTCACGCTCCAGGCCCGCGCCACCGACACCGGCGGCAACCAGGCCCTCAGCGCCCCCGTGGTCGTGAAGCTGAACCCGTAGGCGCAGAGCAAGCGCGGGGCGTGAGCAGTCGCGCCAGCGTCGTGGAGTGCGCGAGTCCTCTCGCGCTTTGGTCTGTGCGCGAACTGGGAGATGAAGGGGCGAGGAGTGCGCCCCAACCAAAGCGGCAGAGGACTGCCGCACTCCAAAACCTCGCGGAGTGCGGAACGCGGCGGCGGCAGTCGCGCGTGCCACGCGGCGTGACGGCCTGTTTCCGCCCGCCGTGGTGCTCGCGGACCGGGAGCAGGGCGGCGTGGAGGTTGTTCCACGTTTCCTGCTTCCTGAGCATCTCGTTGGGTGGGAACCAGCGCCGGCCCCAGCCGCCCCGCACGCCCGCATTGCCGGAAAGGAAAACCTTGACCTCGGTCTTGATCACTGCGGACTTTCCCGTCGGAAATCCTGCCCTGAAACTTCATGAACCCATTTTCCCTGCGCGCTCTCCTGGCACTCGGCTTCGCCACCGTGGCGGTCAACACCCAAGCCCAGATCTTCGTCCTGCAAAACGCCACCGCGACCTTTTCGCAGTCCGGCTATGACGTGGGCCAGGCCATCGATGGCACCACTGCCGACGACCGCGGCTGGGCAATCCTTCCCGGCGAAGGCTCGGCCCAGACCGCCGTGTTCGAGACCCAATCGGATATCGGTTTTGCGGGCGGTTCCGCGCTGACTTTCACCTTCGAGAGCCTCTACCTCATCCCTCCCGGCCACAACCTTGGTCGTTTCCGCCTCTCCATCACGACCGATGACCGCAGCACTTTCGCCGATGGCTTGGCGACCGGCGGCGATGTCACCGCCAACTGGATCACGCTGGATCCGGCGACCTTCTTCTCGGTCAACGGGCAAACCTTGGCAAAGCAGGGGGACAACTCGCTCTTGGCGAGCGGCCTCAACCCGGCCACCGACACCCTCACGGTCACCGCCCCGACGAGCCTCACGGGCATCACCGGCCTGCGCCTCGAAATGATCCCGGATGCCAGCCTGCCCGCCGGTGGTTCGGGCCGGTTTGGCAATGGCAACTTCGTGCTCTCCGAACTGACCGTGAGCATCACCGCGGTCCCTGAACCGGAGTTCATCGCCGGCCTCTCCGCTGCCGGTCTGCTCGGTTGGGCCCTGCTCGCCCGCCGGCGAAGCAACCGCCGCTGAGCGGCCGGCTGTTGCGCTTAGCCGCACGGTCACGCTCCAGGCCCGCGCCACCGACACCGGCGGCAACCAGGCTCTCAGCGCCCAGGCGTTCGTGCAGGTGATCCCATAACTGCGATCCCTCCCGTCTTGATCAAAACCCAAGCCCTTCGGTGACACAGCGTGGCCGGCTCAAGGAGTCCGGCACCGTGGAGTGCCAAACCGGAACTCGTTGTGTCCCGTAGCCGCAGACCGGCGTCTTCCAGATTCCATCTTCTCGTCGCCCCGCCTTCGCCGTTTACTCCGGCAATGCCAACTGCTCCGAACGAGGTCACCGGCAAGACCGCCGCCCCCCACGAGACCGCCGAGGACCGACGCCTGGCCGAAGACCATGCCCGGCGCGCGAACTGGAAGCGCTGGGGGCCCTACCTCGCCGAGCGGCAGTGGGCCACCGTCCGCGAGGACTACAGCGAGGGCGGCACCTGCTGGGATTATTTCCCGCACGACCACGCGCGCAGCCGCGCCTATCGCTGGGGCGAGGACGGGCTGCTCGGTTTCTGCGACCGGGAGGCGCGCCTCTGTTTCGGATTGGCCCTGTGGAACGGGCGCGACCCGATCCTGAAGGAACGGCTCTTCGGCCTCACCGGCAACGAGGGCAATCACGGCGAGGACGTGAAGGAGGAATGGTTCTACCTCGACTCCACGCCGACGCATGCCTACGCCAAGGCGCTCTACAAGTATCCGCAGGCGGAGTTTCCCTACGCCCGGCTGGTCGAGGAAAACCGCCGCCGCGGGCGGATGGACCGCGAGTTCGAGCTGGCCGACACGGGCGTGTTCGCCGAGGGCCGCTACTTCGATGTCATGGCCGAGTATGCCAAGCTGGCACCGGATGACCTGCTCGTCCGGATCACCGTCGCGAACCGCGGCCCCGACCCGGCGACGCTCCACCTGCTGCCGACGCTGTGGTTTCGCAACACCTGGTCTTGGGGATGCCCGCGCGAAGGCTGTCTCCGCAAGCCCACGCTTACCGGGAAGTTCCCCGGTCGGGTGCTCGCCTCCCATGAGACGCTCGGGGACTTCGTCTTCGAGGCCGGCCCCGCGCCCGACGGCACGATTCCGCGAATCCTGTTCACCGAAAACGAAACGAACAGCCTGGGTCTCTTCGGCGTGCCGAATGCGACCCCCAACGTGAAGGATGCCTTTCACGCGCTGGTCGTGGACGGTCGCACCGAGGCGGTGAACCCCGAGAACTTCGGCACGAAGGCCGCTCCCTGGTATCGGCTGACCCTCGCGCCGGGGGAATCCCAGGTCGTCCGACTACGGCTCGCCGCGGCCGGCGAAACGGAACGGCTCCGCTGCGACGAGACGCCCACTCCGACGGTTGCGGCCGGCGCAAAACCCAGCGCCCTGATGAACGCCCCGGCGGCGTTCGACGCGGTCTTCGCCCAGCGTCTTGCCGAAGCCGAGGCGTTCTATCAGACGAAACTGCCCCCGCATCTGCTGCCCGCCGAGCGCAACGTGGCGCGTCAGGGCTACGCCGGCCTGCTGTGGTCGAAACAGTTCTTTCACTACGTCGTCGGCGACTGGCTCGACGGGGATCCCGGTTCGCCCAAGCCCCCCGTTTCGCGTCTCGAGGGGCGCAACACCGAGTGGCGGCATCTCTACGCGCGCGACGTGATCTCGATGCCCGACAAGTGGGAGTATCCGTGGTTCGCCGCATGGGATCTCGCCTTCCACATGATCCCGTTCGCCCGGATCGACGGCGCGTTTGCCAAACAGCAGCTCGGGCTCTTTCTGCGGGAGTGGTATATGCATCCCAACGGCCAGCTCCCGGCCTATGAGTTCGCGTTTGGCGACGTGAACCCGCCGGTCCACGCCTGGGCGGCGTGGCGGGTCTACAAGCTCACCGGACCCCACGGGGGCCGCGACCGCGACTTCCTCGAAAGCGTCTTCCAGAAGCTGCTCATCAACTTCACCTGGTGGGTCAACCGCAAGGACGCCGCCGGCAAGAACATCTTCTCCGGCGGCTTCCTCGGACTCGACAACATCGGCGTCTTCGACCGCTCGAAGCCGCTGCCCACCGGCGGTTCGCTCCAGCAGGCCGACGGCACGGCGTGGATGGCCTTCTACGCCGCGACGATGCTGGCGATGGCGCTCGAACTGGCCCGCGACCCCACGACCGGCAAGATCCATTCCGCCTACGAGGACATGGCGAGCAAGTTCCTCGAACACTTCGTCCAGATCGCCGACGCGATGAACACCCTCGGCGGCACCGGCCTATGGAACGAGGAGGACGGCTTCTACTACGACCAGCTCGACACCGGGCGCGGCCGGCCCGTGCCGCTCCGCTCGCGCAGCCTGGTTGGCCTGCTGCCGCTCATCGCGGTCGAGGTGCTGGAAGAGTCCGAAGTGGACCACCTGCCCGGTTTCAAGAAGCGCCTCGCGTGGTTTGTAAAGAACCGCCACGACCTGAACCGCGGCGTCGCCCTCGGCCGCAGCGGCAGCCGCGAGCGGCTCCTGCTCGCGATTCCCACCCGCGACCGCCTTCGCCGCGTGCTCCGCTACCTCGGCGACGAAAGCGAGTTTCTCTCGCCCTTCGGCGTGCGCTCCGTGTCCAAGGCCCACGCCCGGGAGCCGTTCATCGTCCGCTGCGGCGACGAGGAGCACCGGGTGGACTACTCGCCGGGCGAAAGCACGACGGGGCTCTTCGGCGGGAACTCGAACTGGCGCGGACCGATCTGGTTTCCCGTGAACTACCTGCTCGTCGAGGCGCTGGAACGCTACCACCACTTCTACGGCCCCGAGTTCACGGTCGAATACCCGACGGGCTCCGGCGTTCAGCGCACCCTCCAGGACATCGCCGCCGACCTGGAAGTCCGGCTCAGCTCGCTCTTCCTGCCGGATCAAACCGGCCGCCGGCCGTGCCACGGTGACGAGACGCGCTTCGCGACTGATCCGCATTGGCGCGACCTCGTGCTCTTCCACGAATATTTCCACGCCGACACCGGGCGCGGCCTCGGGGCGAACCATCAGACCGGCTGGACCGCCCTTGCGCTCCGGCACCTTGAGAACGTGGCCAAACGCCGGCGCAGTCCCTGATCGCCCGGCCGCACCGGCTCTCCCGGCCAACCAAAACCCTGGCCCCTTAACCGGAACGATGCCGTTGAAAGGAGCCCGGACGGTCACGTCCGCGAGTCTGTGCCGGAAGCAATTTCCCGCCGCAGAACAGTTTCGTCAGGGCACTGTTCAGGGCGCTCAATCGGCCCCGGCTCAGACGCCATCCCGAGACGGCTCTCGCCACTCGCGGACGAAGACCGTCCGCGCTCCGACGGCATCGTTCCGGCTCAGTCCGGCATGACCCGGTAGAAGAGGGCTTTGCCGGCGTCAGAATCGGGCAGTGCGAACGTGTTCAGCGGCGGCGTGGCGGTGATCCGGCGCTGGAGCGGCACGAAGGGACCCTTCGGGCTGTCGCCGCGTTCGACCGTGTAGAAGCGGCCAGCGGTGGTCTTCCAACGGAGGGTCGCCGCTCCCGCGAGCGCGCCTGAGACCTCCCGCTGACCCGTCAGAACCACGTCCAGCGGATTGGTGCCGGCGGAGAATTCCTCAGCGTTTGTCTTGCCGTCACCGTCACCGTCACCGGAGCCCAGGCTCGTCAGTTCCCCCAGGTTTTCCAGTTCCCACAGGTCCGGGAGCGAGTCGTTGTCGGCGTCGGCCTTGCCCAGGTCGAGGCGCAGGTTGTCCACCCGCGCGCCGGCGAGGTTGTTGTGGTGCAGCAGCAGGACGCGGGGACTGTTGGCGACCGTGTAGCCCGCGGCGGTCGCCTCGCTGCGGTCGAAGTTGAAGCGGATGCCCCGCCCTTCGTCGAAGTAAGGCGTGCCGTTGAGGCCGAAGGGCGTGGGGTCAACGACCGGCTTCGCGAGATCAAACGTGGCCCAGTCCGTAACCTCCGACCCCTCGTCGAGGTTCACCCGGTAGCGGAATTTGGTCTTGGTGACGGTCAGGCCGAGATCGGCCGCCCGGGCCGAATGGACGAGCACGGAGCTGTTGAGGAGCGCCGTGTCGCGGAAGGCAGGCTCGATCGCCCCGAGCACGCCCGCCACCTTGAGGGGATCCTTGGTGGCGCGCTCGTCACGGACCGCGCTCACGAACGCGTCGTTCATGCTGCCCGTGGCGTATTCGTCCTGCGCCAGGACGTTGGAGGCGGTGCTGTTGATGACCGAGAAATCCGGCGTGCCGTCGCCAGTGGCATCGATCTCGACATCCACCGACTTGAAGATGCGCTGGGGCGTTTCCCAGGCTTCCGCCAAGGCCACTCCGAAATACACGGTGGCCTCGGCCACCGACTTCTTCGTCGGCAGATCGGTCGCCGCGCCGAAGGCTGAAACCTGGCTCTTGGTGCCGCCCAGGAGGAACCCGGAAACCACCGGCTGCGGATGCGCCGAGGGGCCGCGGGTCGGGGTGGGCAGCTCGAAGCGGTTGGTGTTCGGCAGGCCGATGCCGAGCGCGAACACGTCGAAGTTGGCCGCCGCGCGCACCACAACATGCCAGGGGACATGCACCGCGCCCGCGGAACTCGTGAACCACACCTGGCCGCTGGCCTCCGGCACGGAGAAGCGGGTGCGCTCGCTGAGCCGCGGCTCGGTGGTCGCGTCGAGCGGTTGGTCGATCTTCGTGGGATCGATCTCCAACTGCACGTCCACGGTCACGGCCTGGCCGGCTTCGACCACGATGCCGTTGGTCAGCACCTCCAGTTTCACACCGCCCTGCGCCACGGAGTTGCTGGCGGAGGCGGTAAAGGTAACGCGGGTGCCGCCAAAGTTGTTGAGCCGGATCTTCCGGGTGAGCTGGGTGGTTTGGCGGACGACCTGGAGCCCGAAGGAGAGACTGACTTCGCCCGTGGCGGGCTCGAGCCGGGCCGTAACCGTCGTCGAGGTCGCCTTCTTCACGTCGACCCGGCCGGCCCCGACACGGGACTCCGGGTAAAGGTGGCGCTGGCCGTCCTGCATGATCACCGCGGTGTTCATCAGCACCGCCTTGACGTCCTCCGGCGTCCACGTCGGGCGCATCTGCCGGACCAGGGCGGCGGCACCCGTGACCTGCGGGGCCGACATTGAGGTGCCGGTTTCCAAGATTCCCGCGGTGCCCGCTCCGGCCTTGGCGGACTTGATACCCGTGCCGGGGGCCGCGAGGTCGGGCTTGAGCCGGCTGCTCCCGGCGAGCGGACCGCGCGAGCTGCTGTCGGAGATCTGGTCGGCCAGTTCCGGGTGCAACGTGGAACCCCCGGCATCCAGCGTCACCGTCACGCCATTCTCGAGCTGCGACTTGATCACGGTGCCATCGGCGCGCGAGATCATCACGCCCGGAATCACGAGGTCGGAGAAATCATTTCCGCCCATGGTGATGGGTGCGCCGCCCGTGTTGTTCACCATGATGACCGCGACGGCGCCCGCGGCCTGGGCCTTGCGGATCTTGTCCACAAAGAAGCAGGTGCCGCGGTCGATGAGGGCGATTTTGCCGTCGAGTTCAGCGGCATTCACCAGGGCCTCGCAGGCGAGCGGAGGGTCCACATAGACCACTTCAGCCGTGACCGGTCCAGTGTCGCTCAGGGGCTTGGTGACAGCGCCTTCGACGAAGTCGTAGGTGCCGGCGATCAACGTGGGCGAAACGACCTTCAGCGACTCGAACACAGCGCCGTCATCAAAAGAATTGGCCACGGTGATGGCGCGCGCCGCCACTCCGGGAGAACCGGCCACGTAAAAGGTGTTGCCGCTGTTGCCGGCCGAAATCACACAAAGCAGACCGGTCTGGGAAACGCGGTTCACCGCCTGCACCTCGGGGTCCGACGTGTCATCCAGCCCGAAGGCACTGCCCAGCGACAGGTTCACCACGTCGAGCCGGTCGGAGAAGTTGCCGTCCTTGTTGGGATCCAACGCCCACTCCAGCGCCTTGACCACGGTGGAACTGCTCGTGGAACCGCGCCGGCCGAAGACCTTCAGCGCATACAGCTTGGCTTCAGGCGCCACGCCCGGACCGATCTCAAACTGGCTGAATTCGCCGAGCTGGGCGTAGTTACCCGTGAACGTCGACCCGTCCTTCAACACACCCAGACCGGCGGCGATGCCGGCCACGTGGGATCCATGGCCGTTCGCTTTCGGATCCAGAGGATCGGTATCGGGCTTGGCCGCCGGCGAACCGTCCTGCCCGCTCGCATCATAGTCGTCCCCGACAAAATCGGTGCCCCCGACCACCTTCGCCGTGGGAAACGATCCGACCTCGATCCGCGTGGGATCGTCGTTGTCGTAGTCGTCCACCTTTCCGCTGCCGCCGAACATCGCGTGGTGGTAGTCGATGCCGGAGTCGATGATCCCGATCTTCATCCCGGCGCCCGTCAGCCCGGCGGGCCGGCTCTTCCACGCGGCGGGCGCACCGAGGAACGGCGTGCTGGTCTCCAGATGTCGTTCCAGCAGGCGATCGGGCGAGACCCGGGTCACTCCCGGCAGGGCCTTGATCTCGGCCAGGCGTGATTCCAGGACCCGCACCACGACTGCGTTCAACAGCGTGTCATGTTCGGCGACGACCTCCGCGCCGAGTTCGGTCAGCTTCGGCGCGATCGTTCCATGCTGCGAGGCGATCTGCGCCCGGCGCGCCGCCACCGAACGGGCCACGCCCGCGCGGGCCGCCCCGCCCGCCCCCGCCTCCGCGGTCAGGACTGCGATGGGATCCCCCTCCAGGCTGACGATGATGGAGACGGTTCTTTCGGCGAAGGCCGGCAGTGCCAGCGCGCCCGCCAGAGCGAGACTCAACCAGGTTTTCATGAAGCAGGATTCGGATGATTTCGCGCCGGCAGAATGTCAGGGCTGGCCGGTGCTGCGGCGGGAAGTTCCCCCATCCCGCGGAAACTGCCACGGGAATTCCTCCCACCGCCTACTTTTGCTCGGGCCGCCGCACTGCGCGCGTGCGCTGGCGCCCCCGCACCGGTAAGCTTCAAGCCGTGCGCTACCTATGGCTTCTTGTTTCGATCGCCGGCATTGCCCTGGGCAATCCGCTCGACGACTTCGTCGCCGCCGCCAAGGCCAGGCACGGCGAGCCCGGTTTCGCCGCGGCCCGCTTCCTGGTGGAACACATGCCGGCGCCGGACCGCGAATCGCTCTCCGCCGAGTTTCTCGGCACCCATCTCGACCTCGCGTTCCAGGCCCGCGCGGAGTTTCCGTGGGCGAAGGCGGTTCCGGCCGACCTCTTTCACAACGATGTGTTGCCCTATGCCGTGTTCGACGAGTCGCGCGAGCCGTGGCGGGCCGATCTGCTCGAAAAGGCCCGCGGCCTGGTGAAGGACGCCAGGACAGCGACCGAGGCGGCCCAGGCGCTCAACCGCGACCTCTTCAAGCTGATCAACGTCCACTACCACACCGGCCGCAAACGCCCGAACCAGAGCCCCAGCGAGTCCATCGCGATCAGCAAAGCCACCTGCACCGGCCTGTCGATCATCCTCGTGGACGCCTGCCGGGCCGTCGGCATCCCGGCCCGTGCGGTGGGCACTCCGCTGTGGGCCAACGAGCGCGGCAATCACACGTGGGTGGAAATCTGGGATGGAGACTGGCACTTCGCCGGCGCCGACGAATATGACGCCAACGGACTCGACCGCGGCTGGTTCGTGGGCGACGCCGCGCAGGCCAGGGCGGACGTGCCCCGCCACGCGATCTACGCCACGTCGTGGAAGCGTGAGGGCGGCAGGTTCCCAATGGTCTGGGCCAAGGGCAGCGAAACTGTCGGCGCGGTCAACGTGACGGCCCGCTACGCCAAGGCGACTGCCGCCTCGGAATTCGCGCGCCTCGGCGTCCGACTCTGGGACCAGCAAGGCGGCCTTCGGCTCGCCGCAAAGGTCTGCGTGCTCGACGGCGGGCGCCGGCAGTGCGCGCTGGCCGAGACCAAGGCCGGCACCGCCGACCTCAACGACATGCCGCGCTTCACGCTCAAGCCGGGCGCGACCGGCTGGCTGCGCTTCACGCGCGGCGACGAGGTTCGCGAAATGCCCTTCACCGCGTTGGCCAAAGGCGATCCCACGATTGATGCCCGCTGGTCCGAACTTCGGCCCGTTTCGGCCGCGCTTGCCGCGTTGGAAAGCTGGCTGGCGTTGCCCGTGCCGGAACGCAAGGCCGATGCGCCTGCCCTGCACCTGCCCCTCACGAAGACTGAAGCGGAACGCGCCGTGGAACTGCTCACCGCGGATCGCCTCACCCGGCTGACCGAGGAGCGCCGGACGGAGGTTGAGCAGAAGGCGATCACGATTGGCGACAAGACGCTGCGCTGGCTGGAAAAGCCCTTCGGCGAAGCGCCGACAAACGGGCGGAGCCTGTGGATTTCCATGCATGGCGGCGGCGGTGCGCCCCCTGCGGTAAACGACAAGCAGTGGACCAACCAGATCGGCCTCTATGAACCCGCCGAGGGCATTTACGTCGCCCCGCGCGGACCGACCGACACCTGGAATCTCTGGCACGAGGCGCACATTGATCCGCTGTTCCAACGCCTGATCGACGACCAGGTCGCGCTCCGGGGCGTGAATCCCAACAAGGTTTACCTGATGGGATATTCCGCCGGCGGCGACGGCGTGTGGCAACTCGCGCCGCGCATGGCCGACCGCTTCGCCGCCGCCGCGATGATGGCCGGCCATCCGAACGAAGCCTCGTTGCTCGGACTGCGTAACCTGCCGTTCGCGATCTTCATGGGCGGCAACGACGCGGCCTACAATCGCAACCAGATCGCCGCCGAACGTGGCGCCCAGTTGGACCAACTCCAAAAGGACGATGCGGGCGGCTACCTCCACCTCGTCCGCATCTACGACGGGCTCGGGCACTGGATGCAGCGCAAGGACGCCGAGGGCGTGCCGTGGATGGCGAAGTTCACCCGCAACCCGTGGCCGCGGCGCGTGGTCTGGCAGCAGGACGACGTGATCCACCAGCGCTTCTACTGGCTCCAGATCAATGACCGCGGCGCGATCAAGGATCGCCAGAAGATTGTGGCCACCGTGCAGGATCGCACCATCGCCATCGAAGGCGAATCCACGGCCACCCTGGGCCTGCGCCTTTCCGACCGCCTGCTCGACCTCGACGAACCTATTAAGGTCAGCGTCAACGGTCAGGAAGTCTTTACCGGCCAAGCCGTCCGCCGCGCCGCCCACATCCTCACCTCGCTCGCTGAACGCGCCGATGCGGCGGCAGCCGCCACCGCCATCGTGCGCTGGCCCTGAGCCGCCCCCTCCCGTCCCAATCCTGCTTTTCAATGCGCCCCAACACCCACCGACCGAAACCCACCGCCAATCCCGGCAAGGACCTCTACCGGCAGTTGCGGGCCCTGAAATGCGAACAGCTCTGGGACGCGGAGGTGCCGCGCTTCGACCGGGCCGACGCCCAGGAACGGATGGAACGGGTGGCGGTGATCCGCGCCGTGAGCGTGGTTTTTGCCGAGTCCGGCACCGCAACGCAACAGGAGGCGGCCCGGGCGTGGTTGCGCGGGTTGCTGAAAGATCCGGCCGAAAAAGTCCGCCGCTACGCCATCAACGCGCTGCCCAAGCTGGGCGCCGGCGCCACCGAAGAAGCCGAACTGCTGTCGCTCCTCGGGACCGACCGCAACGAGCGCGAGCGGAAATTTCTCGGCCAGGCGCTCGGCAAGATCGGCGGCGTGGCCACGCTGGAAAGACTGCCGGCCGGACCGGCGGGTTCCCTGGTTCAGGCGGAGCAGAAGATCAAGGCCCGGCTCGCCCGCGATGGGCATGCCGCGGCGTTGAACCTCGACGGCATGCTGGCCGAGTTTGCCGGCCTGCAAATTCACCTGCGGGGGCGCCGGGGATTGGAGGAAATCGTCGCCGCGGAGGCGGACGAACTGATCCGCGCTCGCGGACAGTTTCGGCGGACCGAGGTCCGCAATGGCCTGGTCACGCTCACGCCGGTCGCGCCGTTCTCGTTGGCCGACCTCCTTCGGCTCCGCTGCTTCGACACGATCGGCCTGGTGCTCGGGAGGGTCAGCGGCGCCCACGAGGCCGAAATCGTCGAACGGCTTGCCGCCCTGATCACTTCCCCGCGCTCACGCGGGATTCTCCGGACGTTCACGCCGGGACCCATCCGCTACCGGTTGGATTTCGTCGGCAAGGGGCATCAGCGCGCCGCCGTGCGGCAGCTCGCGGAACGGGCCTACGCGCTGTGCCCGGAGCTGCTCAACGATCCCAACGAGGCCCCGTGGACGATTGAGATCTACCCCACCGCGGACGGCGCATTGGCCGAGCTCGTGCCCAAGCTGAAACCCGATCCGCGCCTCCTTTACCGCCAGGGCGATGTCCCGGCCGCGTCGCATCCGCCCCTGGCGGCGTGCCTGGCCTGGCTGGCCGGACTGGGCAGGAACGAGGTCGTCTGGGATCCGTTCTGCGGCTCCGGATTGGAGCTGGTCGAGCGGGGTTTGCTGGGCGGCGTTCGACGCGTAATCGGAACTGACCTGAGTCCCGAAGCGCTGGCGATAGCCCGGCGCAACTTCGCCGCCGCGAACCTCGCAGCCGTGCCGGCGGAGTTTGCCTGCGTTGACTTCCGGGACTTCGCCCGGGTGCCCGGACTCGGCCCCGGCACCGCCTCCCTGATGATCACCAATCCACCGATGGGAATGCGCATCCAGCTGCCCAACCTGCGGGGGCTGCTCCATGACCTGCTGAAAGTGGCCGCCGAGGTGTTGCAACCCGGCGGCCGGCTCGTGTTCCCGAATCCGGTGAAGCGGCTGAGCCCGGTTCCGCCCGCGCTGGAGCTGGAGTATTCCCACCCCGTGGACATGGGCGGCTTCGACTGCCAGCTGGAGCTGTATCGCCGTCGAAGCTAGGCCCCCGGAGCCGCCGGACGGAACTCAGCCGGAACGATGCAGTCGGAGCGCGGACGGTCTTCGTCCGCGAGTGGCGAGAGCCGTATCGGGATGGCGTCTGAGCAGGGGCCGGTTGAGCGCGCTGAACAGTGCCCCTGCGCAACTGTTCGGCGCTGGGGATTGCTTCCGGCACCGACTCGCGGACGTGACCGTCCGCGCTCCTTTCAACGGCATCGTTCCGGCTCAGAGCTTCAGGTCCGCCAGCTTGCGCTGCAGCTCATCGGCCATCAGCGGATCGATCAGCGGATCGAGGTCGCCGTTGATCACGGCGCTGAGGTTGTAGAGCGTCAGGTCCACCCGGTGGTCGGTGACGCGGTTCTGGGGAAAGTTGTAGGTCCGGGTCTTCTCGCTGCGTTCGCCGGTGCCGACCTGGTCCTTGCGTTCCTTGGCGACCTTCTCGGCCTCTTCCGCGAGCTTGCGTTCGAGCAGGCGGGAACGGAGCACGATCATCGCCTTGGCCTTGTTCTTGAGCTGTGAACGCTCGTCCTGGCAACGGACTTCCGTGCCGGTCGGCTTGTGCACGATGCGCACGGCCGAGTCGGTCGTGTTGACGCCCTGGCCGCCGTGGCCGCCGGCGCGGCAGACGTTGATCTCCAGGTCTTCGGGCTTGATGACCACGTCGATTTCCTGCGCCTCCGGCATGACCGCCACGGTCACCGTGCTGGTGTGGATGCGCCCCTGGGCCTCGGTGGCCGGCACGCGCTGCACCCGATGAACGCCGGATTCGAACTTCAGCCGCTTGTAGATGTCCGTGCCGGTGACGCCCACCACGACATCCCGGTAACCACCGAGGTCCGACGGGCTGGTGTCCATGACCTCAAATTTCCAGCCCTTGTCCTCGGCGTAACGCTGATACATCCGCAACAGGTCCGCGGCGAACAGCGCACTCTCCGCCCCGCCGGCCGCGGCACGGATTTCGAGGATCGAGTTGCGTGAATCGCTGGGGCTGGGCGGCACGATGCCTTCCCTGAGCCGTTGGGTCAGGCGGGCGTGGACGGACTCCAGACGCTGGATTTCCTCGGTGGCCATGGCCGCCATTTCCGAACCCGGGGCTTCGGCGGCGAGCAGCGCGCGGTTGTCGGCCAGTTCAGCCTCCGTCTTCAGGAAGGTGTCGCCCGTCGCCACCAACTCCTTGAGGCGGGCATGTTCGCGGGTGAGTTCCTGGCCTTTCTGGGGATTGGCAAAGGCATCCGGGGCGCTCAGGCGGGCTTCGACTTCGGCAAAGCGCTGTCGGAAATGAAGGATGAAGGGATGCAGGTCCATGGCGGGGCGGGATGCCGACAAAACAAAACCGCCCGGCGACTGGAGAACCAGCCGGCGGGCGGTTTGAGGGAAACGGGCTAAGCCTTCTTCTTCTTGCCAGCGCCTTCGGCCGCGGCCTTGGCGGCCTGCATTTCCGCCGTCTTGGCGGCGCGCTGGGTGAACTTGTCCACGCGGCCGGCGGTGTCCACGAACTTCTGTTGGCCGGTGTAAAACGGATGGCTGAAGGACGAGATGCCCATCAGGTAAAGCGGATACTCGTTACCATCCTCCCACTTCGCGGTCAGATTGGTATTGGCGCACGAACGCGTGAGAAACTGCTGACTGTTCGAAGAGTCCCGGAAAATCATGAGCCGGTAATTCTTCGGATGGATGTCTGACTTCATAAAAAGGAGGCGGGACGCTAGCAGCGGTGAATCGGGAGACAAGAGCCTTTTTGGGCCGCCACTTCGGCGTTGAACGGCGGCGAAAAAAACGTTAGCCGCTGGCGGAACTTTCATGACTCAGCCCACCTACACCTTCGTGGCCGGCGACGGCCAGACGTATGGCCCCAATGCCCTGGCGGTGATCCAGGACTGGATCAAAGAGGGGCGCATCGCCCGCGAAACGCAGATGGCCCGGAGCGACGCGGAGGGCTGGTTCAACGCGGGCGACTTCCAGGAATTCACCTGGCCGGCCGGAACGCCGGTCGCGACGGCGGCTCCGGCGGCCACGGTCAATGCGGCATCGAGCCGCACCTCCCGGGGCGGTGGTCTGACCCTCGCGGACATGGACCCGGGGCGGGTCGCTGAAATGCGCTCCCACGGCAGTTGGTTCTGGTGGATCGCCGGCATCGAGCTGGTCTACGGGCTGATGGCGGTCTTCGGGGGGCAAGGGGCTCCCACGGGAACCCTGATGCGGTTGATCATCTTTGGTCCGGCTTTGCTCGCAATCGGCTTCTTCGCCCACCGCGCCCATCAGTGGGCGTTCATTGTCGGCGCGATCCTGGTGGCGCTCCGGCTGGTGGACGCGGCCATGGCGGCGGCCTGGCTTCCGGCCGCCATCCGGGCGTGGGCACTGTTTGAGGTCTTCAAGGGCTTCCTGATCGCCCGGGACCTGCGGAAGCGGATGCGCGGGGACTGATTCCATTTGCGACACCCCGCTTCCGCCGCTATCCACCGCCGGCTCATGGCGGTGGAATACAAGATCATCGGTGGCGACGGACGCGAGTATGGCCCGGCTTCCCTGGAGGAAATCCGGCAGTGGTGCGAGGACGGCCGGGTCGCGCCGGGCACTCCGGTCTGGCAGAGCGACGAACTCCGCTGGCTGCCGGCGAGCAGTCGCGAAGAGCTCAGGTGGGATCTGCCCAAACCGAACCTCCCGCCGCCCCTGATCCCCGCGGAGACCCCGAGCCAACGCCCCGCCGGTTTTCTGGTCCGGCTGGCGGCGTATCTGTTCGACCGGCTGATTCTCCTCTGTCTCGTGCAGTTCCTGATCCTGCCCTGGACCGAGGAACTGGGCGGGTTGCAGACGGCGGCGCAGACGGAGCTCAAGCGCATCGCGGAGGCGGAGCCGAAGGAAGTGGTAACGCCCGATTGGAAGATCCTGGGCCGCTTCGTGCTGATCATGTCGGCCATCGAGATCCCGATCACGTTCGCCTACTTCATTCTGTTTAACGTCCTGCGGGGCGCAACACCCGGCAAACGTATGTTCGGCCTGCAGATTGTCGGAATCGACGGTTCGCCGCTCAAGGTCGGCCAGGCCTTCGGGCGCCAGTTCGGCTACTGGCTGAGTTTCCTGCCCGCCGGGATGGGTTTCCTGATGATCCTGATGACGCCCGAGAAACGGGCGCTCCACGATCTCCTGGCCCGCACGCAGGTTGTCTTCGTGCGCTGACGGCGCCGATTCATTCCGCCCCACTTTCCAACGGGCACCGCCGGTCACGCCGCCAGCCGCTCGACCAGGAACTTCTCCAGCTTGAGCGAATCGGCCGCGAAGAGCCGGATGCCTTCGCTGAGCTTCTCGGTGGCCATGGCATCCTCGTTGTGCAGCCAGCGAAACGCCTTCTCATCGAGGGTGATCCGGTCCAGCGGGGTCGCGGCCGCGAGTGCGGGCGTCAGTTTCGGGACCACGGTTCCCTGCCCCGTGGCCAGCTCCTCCAGCAAGGCCGGCGCAATGGTCAGCAGGTCGCTGCCGGCGAGTTCGAGGATCTCGTCCCGGTTGCGGAAACTGGCGCCCATGACCTCGGTCGCGTAGCCGAACTTCTTGTAATAGCAGTAAATCTTTGTGACGGATTTCACGCCCGGATCTTCGGCCGGAGCATAACTGGCCGTGCCCGTCGCCTTCTTGTGCCAGTCGAGGATGCGGCCGACGAACGGCGAGATCAGCTGCACGCCGGCCTCGGCGCACGCCACGGCCTGCGCGAAGGAGAACAGCAGCGTCAGGTTGCAGCGGATGCCGTCGCGTTTCAGTTCGGCGGCGGCGCGGATGCCTTCCCAGGTGGACGCCAGCTTGATGAGAATGCGCTCGCGCGGAATGCCGGCGGCCTCATACATCGCGATGAGCTGCTTCGCCTTGGCCACGCTCGCCGCGGTGTCGAAGGACAGCCGGGCATCCACCTCGGTCGAAACCCGGTTGGGCACAATCTTCAGGATCTCCAGGCCAAACGCCACCGCCAGCTTGTCCATGCCCAGGCTGAGCGCCGCGCCGCTGGACGGCGCCTCGCGTTTCGCGTCCGTCAGGACGCGCGCCACCAACTCGGAGTATTCGGGCATGGTGGCTGCCTTGAGCAGCAGGCTGGGGTTCGTCGTCGCGTCGCGGGGCTGATACTTCCGCATCGCCGCGAAATCACCGGTGTCGGCGACAACGATGCTGTGCTGTTTGAGGCCGGAGAGGAGATCGTTCATGGCGCGGAGACTCGCCGGCCTTGGGCTCGGACGCCAGCCCAACGCTCGTTTCAGGGCAGCAACTTCTGCATGTAGGCGACGTCCAGCCAGCGGCCAAACTTGAAGCCGACCTGCCTAAACAGCCCGACGTGCCCGAAGCCGAACTTTGCGTGCAGCCGGATGCTGGCCTCGTTCTGCGCATCAATGACCGCGAGAACGGCGTGCAACCCGCGCGCCTGCGCCGCCGCGACCAAGGGCCCCAGCAGGGCCGAACCGACGCCCCGGCCCCGCGCCCCGGCATCCACATAGACGGAGTTCTCCGAAGTGAACCGGTAGCCCACCCGGTCATGAAACCGGTTCAACGCGCTCCAGCCCACGATCCGCCTCGCGCCGTCGGACAGCGACTCTTCGGCCACAAAGATGGCGTAGTCGTCGCGCTGGTGGGCGTCGAACCACTCCAACCGATGCTCCAAGGTGCGCGGTTCGTAGTCATAGCTCGCCGTGGTGGTCAGCACGGCGTCGTTGTAGATGGCCAGGATCGCCGGGCAATCGTCGCGCACGGCGCGGCGCACAGTCAGTTCGCTCACGGGCGGAAGTGTGTTCCGCCGGGGAACGGCGTCGAGCCGCTTTGGCAGCGCGAATCCCGCGGGCGCAGATTGCAGTTGTCGGGACGGGCGAATCCGGGCAAACCACGGATGTCGACCCGTCCATTTCGATTTGCCTGCCTCCAGTCCGTCGCAGACTCCCCCTATCCCGCCATGAAACGTCCACCCCTTCGCAAATCCAAGCCGGCTTCCAGCGCGACCTCCGCAGCCTCCACGGCCTCCGCGCGGACCGGAGCCAAGATTCATCCGGTCGTCATCTACCCGTTTCGCCAACCCGGGGACTATTCAGATCTCCGCGAACTGTTTGGCCTGATCGCCCGGTTGGATGGCGACCGGAAGACCTATTCCCGCCCCATCACCGTCGTGGACCGCAAGACCCATTACGCGATGGCGGGGGATCCGGAGTTCACCGGATTCCGTGAGCAGACGGTCGCGGTCCATTCCGACGTGCTGGACGCGTGGTGCGTGGACACCTGCCAGATGTGGTATGCGGGGCTGGGCGCCGCCTACGAGCGGGGGAAACCTGGTGACGTCTATTGGCTGATTCCGGGGGATTTCAACTATGGGTCGGCGTCCGGGCGCGAGGTGCTGGGCGGCCTGCATGACCTGCCTGAAATCATCTTGGAGCTCAACCAGGACGTCTGCATCGGCGAGATCGTCACCGACCACAACAATTCCAAGCAGCTCATCGACACCTACGGAACGTTCGCCCTGCTTTACAACTGGTTTCCGCGGGAAGCCCAGGAGCTCCGGCAATACACCGAACGTCCGCGTTCGGAATTCTTCGCCCTCCGGCACGAATTCCTCGGCGAAGTGCTGACCCAGCGCTGGTTTGCCTATGAGCAGACCGTGGTCACGCTGCTGCACGCGGTGTTCCGCGACAAACGCATCAGCCGCTTCATCGTGGGCCAGATCACGGACCTGGTCGAAGGCCGGGAATCGCTTTCCTCCGCCCTCCAGCAGGTCGAACGCACCGAGCGCGTCCTCAAGACGCTCTGGCGCGAGCAGCACCAGCAGTTGCCGGACTGGACGGAGCAGTATCGCCGCCTCGAGGCGCAGTCGGAGCAGGTCCGACGCACCGCCTCCACAATCCTCGAAAACCTCCTCGGCTGAACGCGTGGCCACCTCAACGCGCGTGACGCCTCGGGCGGCGCGCGGTCTCACTTCAAAGAAGCCAGACAGTCCTCAACGGAAATGAATCAGCCGCTTGCAACGCTCCACCCGTCGGCCAGATTAAACCCGCTCCAGTTACGTTCGCAAACATGACACCGCTCAAGACGCTTCGTGCGATCAATTTCATCTGCGTGGCGCCCCAGGCCCAGGCCGTCAGCGTGGTCGGCGACTTCAACGGCTGGAATCCGGCGACCAATCCCATGCGCCAGGGGCCGGACAAGGCGTGGACGCTCCACGTTGACCTGCGGCACGGGCATCACCGTTACGCGTTCCTCGTCGATGGCGTGCTGACGCTCGATCCGCGCGCCCAGGGGGTCACCCGCAATGACCAGAACCAGCGGGTTTCGCTCGTGCCGGTGAGCTGAGGCTTGGCGACGGCGTTGCAGCCCGCGCTCCGTTGGCGCAAGGTCCGTCCATGTCATCCATCCCCTGCCTGCGGCGGCTCGCCGTAACGCTTGGCTTCGTGGCCACCCTCGGCGCGGAGGACTTCACGCCGCTGTTCAACCGCCGGGACCTGACCGGCTGGGTCAACGTCAACTGCGCCCCGTCCACCTGGACCGCCAAGGCCGGGGTCATCCACTGCACCGGCGCGCCGATCGGCGAACTCCGCACCACGCGGATGTATCAGAACTTCGTCCTCGAGCTGGAATGGCGACACCTCAAGGCCAAGGGCAACGCCGGGGTGTTCGTCTGGGCCGATGCCCTGACCGCCCGGGGACAGCCCTTCATCCGCGGTCTGGAGGTGCAGGTGCTCGACGGCCAGGAAGGCGAATGGTTCACCTCCGACGGGGACATCTTTCCGATTCACGGCGCCAAGATGACACCACTGAACGGCCGCGGCGGGGACCGGGCCTTCCCGACCGAGAAACGCATGAAGCCCTCGCCGGAGTGGAACCACTACCGCATTGAATGTGTCGACGGCGCCATTTCGTTGGCGGTGAACGGCAAAACCGTGACCCGCGGCATCAACGCCACGCCGCGCAAGGGTTACATCTGCCTGGAATCCGAAGGCTCGCCCGTCGAATTCCGCAACCTCCGGCTCCGCGAACTGCCCGCGACCACCGCCCTGGCCCCCGAGCAAATAGCTTCACCGGACGAGCAGTTCCAGCCCCTCTACAACGGGCTCGACCTGGGCGGCTGGCAGGTTCCAGAGGGGGACACGCAAGCGTGGGGAGCGGCCGACTGGACCCTGAAGAGCTCGGGCAGCCCGGCGCCACCGCTGGTCCTCGATGAACCGATCGGCGACGGCGAATTCATCTTCGACTGGCGCTGGACCGAGGCGAAACAGCCGGGCGAATGGACAAAGCTGATCCGGCTGCGCGGCCATGACCTCGGACCGCTGCTGGGGGCCGCCGCCGCGGCCAAGTCGGCCGAACTCAAGCCGGGCCAGTGGAACCGGGCGCGTTTCACCCTGCGCGGAAACCGGCTCAGCGTGATTGCCAACGGCCAGCCGGTGGTGAGCGACGCCGCGGTGACGGGCATCGCTCCCCGGGGCACGTTGGAGATCCGCCCGTCGCCGGTGCCCGCCGAGCTCGCCAACCTGTT
>JAYUSF010000074.1:0-23528 GCA_043755815.1 Verrucomicrobiota bacterium
AGCGCCGTTCCAGTTCCAGCAGCGTGCGCGGATATTCTTCGGCCATCGGGGCCGACCACTATCCATTGCGGTCACTTGAGTAAAGTGCATACCCACATACCCCGATTCGAATTTGGAACGCAGGAACGCAGGAATAAAGCCCCCCTTTTGATGCCTTCTGGCCCTCCAGATCGGGACACTTCCCGCTCTTTCCGCGATTGGACTTTGCCCCGGCATTCGTTCAGCCTGACCAGCTCATGGGCAAACGGTTCTATCTCACGACGGCGATTGACTACGTGAACGGCGCGCCGCATCTTGGCCACGCCTACGAAAAGGTGGTCGCCGACGTCATCGCCCGCGCCCACCGCAGTTTCGGGCAGGAGGTCTTTTTTCTGACCGGACTCGACGAGCACGGCCAAAAGGTCCAGCAGGCCGCCCAAGCCGAAGGCAAAGACCCGCAGACCTACTGCGACGGGCTGGCCGCCCAGTGGGTCGAACTCACCCGCCGTCTCGGCCTGAGCAACGACGATTTTATCCGCACCACGCAGCCCCGGCACAAAGCCGTGGTGGAAACCTTCCTGATCCAACTCCACGCCGCCGGGCATTTTTACAAAGAAACCTATGACGGCTGGTATTCCGTGAAGGAGGAAACGTTCCTCACCGACAAAGACCGCAACCCCGACGGCACCTGGGATCCGAAGTGGGGGCAGGTCACGCCGCTTCAGGAGTCAAACTGGTATTTCCGCATGGGCCAGCACCAGGCTTGGCTGCTGGACTACATTGAAGCGAACCCTGGCTTCGTTCAGCCCGAGTCGCGCAGGAACGAGATCCTCGGCTTCCTGCGGAGCCAAAAGCTCGAAGACCTTTGCATCAGCCGGCCCAAGGCGCGCCTGAGCTGGGGCATTCCGCTGCCGTTCGACCCGGACTACGTGAACTACGTTTGGTTTGACGCCCTGACGAATTACTTCTCGGTCCCCGTATCGCTCGGCGATCCGGTCGCTTTGGCGGCGCTCGCCATGCCCCCGGCCGCCGGACAGCCGTCGCTTTCACTTTGGCCAGCCGATCTGCACATCCTCGGCAAAGACATCGTGAAGTTCCACGCGGTTTACTGGCCGATCATGCTCAAGGCGTTGGGTGCGCCGCTGCCCAAGACGATTCTCGCCCACGGCTGGTGGCAAAAGGACGGTCAGAAGCTCAGCAAGAGCACCGGCAACATCGTGGATCCCATCGCCGTGATCGACGAATGGGGGCTCGACGCGTTCCGCTACTACGTCGTGCGCGAGCTGGCCATCGGCCCCGACGGCAACTGGACCGATGACAGCTTCAAGTCCCGCTACAACGCCGAACTCGCCAACGGTCTCGGCAATCTGCTGAACCGCTCGGTGAACATGCTGAACAAATACCGCGACGGCGTCGTGCCCGCCGTGTCGCAGGAACTGGCATCCGACGCGGACGCCGCCGCCATGGAGGCTGCCGCAAGGCTCGCCGCCAACGATCTTCAGGACGCCTTGGGGTCCATCTGGACGCTGGTGAACCGCGCCAACCTCTACGTGGAACAGACCAAACCGTTCAGCCTCGCCAAGGATCCCACCCAGGCGGCGCGACTGGATGAGGTGCTCTATAACCTCGTCGAAAGCTGCCGCGTGCTCGCCGTGCTGCTCTGGCCCTTCATTCCCGGCACCGCCGAAAAGATCTTCGCCCAACTCAACCTGGCCGGAACACCCGGCGACTGGACCTTGGCGGCGTGGGGTGGCCTGCAACCCGGACACAAAGTGGGCGCGCCGATTCCGCTTTTCCCACGGAAGGATCTCGCGCCTGCCGGCGCCAAGAAATAGGCGCAAGGGGCCGCGCTCTCGCGGCCGGAATCAGGGCGGAACGGTTCGAGCCTGAGCGGCTCGACGCCGGCCCGGCGGAAGACCCGGTTGCTCGCCTCCCACACGGCGGGCAGGTCATCCACGGGAGTCCCCGACCAGTCGAAGATGACGTTCCGGATCACGCGCCGACACCGGATTGTCGAATGGGGAGTGGAAGCCAAGACGGCCAGCAGAGGTAGGAGACGAGGTAACGAGTCTCCATCTTCCCGTCGGACAACCGCGACCCAGCTCGTCCAAAACTCCAAGCCGCGGCTGGCGGACGCGGCAGCGTCTTGGAGCAATGATGTTACCCAACCAGTTGGAAGCTTGGGTTTTTGAGGAGGCGGTTTTTGCCGTCCCGATATCTTGCTTGCCGGCAATGCGCCGAACCTCGCAAAAGCCCCGCTGGACAGCCAGTTGCCTCTGCCTACCCTCGCCCTGTGGCCACCCCGTTCTCCGCTGTGCTGAACCGCAGATCGCGGTCGAATACCTATTAGGCCACTCCGCCATGCTGATAATCGTTACATTTGTTCCGATTCTGTTGGTGACCGTCTGGCTTGTTGCCGAGTTTCGTGGTCGGACGCGAGTGCGTGTGGTTGCCGGTCTAGCTGCATTGGTATTTGTCGCAGTCGTTGCATTCCTTTGGGGCGGGTTTGCGAATGCCGTGAGTCACATGGAGTTTTTAGAGCCGCATGACAGCAAAGCAGACGCAGCATTTATGGATGCTGCGACCAACACGAGCGGCACAAATAGTTTGAGTAGATGAAGCCGTGGCCTAACCAGTCACCGGAACCAACCGCCGTTGGCGCGGTCAGTTCCGCTATCGCGGTTCACATCGCAGTTCGGCGGTGGCTCAGCTTTCTGCGTTCGGCTCCATGAAGCCCGAGGTCATTGCGTCGCATCGTGCGCTCTTCACCGTGCTGGTTGGGTTGTTCGAGGCGTTGTTGGTAACCTCGATTGTGGTGATCTGGTCAGTCGATCGGCGGCGACTCTCTCCTTTCAGCGATGCAGCAGAGATTACCGGTATGTTTTCCTTGGTGGGCCTGTTTGTCTTGGGGTGGTTGCTACGGACTGGTGCACCTCGCTTGGCTTCGATTTGCCTCGTTAGCGCGCTGGTCGGTTTTGTCTGCTCCATGATCTTGCCAGCGACATGACTCCAGATCCGAACAAGTGCGCCGCACCGACCTGCGCGCTCTCGGAATGGTAAGGGCTGGGGCCGCCACCCCAGCGCCATGACGTCGGCAGTGGTGCTCCGCTTTACCAGCCCCGCGCGGCGGGACTTTGGCTCTCACAGCACCAGCTTCCCGCTGCGCTTCAGCCATTCCTCGGCCGTCTCGTAGCCGGGGCAGATGCGGGCAACTTCGGCCCAGAAGCGGGGTGAGTGGTTCATGTGCTTGAGGTGGGCGAGCTCGTGCAGGATCACGTAGTCGCGCACGAAATCCGGCGTCTGGATCAGCCGCCAGTTGAGCGAGATGAGGCCGCGGCGCGAGCAACTGCCCCAGCGGGTCCGCTGGTTGCGCACGCTCACGCGCCGGACGCCGCTGGCGTAACCCGCCGGTTCCGCGAGTTCGGCCACGCGTGCGGGCAGGCTCTTCGTCGCGAACTTCCGCAGTGCCGTCTCGACCACCGGACGCAGGTCGCCATCGGTCTGTTTCACGGCGAATTCCACCGGGCCGACGCGCAGTTTCGTGCGTTCGTCGTCTTCGACCACTTCCACCGCCACTTCGCCGCCGCCCAGCCACACGGTGCCGCCGGGGCGCAGTTCCTTGGGGCCGCCCGACGTGGTGAGGTGGCGCTGGAGCCGTTCGATGAGCCAGGTTTCGTTTTCGGCCACGAAGCGGCGGGCTTCGGCCAGCGTGCCCCGGCGCGGAATGGTGCAGCGGGCGGTGCCGTCGCGCCGGAAGGCCAGCCGGTAGCGTTTGGCGCGGGGATGCCGCTGGTAGGTCACCGAGGTGGTGCCGGGGGGCAGCGCCATTTCGTCCACGGCCACGGCATCGCTGGTGGGCTTGGCCGGGCGGAACACGCGCACGATGGGCGACCACAGCGTGCGGAAGAAGTCGAGTTGGTCACCGTCACGCGACGCTTCGGCAGAGCGGGTTCCGGGCGAAGGCGAATTCGGTGACGGGGCGGCCATGGATGAGATGTTGCTGAATGATACGCTCGAGCACCTCGGGCGTGCACGAGTGATACCAAACGCCCTCGGGATAGACCACCGCGATGGGGCCGCGGGCGCAGACCTGGAGGCAGTTGGCCTTGGTGCGGGCCACGGTGGCCTGCGGGCCGACGAGGCCCAGTTCCTTGAGCCGGCGCTTGAGGAACTCCCAAGAATCCAAGCTCGCGGCGGCGTCGCAGCACTTGGGCTTGGACGGCTCGGCGCACAGCAGGATGTGCCGCCGGGCCGTGTTCAGGCCCAGTTCGGCGGAGATGGTTTCGAGTTCGCCGCAAGTCGGCATCAACGGAAGCTGCCGGGGCACGGCGCTTGAGCGCAAGCGCGCTGTAGTCCGCCAGCATCAGGGCGCGGCGGGATTGGAATCCGTCAGCGTGCGCAGGAAGGCGACGAGCGCCGATTGATCCGCGGCGTCCAGGGCGATGCCACCATCGGGAGGTTTTGCCAGATTGGGATCCAGCGTCGGGCTTCCCTGCACACCGGTGCAGTAGTGTGCGACCGCCTCCTCCAGCGTCGCGAACCGTCCATCGTGCATGTAGGGCGCGGTGACCGCGACGTTGCGCAGCGACGGCGTCTTGAACTTCGCCCGGTCGGCGCGGTTCGTCGTGACGAGAAAGCGTCCCAGATCCTTCGCCGTTCCCTCGGCATCGAGCCCGTTGTTGTGAAAGGCGAAGTCGCTGAACAGCGGTCCGCCGTGGCAGTGGAAGCAGTCGGCCCCGAACTGTTCGTGGCGCGGATCGTATTCGGTGTGGAACAGCTCGAAGCCCCGTTGCTCCTCGGTGGTCAGCTTCTCCTGCCCGAGCAGCACCCGGTCAAACTTGGATCGGTGTGAGGTGAGCGTCAGGAGGAACTGCTCCAGCGCCCGGGCCAACCGGTCCGCCGTGATCTCGGCGGAACCGAAGGCCCGCGCAAAGAGCGGCGGGTAGGTGGACCCGGCGAGTTTGGCGACCACGTTGGTCAGCGACTCGTGCATCTCGACCGGGTTCACGATCGGCTGGAGCACCTGTTCCCGCAGCGTGCCGGCACGGCCGTCCCAGAAGAACGAGCTCTGCCAGGCCAGGTTGGCGAGTGTCATGACATTGCGGGTTCCGAGCCCGCCCTCCGCGCCCGAGCTGAAGCGCTTGCCGGAGTCCGTGAAGGCGGCATCCGCTTGATGGCAGGAGGCGCAGGACTGCCGGCCGTTCACTGAAAGCTGGGCGTCATGGAAGAGTTTCCGGCCGAGTTCGACGCCTTCCTCGGTCAGCGGATTGTCCCGGGGCAACGCGGGGCGCGGAAAGGCGGCCGAGATGGCGAGCCGAAAGGGCTTCGCGTCCCGAGCGACTTCGATCGGCCGGACCGGGTTCGAGGAATCGGGCCGAAGACCGCTGACGTCGTCCACCTCAGCCTGGAACGCACGCACCAGGTTGTCCCGCAACTTGCCGGCCAGCGGATCGTTGGATCGCGAGTGGGTGGACGACGTGGTGTCGCTGAGCGTGATGTCGCTGGTTCCGGAAAATATTTTCGCGACGTCGAACGTGAGTCGAAGTTCACAGTCGCGCCTGGACTCAAACGCGACCGGAAGCGAGATCGGCAATACAATCGCGTCGGTCGCGAGGTGATGGGAATAGCCGCCCGACCGCCCGTCCGAGCGGAGCCAGTCGCCCTCGAGCGCGAGGAAAACGTATCCGCCCTGCCAACCCCAGTGGAGGCCGTTGACGGTGGGGTTCAACGGATGCTCCGCCGGGAAGGTCGCCGGATCGCGGTGGTTCCATTCGGGCGTCAGGCCGACCCGGAAACGCACGGCGGCAAAGTTGCCGGCCGGCACGTTGGTGAGGGCAAAGCGGATTCGGCTGCCGCCGGCGCTCACGTAGGCGAACTGGTTTGTCAGCGAAACCGCGCCGCCCCTGGCCGACACCAGCACGAAGTCCGACAGCAGGTAATCGAGCCGCGTCACGGAAAGCGCGTTGCCGGCGGCATTGGTCAGGGAGGCTTCGCCGAGGCGGAGCGGCGCCTGGTTCCAGCGATGGTCCACGGTGACCTCCAGCGACGCGGCCCGGCCCGCGAGCAGGATGCACCCCAAGACCAGGCACCGGATCGCACCGGTTCGGGCTTTCGCGGACCAGGACTGAGTCTTCATGAGCGATTGCGGGGTGAAGCCGTGGAAGTGGCTGTTGCCTTCTGATCGAGTCCGGTCGGCTCAGAGAATCGTGAAGCCGTTCGCGAGCGAGAACGTCACGTCGCCCATGCCCGGCGGTCCCGGGAACACCACGCTCACCGTCACGGGGCCCGGCGTGACGTTCGCAGGAATGACGAACCGCGCCTTCACGGTGGCGCCACTCCGCAAGAGGTTGCTGCCGGCAATGGTGCCTAACGCCGCCGAGGAGGGGTTGATTCCCGCCGGCGGGGTCATGCCGCCCAGCGTCAGGGACAGCGTGACGGTCGAACCACGGCTGCCCGAACTGGGCGCCACCCCGGCCAGGGCGGTTCCACCGCCGCCGCCCCCGGGTCCGCCCCCGTTGGTGGCGCTGTTGGTCACGGAGTCATGGTCGGCCAGGGCGGTCTGGGTCACGCGGAAGAAATCGAAGTTCTCCGCAGCCGCCGTAACGATGCTGCCAAGGTTACCCGCGGCGGCGATGCCGGTGGCGTTCGTCTTCCACGCGGTGAAGTCCGCAGCAGATTCGACCTGATAGGTCCCGCCTTCGACCGCACTCCAGACCAACGTGACTTCACCATTGCCGGCTGCCGGCGTGCCGAGGACGAGCGGGGAATTCGCGCCACCCACAAAATTGGTCGTGACCGTTTCCGCGAGCGCCGTCACCGCCGCCCCGGTGGGATTGCCGTAGAACGCCCGTCCGATGTTGTAGGGGAAGACCGGCGTGCCGTCGGCCGCAATGCTGACGAAATACGCGTAGGTTCCGTCTGGGAATTCCGGCGTGACACAGAATCGCCCGTTGAACTCGTCCAGATCGAAGTCCGTTCCCCGCTTCAGCCCGACGTCTCCGAGATAGGCGTTGTCCTCCATGTAGCGCCCCAGCGGATAGGTGGTCGAAACCGCCGGTCCGCTCTGGCTGGCGCCCACGCCGTAGAGGCGCGTCGCCCAGGCCGGAATCGTGGTGCGCCCCGACGTCGTCAGGTTGTCGGTGCCGCGCTGCCCAGTGCGAAGCTGGAAGCCCGGGAGCATCCGCCGCACTCCGCTGGCGGGATCGTTCGCCACCGAATACCCGTAGGGCCCGTAAACCGGATAGCCGTCGCGCACCCAACCCAGAATCGGCGAATGGCGCGTCACCGGCGCCGTGGACTCGGAGTAGGTCTTCGTCACCGAATTGTAGTCCACATGATCCCCCAGCAGATACCGCAGCGCGATGGGGTTCGCATGGTAGTGGTAGGTTCCGCTGTTCTCCTGATGCGCGAAAGCCGGATCAAAGGTCGCACCTTCGTTCACGTAGGCTTCGCGGTTCCAGTAGCCGGTGCCCATGCCCGCTTCGGCCGAACCGGTCCAGACAAAGCCGTCACGCGAATCGAACATCGCCACGCCGTCGACGAAGTAGCCGATGGAGCCAAGCCCGGTCAGAGTCTTGGAGGCGGGCGAGGTCGGGTGGCGCGGGATCCGGTAGAAGCTGTGCTGGTTGGCTGGCAGGTTGGGGAAGTTGGCGGGCCAGGGACCCATGACATGGCTGCCCAACCCGGTGGTGCGCAGGTAAACCCAGTCGGCGGAGGAGTAGATCTCCTGCACTCCAGAATAGGCGGGCAGCGACTGGGTCTGGGAGCCGTTGCTCCAGGTGGTCGCGGAATTGCCGGCGCTTTGGCTGGCGGCGCTGGTGTAGAGCCGGGCATAGCGCCCGGAGAAGTCCGTCAGCCAGGAATCCAGCCGGGGATCGGCCTGGGCACTGGCAACGGCCACGGTGGTGAGCATCGCGATCCGCGTCATCGCGCGGATCACGGAACAGTCGAAGCGGAAGGTTGAGCTCTTCATACGCCCGCAGACTACGCCGCCGAACCTTAACCGATCGTGAAGCCCCGACCCGATTCGTCAGGGGCCCGGCAGGGACGCGAATCCACGCCGCTCCGCCGAATCTGCCGCCTTCATCCGGCGTAAAGGTTGCCCGCTCCACGCTCCCCGGCCGCAGCGTTCGGCATAGCGTCCAAATTGGGGATCGGCCACGCTGTCCACCAACACCGTCGCGATGCGAATCCTCGTCGTTGAAGATGAACCGGACCTGCTCGCCAGCCTCGCCCAGGCGCTGCGCGAGGAAGGATATGCCGTCGACACCGCGGCCGATGGCGAGGAGGGGCTCTACAAGGCGCAAACCTGGGACTACGACGCCCTGGTGCTCGACCTGATGCTTCCACGTCTCGACGGCTGGGGCGTCCTGGCCAAGCTCCGGACCACCAAGCGCACCCCGGTCCTGCTGCTGACTGCCCGCGACACCTCGTCGGACCGCGTGCGCGGCCTCGACACCGGGGCGGACGACTACGTGGTCAAACCCTTCGACCTGCCGGAACTGTTCGCCCGGTTGCGCGCCCTGATCCGCCGCAGCGTGGGGCAGGCTTCCGCCGTCATCGAGGTGGGTGAAGTGCGGGTCGACACGGCGGCGCGCATCGTGACCCGCCAGGCCACCGCCGTGGCCCTCACGGCCCGCGAATACATCCTGCTGGAATTCCTCGCCCGGCACCGTGGCGAGGTGGTCACCCGCACGATGCTCTACGAGCACCTGTTCGACGAGGACGACGAGTCCCTGTCCAACCTGCTCGACGTGCACGTGTCGAATCTTCGCAAAAAGCTCGGCGCGGATCTCATCACGACCCGCCGGGGCCACGGCTACTCCATCGAACGCTGACCCGCCATGATCTTCAAATCCCTTCGCTGGCGGCTGCAGGTCTGGCACGGAGTCCTGCTGGTCGGCGTGCTCGTCGGCTTCGGGGTGACGGCCTACCAGCTTCAACGCGCCGAACGCATCCGGCTCGTCGACCAGGAACTCAGCGAACACCTCCGGGGCATGCTCCGGCTCCTGCGTGAAGGGCCCGGGGGACGCGGCGGACGTCCCCAACGGCCACCACCCGGCCGCCCCGGCGAGCGCGGGCTTCCGCCGGCCGAGGCCCTGCAGGAGCTCTTCTCCGGGACACTGCTGGGCGACGGGATCTATTTCGTCGCGTGGGACCGCGATGGCCGGGTGCTCGTGCGCTCAACCAACGCCCCTCCGGGCCTCGAATGTCCGGAGGAAAACCGGGAACGGGTTCCCGAAGTCCGCCGAAAACGCGGCGAGTGGCGCGAAGCCTACTCGATGACGCCGCCCGGCGAATGCCTCCTGGTCGGCCGCTCCTTCGCCCCGGAGGTGGCGGGCCTGCGCGCCTTCGCGGGCTGGCTCTTTGTCGCCGGCGGCGCCGTGCTGGCGCTGGGTTTGGCCGGCGGCTGGTGGTTGGTCGGGCGGGCGATTCAGCCCATTCAGACCATCAGCGCCACGGCCGGTCGCATCGCCGTGGGCCGGCTTTCCGAACGGATTGAGGCCGACAAGATGGACAACGAGCTGGGCGAACTCGCCACGGTGTTGAACGACACCTTTGCCCGGCTCGACGCCGCCTTCGTGCGACAGCAGCAGTTCACCGCCGACGCGTCGCATGAGCTGCGCACGCCGGTCAGCGTGATCCTGAGCCAGACACAGCTGGCGCTCGCCCGCGAGCGGCCCGCGGCCGAGTATCGGGACACGCTCGCCGCCTGCCAGCGGGCGGCGCAACGCATGCGCCGGCTCATTGAATCATTGCTGGAACTGGCCCGGCTCGACGCCGGCCGGGAAGTGTTGAAGGCGGAAACCGTCCGGCTCGACACGGTGGCGGGCGACTGCATCGCACTGCTCCGGCCGCTGGCCGAGGAGCACCAGATCGCGGTGCACCAGGCGCTGGCCGCCGCCGAGGTGCAGGGCGACGCGGGCAGGATCGCGCAGGCGATCACCAACCTGCTGGCGAACGCCATTCACTACAACCGCCCCGCGGGGGAGATTCGCGTCACCGTCCGGCAGGAGGACGGCTTTGCCATCGTGGAAGTCGCCGACACCGGCATCGGCATCGCGGAAGATCATCTGCCTCAGCTCTTCGACCGTTTCTACCGCGCGGATGCAGCCCGTTCGCAAGGTGGCGCGGGCCTGGGGCTCGCCATCGTGAAGGCGATCGTGCTCGGACACGGCGGCACAGTCTCGGTGTCCAGCACGGTCGGCGTGGAAACCACGTTCACGATCCGGCTTCCTGCCGTCGAATCACAGACCGGCGATCAACCGCTCCAGCCGTGAGCCATACTCCACGAAGTTGGCGCGCAACGCGTCGTCCCGGGCCTCGGCGTTGGCATCGTGAAACACCGCCACCATGTGGGGCTCGATGCTAATCCCGCCGTCGTAGCCGCGGCTGAGCGCATCTTTCAGGATCGGACGGACGGCGCCATCACCGTCCCCAGGCCAGACATAGTCGGCGTCGTTCTTCGCTGGGTTCCAGCACGCATCCTTCACGTGGATGTGCACCACGGCGTCGCGGACCTGCGTCCAGAATTCCCACGGATCCTGCCGGGCCCACGGCTTGGGTTGCGAACGATCCGGGTTGAACACGGGATTCGCGGTGTCGAAGACCCATTTTAATCCCGGCACGGCTTCGAGCAGTTCGAGCGCGTGGCGCCAGCTCATGCCGCCGTAGTTCATGCAGTTTTCGTGAACCGGTTGCAGGCCGGCATCGAGGAACCGCCGGGTGACTTCGCCGACTCGGCGGATCACTTCGGCGGGAATACGGTCCTCGTCGTCGCCCGGCTTGCAGCTCATGATGCGGACGAACTTCGTGCCCAGCCGCTGCATGCGCGGAATCGCCCGGCCCACTTCGGCGAGCGTGGGTTCAAAGGGATCGGTGACCTTCTTGGACCAGTTAAGGATCGTGGAACCGAAGCAATGCACGCCGATGCCCGACCGACCGAGTTCCTCCACCACGAGCTCAAACGCCGGATCCGGAATCTCATGCAGGTTGGCCTTGGGGAAGGCCCCGACCCGGACATTGCGCAGCTCGAGATGTTTCCACCCGAGCTGCCGCGTCGCCTCGATCTGGGAGCCCAGGGAATTGCCGGCCTCATCGCCGATGCCACAGAGAATCATGGTGAGAAGAAAGCTGGGAAGTTTGTTTGAGCGGCATTCCGGCACCGGTGTCGGAAAGCAAAACGCCACCCGGACCGGGTGGCGCTGCTGTGCCGAAAAAGCTCGTCAGCCTTTCTTGGCCGTTTTGGCGGTTTGCTTTTTGCGCTTCAAATACGAAGTGCGGCGACGGCGTTTCTCGACTTTGTTGTGCTGTTTGCCCATAGCTATTTTCCGTTGTGCGAACGATGACCTTTAATTTCCGGGGGAAAGTGGGCGCAAGCCCGCGCCCCTTCAACACCTTTTTCCAAGGCGCCGTGCTGCTGTTCCTACTCGCCGGCTGCGCCACCACTCCCGAGGCCAAGCAGGCGAAGGAGGCGGAGAAGGATGTTTCCATCGTCCGCCTCTTCACCGAACTGCGCGATGAATCCATGGTGGGAACCAAGGTTTCGCTGCCGCGCAGCAACCCCATGGAGATCGCCATCGACAAGGAACCCTTCGCCGACGAACGCGACGTGGCCCGGGCCGACGTCGTGAAGGCGCTCGGCGGCTTCGCCATCCGGATTGAGATGACGCAGCACGGCCGGATGACCCTGGAAGGAGCCTCCGTATCCCGCGCCGGGCTGAAGCTCGTGATCTTTGGTCAATGGACCACCGGCAAGGAGGCAACGGTGCAGCGGTGGCTCGGCGGGCCGGTGATGCGCCGGGCCCTGCGCGATGGCGTGATCGTCTTCACTCCGGACTGCGACAAGGAGGAGGCCGACCGCTTCGTGCGCGGTCTGAACAACGTGGCCATCAAGCTGGAGAACCAGCCCAAACCAAAGAAGACCAAGGACGCCGCAACGAAACCGGCGCAGACCGAGAAGCAGAAGAAAAAGGAAGCGGCCAAGGCCAAGTCGGAAAAACCCTCGGGGGCAGCCGACGCCATCAATTCATTCAAGCAAACCGGGCAATGAGGCGCGCTCTTGGGGTGCTCTTGGGCACGTTGCTGCTTTGGACCGCCCGCGGTTTGGGCCAAGCATTTCAATTGCCGACCGCCAACCGCGCGGTCCTCGAAAACGCCCGCGACGAAGCCTTTTTCCAGGGCACCGCCGGCAAACCTTGGACCAGTGGCCAATTCGGATGTGTCCGTTCCGACGGGCGGCAGTTTCATGAAGGCGTGGACATCCGCTGCCTGCAGCGCGACCGCCGGGGTGAACCGACCGACCCCGTGCTGGCCAGCGCCGATGGCACGGTGGCGTATCTCAACGCCAAGCCCAGCCTGTCCAATTATGGCAAATACGTGGTCCTCCGTCATCAGATTGACGGCCTGGAAGTCTACACGCTCTACGCGCACCTCGCTTCATTTGAGCCCGAAATCCGGATCGGCAAATCGGTCCGGGCGGGGCAGCGACTCGCCACCATGGGGCGGACGGCGAATACACGGCAGCCGATCACGAAGGACCGCGCTCACGTGCATTTCGAGATCGACCTGGTCGTTAGCGAGCGTTACGCCGCATGGCATAAGGCCACGTTGAAGGGCATGCGCAACGATCATGGCAACTTCAACGGCCGGAATCTGCTCGGCCTGGATCCCGCGGCGATCCTTCGCGAACAGGCCCGCCTCGGCGCCAATTTCAGCCTGGTTCGTTTCATTCAGGAGCAGCCGGAGCTGTGCCGGGTTCTGGTGCGAGGCACCGCGTTTCCCTGGGTCCGGCGGTATGCCCCCTTGCTCAAACGGAACCCCGTGGCCGAGCGAGAAGGCGTGGCCGGCTACGAACTCAGCCTGACGTTCAACGGCTTGCCGGCGCGCATCACCCCCCGGGCGGCCTCGGAGCTGAAAGGCACAGCCAAAGCCCGCCTGCTCGACGTGAACCCGGCCGAATGGCAGGCGAAGCCGTGCGGCAAACTGGTGTTCAAGCGGGGACAGTTGTGGACGCTCCTGCCCAAAGGGGAGGAACTGATCGACCTCCTCACCTTCTAGCCGACCGGCTCAACTGAACCGGTCGTCGGTCCACGGATCGGCCGTGTTCGAGTAGCCGCGGACTTCCCAGAAACCAAGGATGTCGCGATCGAGAAACGTGATCTCACGGATCCATTTCGCGCCTTTCCACGCGTATTTCTTGGGCACGATCACCCGCGCCGGGCCGCCGTGTTCAACGGGCAAGGGTTGGCCGTTCCACGAGTGAGCGATCAGCACGTCATCGTCCATCAGCACGTCGAGCGGGTTGTTCGTGGAATAGCCGTCGTAGCTCTTGAAGAAGACGTGCGTGGCGCTGGCCTTGGGTTTCACCAAGTCCACGAGCGTGAAGAACGAAACCCCTTCCCACGCCATGTCGAACTGGCTCCAGGTCGTCACGCAGTGGAAGTCGCTTACGTCCTTGAACTGCGGCAGGACCATGAAATCAGTCCATCGCAGCGTGACGGGGTTTTCGACGTGACCGCCAATCTTGAGCTGCCATTGGTCAGCCGCCACGGCTGGCTTCTCGCCCAGGTCAAGCACCGGGAAGTTGTGCACCTGGCGCTGTCCCGGCGGGAGACGGTTCTCGGAACGCACCGTTGGCTTGGCCAGCCCGGACATTTTCATGGCCCAACGTTCTTTGGCGGCGATGTAGGCTTCCTTCATGGGCGGGAGGGTAGCGCGGAACTCTTCCCGGCAAAGCGGTAAGCCTGCTCCCAATGCTTGTCTCGTCCGTTCAATTCCGGAAGGCTCAACCCGCTTCGCATCCCGGCCCGCCTCACTCCCGTGGCGTCCGCCGATGATTCGGCACCGCGTTTTCCATGAGCACTCTCAACCTCGCCATCATCGGCACGGGCGGCATCAGCCTGCAAAACCATCTGCCGGGCCTCGCCCTGTGCGCCGACGTCAAGATCCACGCCCTCTGTGACTCCAATCCGGCCACGCTGGAGGCTGCCCGCCAGCAGACCTGCGCCCCGGTGACCTCCACGAAATGGGAGGAAATCGTCACCCGAACCGATGTTCACGCCGTCATCATCGCCACGCCAAATTTTCTGCATCCGGACATCGCGATCACCGCCGCCCGGCACGGCAAACACATCCTCTGTGAAAAGCCGCTGGCCCTGAATGCAGACGACGCCCAACGCATGGCCGACGAGGCCGACAAGGCCAACGTGCGCCACATGACGGCGTTTACCTATCAGTTCGTGCCGGCGATGCGCTACCTCAAGCACCTGATCACTCAGGGCGAGCTGGGCCAGCCCTACCATTACCGCTGCCTGCGCCTCCAGGATTGGGGCACCCGCAACCTTGGCTGGCGGCAGGTGAAGAAGCTCGCCGGCACCGGTGAGATCGGGGACATGCTCAGCCACCGGATCAACTTCGCCCACCACCTGGTCGGACCGATGAAACGGCTGGTCGCCAACCTGAAAAACCACACCCCGCTGCGCGACGGCGCGCCCAACGACACGGACGACTGGGTGGGCATCCTCGCCGAGTTCCAGAACGGCACCACCGGGGTGCTGGAAAGCTCCAAACTCGCCAGCGGCCACAACGAGTCGTGGCGCAGCCTGGACTACGTGGAGATCAACGGCAGCGCCGCCACCTTCCAGTTCACGACGGGCAAGTGGAACGAACTCCAGCACGGCCAGCTCGGCGGGCCGGGTTTGAAACCGCTGTCAGTTCCCCGCGAATTCTGGGTCTGGCCGGGCAGCCGGAGGGATCCCGGTGTGGGTGATCCCCTGATCAGTTTCCGCTACGACCAGGCGATCGAGTTCATCAACGCCATCCGCGAGCAGCGCCCCTGCGCCATCACCTTTCACGACGGCGCCAGAGCCCAACGGGTAATGGACGCGGCGGTCCTTTCCGCCGAACGCGGGACTTGGATTCCGCTCTAGCCCGAGGTGGCTTGACCTGAGTGGCAGACAAAAAGGCGTGAACCCTATTCGCCCGGCCTGCGATCAAGCTCAATCCACCCTTGGATCTGGCACCTCAATTCAGCCTTAACGGTTCACCCAATACGCAAAAAGGCTGCCCGGAAGGCAGCCTTGCGAAAACAGGTGCGTTGAATCAGGCTTTGGCGAGCTTCCGCCGGGCCATTCCAAATGCTACCAAACCCGCGCCTGCAACTGCGGCCATCATTTCGGGCTCCGGCACTAGGGCCAAGTTATTGTCACCACCCGTGTCATTGAAAGGTCCACTATTGTCGCCGAAATCAAACGCTGCGCCTCCGGGCGCTCCGGTCAAGGAGAAGCCGTTAGCGTCGCCGAGCGATAGATTGGCGCTGGTAATACCGGCACCGAGGCTCGCGGTATTAAACTCGATTCCAGAAGAAGTGTTATCAAGTTGAACATTGCTAAACGGGAGCCCAGTGCCAGTCCCGGTCGCCGACCAGAAGGTCCCGGCACCATAGACGATGTTCGCATCAGTAATCGCGCCAGTAGCGGCCCCAATGTCGAATTGGCCAGTGACGGAGTAAGCACCGGCGGTCCCGGTTCCGTTCCAAGTGAAACTCACGACTGCGGCCGAGGCCGAAAACGCCGCAGCGGCGGCAATTGCACAAAAGAGGGGGGATTTCATCATTTTCATTGTCCTATTGAAGAGTTCTAAGCTGCTTGCGTTACCCGGTAAAAAAGGGGTAGCAAACTTTGCGCTGTTTCCGCAAGAAAAAAACTCCGGCAAACTCGGCTCAACGTGGTTTCGCCCCGTGACTTCGGCGGTTGGCGAGGGACTTGGATCCGCCCAGCGGGAGCGGCGGAGCAGTTTCAGGGCGATTCCGTTTCCTCCCCTTCAATGGGCGCCACGGCGGCCGTAGTTAATGCCCATCACGCCGCCCAGCAGGTTGATGACGCGGGTGTCCTGACAGCCCAGTTCCCGCAATTTCGCCTCCACGCCACGCTGGGCCGGATACTTTTGCAACGAGTCGAGGATGTAGGCGTGCGTATCGCCGTCACCGCAGAAGAGCCGGCCAAAGAGGGGCACCAGCCAGCGCAGGTATTGGAAGTATCCCCAGCGCCAGGCCGCGTTATCCGGCTTGCCGAAGTCGAGCACAAGGAGACGTCCGTCCGGACGAAGGACGCGGGTCAGTTCCCGCACACCGCGGTCAAAGTCGGCCAGGTTGCGCAGGCCGTAGCTGATCGTCACCACCTCAAAGCTGGCGTCCGGGAAAGGCAGATTCAGCGCATCGCCCTGCTGGAACAGCGGGCGCCGCTCACCGGGGACGGGCGTCCTTTCGCCGCGCTTCCGGGCGACGGCCAGCATGGGTTCGCTGAAGTCGAAGCCCGTCGCCTCCGCGCCGGCGGCGGCGAGGGCGAACGTCACGTCGCCGGTGCCGCAGCAGACGTCGAGGGCCCTGTCCCCGGGCTGAACGGCGGCGAGCCGGAGTAGCCGGCGTTTCCAGAGGCGGTGCAACCCGAAGCTTTGGAGGTCGTTGATGAGGTCGTAGCGGGGCGCAATCGCGGCGAACAGGTCCTCGACCTTGGCCGCCCTCGCCGCGCCCTCGACGTAAAACTTGCTCGCCACGTCGGGACGGTAACCGGATCGCCGGAAAGTGAAACGGCCGGAATGAGTGAATCCAGTTCGCCGGTCCGGCTGTCGCCTAGCCGGAACGATGCCGAAGGAGCACGGACGGTCTGCGTCCGCGGGCAGCTTCCGCAGGCCGGGCAGCACCCCTGGGCCGGGGCAATTTCCCGCACCGAAGGGTGAAGCCTGCGGCCCGTCGGAAACCGGGTCCCCACTCCGGCGGTTCGAGCGGACGTGACCGTCCGCGCCCCGTTCAAATGCATCGTTCCGGCTTAGATGGTTCACCTTTCCAGTTGCCGGCCCAAGGCGGTCATGGCGCTCTGGGCGGAACCGTAACCACCCGCCCATGAATCCGCGTTTCCTGATCCCGCTGGTCTCGTCGCTGGCGCTCGCCGCCTCGGCGCAGACGGCTCCCACGCCGGCGATCCTGCACTCCACCCTGCTCGGCGGCAGCGGTCCCGACTACGTGACGGATTCTGGGATCGCGGTCACGACCGGCACCGACGGAACGGTCTATCTGTTGGGACAGACCAGCTCGTTGAACTTCCCACACACCGCCGTCATCGGAACCCAGACCAACGGCTACGGAAGCTTTGTCACGAAGTTCAGTGCCGACGGCCGCACGGTGCTTCAGTCCACATTCATCGGGGGCATTTCGGCCCGGGCGGTGGCGGTGGATTCCGCCGGCGGCATCTATCTGACCGGGGAGACGGGTGGGGCGCTGCCCGGCTCGAGTTCGGCCCAGGCGAATTTTGGCGGGGCGTTCGACGCCTTCGTGCTGAAGCTCAGTCCGGCTGGCACCGAAGTGGTTTACGGCAGTTACCTCGGCGGCTCGGATCTTGAACTCGGCCGGAGCCTCGCGGTGGATGCCGACGGCGCGGCCTACGTCGCCGGCTGGACCAGTTCGACCAATTTCCCGGCCACCGCGGGCGCGGCGCAGACCAGCCTCGGGGGCAACTACGACGCCTTCGTGGCCAAGCTCGCGCCGGATGGGAAATCCCTGGACTACGCGACCTACGTCGGTGGCGCCCGCTCGGAGACCGGCGCGGCCCTGAAGCTCGATGCGAACCGCCGCGTCTGGCTGGTCGGAAGAAGTGCTTCCACGAACTTCGCGTCGTTCGCCGCTCCCCACCGCTTTGGCAGCTCCGCCACCACGACGCCGAACGCCTACGTCGCCCGGCTGAACGCGAATGGCAGCGCGCTCGAAACGCTGGCGTTCCTTTCCGGCGACGGGGTCGATGCCGCAGCCCAGGTCGCGCTGGATGCCAGCGGAGCCCCGGTCATCATGGGCTACACCGAATCCGCGAACCTGCCGGTTACCGCCGGCGTTTACCAAGGCGCCTACCGCGGCGCGCAGGACCTGTTCGTGGCGAAGTTTTCGCCGAACCTGGACGCGCTGACCTTCTGCACCTACGTCGGATCCCCAAGCGCCGAATACGCCGGTTCGTCGATCTATGCGGGCGGCTACACCGTGGGCGACCAGTTCATCGACGGCACTTCGCTCGTCACCGAAGGCGGCGGCCTGGCGCTGGATCCGGCGGGCAACATCCTCATCAGCGGCTTCACCGGCGCCAGCGATTGGCCCGCCGCCGCGGCCACCGCGCCGGGCAATGCCAACGCGTTCGCGGCCAAACTCGCGGCGGACGGTTCGCACCTGCTCTGGCTCTCGCTGTTCGGCGGCCAGATGGAAGATTACGGCACCGGTCTGGCGTCCGACGGTCAGGGAGGAGCCTGGATCACCGGCGAAGCCAACCGGCCCACGCTGCCGCCCTATTTTCCGACCACACCTGACGCCACCCAACCGACGTTCGCCGGCGGCATCACTGATGCGTTCCTCACGCATCTTGGAGCCGCGTCTGCCGCGCCCGCAAACGACGGTTTCGCACAGGCACCCGCGCTGAACTCGCCCCGCGCCTCGGTGATTGTTAACACCTTTGGCGCCTCCAAGGAACTCGGTGAACCATTCCACGCCGGCAAGAAGGGCGCCGCCTCGGTCTGGTGGAACTGGACGGCGCCGACCAATGGGCGCGTGCAGATCGACACGCTTGGCAGCCGCTTCGATACGCTGCTCGCCGTCTATACCGGAACCGCACTCACGGACCTCGCCCCGGTCGCCAGCAACGACAACGCGCCCGACACCACGACCAGCCGCGTCCGGTTTCCCGTCACTGCGGGCACCACCTACCGGATCGCGGTCGACGGCAACGCCGGCGCCACCGGCGAAGCGGTCCTGAACGTCACCTTCTCCGGGCCGCCGAACGATGACTTCGCGGACCGCATTGTCCTCACCGGCTTTCCCGTCACCGCCACCGGTTCAAGCCGCAATGCCACGCCCGAAACCCGCGACGACACCGCGCACGCCAGCGTGCCGGCGGGCCAGTCCGTGTGGTGGTCATGGACCTCGCCGACGAACGGCTTCGTCGCAGTCAGCACCTCGGGCAGCAGCTTCAACACGCTGCTCGGCGTCTTCACCGGTGAGAGCATCGACGCGCTGACGGAGGTGAAGAGCAACGACAACGTTTCCGACCAACCGGGCGCCTTCACCAGCCAGGTCACCTTCCAAGCGAACGCCGGCACGCGCTACGCCATCGCCGTGGACGGATATTACTCACAGACCGGCGACATCCAACTGGGCATCTTTCCCGGCGACCCGCCGGCGAATGACAACTTTGCCAACCGGGCTCCGCTGTCGGGTTTCTTCACCCGCGTGACCGCCGCCAACATCAATGCCACCCCGGAGTATCCGGCCGGTGAACCCCCGCTGAACTTCGTCAACAGCCTTGGGGAACCGCTCGAACCGCCCGCCGGCTACACCGTCTGGTGGACCTGGACCGCGCCTACCAACGGACGTGTCCGTATCGCGACCGCCGACAGCACGTTCGACACACGCCTCGTCGTGTTCACCGGCTCCGAACTGAACGCGCTCACCCGCGTCGCCGCCAACGACAACCGCGGTCCCGGTTTCGAAAACCGTTCCAGCCTGGTGACCTTTGAAGCGGTCGCCGGCACCGGCTACCAAATCGCGCTGGATGGCGGCCTTTACGGCGGCAGTTCCGGGCGCTTCACGCTGACCCTGTCGCTCGACCGGCCACCGAAGATTCTGCCGGGATCCACTGTGCTTCATCCCGACGGGAGCCTCTCGTTCTCAGTCGAGGCGGTGCCCGATAACCCGCTGCGCCTCGAAGCCAGCGCGGATCTGGCATTCTGGACCGAACTCGCCAATCAGGCGGTGTCCGAACCCACGTTTGGCTGGACCCTCCCGGCCGCATGGGTCGGCGACCGCCGCTTCTTCCGCCTCGTGGACCCGGCCCAAGGACAGTGACCGAGCCATCGATTTCGACCTCGCCGGCGAATCGCCATTCCGCCGCTCAGACCGCCGTTGTCCGGGGGACCGGGTAAATTTGCCGGCGATGAAACTGAATCCGGAATACGAGGTGGGCGATGTCGTGGAACTGCACGCTGTGGCGGGCGGCTATCCGTTGCCCGACGGCGTGGGCGAAGGTTTTCAGGTGCGGGTCGTGGCGATTGAAGCCGCGTATCGCGTTGTCGAGCGCGACGGGCGCGAATGGCGCGTGTTCACGGGCAACATCCGCCCGCGGCCGACCCGCCGCCCGGTCGGCCCCGCCGTGCCGGCACCCGGCCGTTGCCGGCGGTGAACCGGCCGCGGAGGCCGCCCACTTCCGGGCTTGGTTGGCGGTCAGAGTTCCGTCAGGTTGCGGGCGGATTTCCCGCATGATGACGACGCAACTTCGCCAACTCGGACGCTGGCTGATCCTCGGAGCCTGGGCGCTGTCGTCCGCCGACGCCGGGGCGACTCCGGCAAACCGCGCGGCGTTGGAAAAGCACTTCGACCGCTTCCTGGAGAAGCCGCTCGCGCGCTGCACGACCTGCCACCTGCCGAGCGAAAAAAAGTTCCCCGAGAGCCTCGGCGAGTTCCCCCACAACCCTTTCGGCGACCGTCTGCGCCGGCTCGGCGAAGAGCTGACCGCCGCCGGCAAGCCGAAGGATCTCGTTCCGAGGTTGACCACTGTCGCCAACGAGGACGCCGATGGCGACGGGGTGCCGAACGAGACGGAACTCCTGGCCGGTCACAATCCTGGCGACGCCACGGACCATCCTTCCGCCAGTGAACTGGCCCGGGGGCCGGGACGCCGAGCCGAGTTCGCCAAGTTCCTGACCCGCTACCGCTGGCAACCTTTCGAACCGGTAAGGCGACCGGCGGTTCCCTCGCTCGCTACTCAGAAATCAGAAAGCAGCAATCCCATCGACGCCTTCCTCGCCGTCGAACGTGACGCCCACGGGCTGAATCCGCGTCCGGAAGCGCCGAAGGAAGTGCTCCTGCGCCGGGTCTACATTGATCTGGTCGGTCTCAACCCGACGCCTGACGAGCAGCGCGCCTTCCTCGATGACCCTTCCCCGGACGCCTACGAACGGCTGGTCGACCGCCTCCTGGACGACCCGCGGCACGGCGAACGTTGGGCGCGGCACTGGATGGACGTGTGGCGTTACAGCGACTGGGCCGGTTGGAACGACGGCGGACAGATCCGGGATTCGCAGCGCCACATCTGGCGCTGGCGCGACTGGATCGTGGAGTCGCTCAACGCGGACAAGCCCTACGACCGGATGCTCACCGAGATGCTCGCGGCCGACGAAGTCGCCCCCGAGGACCCCGACGCCCTGCGCGCCACCGGCTTTCTGGTCCGCAACTACAAGATGCTCTCCCGCGAGCAGTGGCTGGAGGATACCGTGAAGCACACCTCGCAGGCGTTTCTCGGCGTCACGGTGGGTTGCGCGAAATGCCACGACCACATGGTGGATCCCATCTCCCAGCGCGAATACTACGGGCTGCGCGCGATCTTCGAGCCGCACCAGGTCCGCACCGACCGGGTGCCCGGCGAACTGGACCTCACCCGGAACGGACTGCCCCGCGCCTACGACGCGACCAACGCGCCGACGTTCGTCCTCGTGCGCGGGGACGAACGGCATCCGCTGACCAACGAGATCATCCAGCCCGGCGTCCCGCTCTCGCTCGGCGGAAGGCTCGAGGTCCAGGCCGTGCCCCTTCCCTGGCTCGCCGGCAACCCCGACCAGCGGGACTTTGTGATCCGCGACACGTTGGCCGTAAGTGAGCAGTCCGTCGCCGAAGCCAGGGCCGCCTGGGCCAAGTCCCGGCGCGAAACCAATTCGACTCCAGCCCAACTCCGCGAAGCCGATCTCGCGCTGGATCTCGCCGAAAAAAAGCGCGCCGTCCTGCTGGCTGTCGTCGAAGCCGAACGGCTGGCGCCGCCCGGTAGCCGCCGACGTGCGGAGGCGGACCATTCCCCTGCCCTCCGCCTCGTTACCTCGGCGGCAACCAACGTCGTCCTGCTCCAACGCACCGCCACCGTCGCCGAGGCGACCCTGAAACGGCACCAGGCCCAGACCGCCCTTGCCGCCGCGCCCACGAACAAACTCGCCGAGGCGCAGAGGAAACTTTCCGAGGCCGAGCAGCAGCTTGCCAAGACGGTCGAGGCCATCGCCAAGCCGCTGGACGCCGCCTTCACCCCGCGCACCGCGACGGCCTATCCCACGAACAGCACCGGTCGCCGGCTGGCGTTTGCGCGGTGGCTTACCGGGCCCCGCAATCCGCTCACCGCCCGCGTGGCGGTGAATCATGTCTGGCTCCGCCACTTCGGCCGCGGACTCGTGCCCACACCCGCCGACTTCGGCCACAACGGCCGACCCGCCACCCATCCACAGCTCCTCGACTGGCTCGCCGCCGAGTTCATGCGGCCGGAGGTAATGGATGGTCAAAGTGAGTTGAGGGTGGATGGGCCCGATGGCGCATCCCCAGCTATCAACCATCCACTCAAAGCCCTATCTGCTCCCTGGAGCTTCCGCCACCTGCACCGCCTCATCGTCACCAGCGCCGCCTACCGCATGGCTTCCACCAGCGGCGAGCTTGCCGCCTCACTTCCCACTTCCGACTTCGCACCTCCGACTTCGGTCGATCCCGACAACCACTTCCTCTGGCGCATGAACTCCCGCCGGCTCGAAGCCGAAGCCGTGCGCGACAACGTGCTGCACGCCGCCGGCACGCTTGATCCGGTCATGGGCGGCCCCGAGGTGGACCAGATGCAGGCGCTCAGCTCGCGGCGCCGCTCGCTCTACCTGCGTCACGCCGCCGAGAAGCAGGCCGAGTTCCTCCAGGTCTTCGACGGCCCGGCCGTGACCGAATGCTACGAACGCCGCCCCAGCGTGATGCCCCAGCAGGCGCTCGCCCTCGGCAACAGCGAACTCGCCGTGAAGCAGGCCCGCATCCTTGCCGCGAAGCTGGTGAAGGAAACCGCCGCCAACGACGCCCGCCCCCAATCCCCTAGGGGCCGAGGTGACGGGGCTCTGATCAAACAGAAGTCAGAGACTCCTGACGTCGTCTCCTACAAAGGGGAGCTGGATTCAGCGGAAGCCCGCCTCGTCGAACTCGCCTTCCAACGCATACTCGCCCGTCGCCCGACCGACGCCGAACGCGAATCCTGCGTGGAGTTTTTCGGCCCGGCTCCGGTGAGCGCCGAACTCGCGGAGAAGAACTTCGCCCGCGCCGCCGAGAACCTCGTGCTCGTGCTCTTCAACCACAACGACTTCGTGACGGTGAGGTGAACCAGAACCGCAGATGAACGCGGATGCGAACTGGCCGCTGCGGGGTCAGGGCTGAAAGCCCGCAAGAGTATAGCCTGGGGTGAAGCGAGCCGCGCGAGCGAAGCCCCAGGTAAGCGTGAGGAATGGGACGGAGCGCTGTAAGCGCGCAACCGGGGCTGACCGCGACGACCGGGTTTCGGGCCTTCAGCCCTCCGCCCGGTCCCGCTTTTTACCTGGGGCTGCGCTCACTGCGTTCGCTCCACCCCAGGCTGTCATCGAACGCGCTTTCAGCGCTGAAGGATCCCAGCGCCTCACACGGCTTGGCATGTGCGAGCCTGCTCGTCGGATTGCATCCGTGTCCATCGGTGGTTACTCTCTGC
>JAYUSF010000075.1:0-23519 GCA_043755815.1 Verrucomicrobiota bacterium
GTCGCCGAATGCCGTGAGCTGCACGCACTGGGCGTTCGCGGTGTCGCGCTGTTTCCCGTCACGCCGGCCGGACTCAAGAGCGCAGACGCCGGCGAGGCCTTGAACCCGGATTGCCTGGTCCTGCGCGCGGTGCGGGCGGTGAAGGCCGCCGTGCCCGGACTAGTGCTGTTCACCGACATCGCGCTCGATCCCTACACGACCCACGGCCACGACGGGCTCCTCACCGTGGACGGAACGGACGTGGACAACGATGCCACGGTCGAGGTGCTTGCGAAGATGGCGGTGCTGCACGCGCAGGCGGGAGCCGACTTCGTGGCGCCGAGCGACATGATGGACGGCCGCGTCGGGGCAATCCGGAGCGCCTTGGATGCCGCCGGACAGTCCGGGACCGGCATCATGGCCTATTCGGCGAAGTTTGCGTCCGCCTTTTACGGTCCCTTCCGCGACGCGGTGGGCAGCGCCAGCGCGGCCGGCACCCGGGCGCTCGACAAACGGACCTACCAGCTCAATCCCGCCAACCGCCGCGAGGCGATCGCCGACGCGCTGCTGGATGAGCAGGAAGGCGCGGACCTGCTGATGGTGAAACCGGCCGGCCAATATCTGGACGTCATTGCCGAACTGCGGACCCGCACGCGGCTGCCGTTGGCGGCGTATCAGGTGAGCGGTGAATACGCGCAGATTCAGGCGGCTGCACAGCTGGGCTGGCTGGATTTGGTGCAGGCTCGGGATGAGTCTCTGCTGGCGATCAAGCGGGCCGGAGCCGACCTGGTCCTGACCTATTTTGCGCGGGAAGTAGCGCGCGATCTGGCCCGAGCCTGATACCATTTCCCAGGGGCAATCGGTAACAACTGTGGTCGGTTTCCCCCGGAAACCGCTGCGGGTTGCAGGGCAACCCGCCCACGCTTTAGACCGATTTCTTCGGGAAAGGGTATGAGTGCTTCCTGCCTGCGGGATCAGGCCGCCCAAGACTTGCCGAGCCGCCGGCCCAAGTCGTGGTAGAAGCTCAAGCCACGGCGGGCGGTGGCTTCCCAGGTGAAGTTGCGCTGCACGTGTGCGAGCGCCTGCCGGCCGAGGCGGCGGGACAGGTCTCGGTTGTTGACCAGCAGGCCGATTTTGCTGCCCAGCGCGGCGAGATCATTCGGCGGCACGATGAAGCCCGTTTCCCCATCCATCACCAGTTCCGGCAGGCTGGTGGTGCGGGTGACGATCACCGGGCGTCCGTAGGCCATGCCTTCGAGCGCGACGAGCCCGAGCAGTTCCGAGCGGTCAAAGCCCGGGCCGAGCGAGGGCAGGGACGTTTGCAGCACCACGGCGGCGCCCTGATAAAGCTGGCGCAGGCGCGTGTCGTCGGCATCGGTGATGAACTCAACCTCTTTGTCCGTTGCGGCGGCTTTCAGAGATTCGAAGTAGGCCGGGTCGTAGGGACGGCCGACCACCTTCAGCGGCAGTCCGGCCGGCAGGCTTTGGATGACGTTCAGGATGCCCTTGTGCGGCAACAACCGGCCGACAAACAGGGCGTAGGCCGCCTCGGGAATCTCCGTGTGCCGGTCGGGCTGGGGGGTTCCCCCGTGCAGGATCACCCCGGGATGGTTCCAGTCGGCGAACGCCGTCTTCGCATGGGCCGAAAGATGCGCGAGCCCGTGGGTCAGCCGATGGAAATCGAGCCGGCGATGCAGTTTCTGCAGGTAGCCGCCCAAGGTGCGTCCGCCGCCGCCAATGTCGGTGAGCACCACGACCTGGCCACGCAGCCGGGCCAACGGAACCAGCAGCTCCGACAGCGGCGTGGGGAAGCACATGAGGTGAATCACGTCGAACTCCCGCAGGGCGCCCAACGTGCTGGGCGTCGCCGGAAAGCGGAGCCCCTGGTTTTCAAGTCGGGTGACCGCGAAATGGCGGACCGTGAGCGGACCGTCCGCGTGCTGAACCGGAGCCAAGTCAAACAACCCCATCGTGGTCGGCGTCAGCCCCGCCAGCGCCCTTGAGTATTCGGTCCCATAACGCTCGCCGCCACCCACGACGCGGTTCTGCGCGAAGTAGGAACAGGGCAAGACCAGGACTTTGGGCGCGGAAGGCGGCATGAACGATCGGCTTCGGATGGATCGGCGCTCCGAATGTATTGCTTGAGACGGTTGGCTCCAAGGGCGTTTGCCGGCCGAAGAGTGTCGGGAGCGTAGCTGGACACCGTGTTCGGGAGCCGACGCCGACAACGTGCTGCCGGCGTCCCGCCGGCAGTCTTCACCGAGCAAGCCAGCCGTGGGGTTCACCGTTTCAGCCGCCGGGGCGGCCCGGCCCCTGCCGGCGGGACGCCGGCAGCACGTTGAGCCAGCACCGTCACCCCAACGGTCAGCCTCACACGATGACAAGATGCGCCCGAGTGTCAGGAGCGGATCAGGGCACCCTGTGTCGACGGGTAGCCGTCGTTTGGCAAGCCGAGGTGGCGCGAGGCTCCGGCCGAGCGAGTTTGTCCGCCGGCTCGGTAGGAACCTCGCGCCACCGGGGTCGCGCAACCGGCGGGGAAAACGAACACGGGTTCCAATGCCTTCCATCTTTTGGTTAACCCCCAAACGAAAAACGGCGCCCGTGAGAGCGCCGTGGATGGAAGCAAAACTGAACTGCGGGACTCAGCCCGCGATCATTTCTGCCACGAAGGCACGTTCCTCGACGAGTTCCTTGTTCGTCGCCGCGATCTTCGACTGGGCGAAGTCGTCCATCGCATAGCTGCCGATCACTTCGTAGCTGCCGGGCGTCGTGGTGCGGACCGGCATGCCGGCCCAGACGTTGGCGTCGAAGCCGTAGAGCCCGTTCGACTTCACGGCGACGGAGTGGATGGCGCCCGGCGTGACGAGGCTGCGGACATGGTCCACCAAAGCGTTGGCGGCAGAGGCGGCGGACGAAGCCCCGCGGGCGGCGATGATGGCCGCGCCGCGCTTGCCGACGGTTTCGCAGAAGGGCCCTTGGAGCCAGGCGTCGTCGTTGATGACGGCCGGGGCTGGCTTTCCACCGATGGTGGCGTGGGCAAAGGCCGGGAACATCGTCGGACTGTGGTTGCCGTAGATGAAGATGTCCTTCACCTGCGTGAGATCCACGCCCGCCTTCTTGGCGAGCTGGGTCTGCGCGCGGTTCTGGTCGAGGCGCACCATCGCGGTGAAGCGCTCCGGCGGGAGCCGCTTCGCCTGCGAGGCGGCGATCATGCAGTTCGTGTTCGCCGGATTGCCGACGACGGCGACGCGGGCATCCGCCGCCGCAACGGCGTCGATGACCTGGCCCTGGGCGATGAAGATCTTGCCGTTGTCCTTGAGCAGGTCGGCGCGCTCCATGCCGGGGCCGCGAGGCTTGGCGCCGACGAGCAGGCACCAGTTGGCGTCCTTGAACCCGACGGCAGGGTCCGAGGTCTGGACGATTCCCTTGAGCAGCGGAAACGCGCAGTCATCCAGTTCCATGGCGACCCCGCCCAGGGCCGCCAGGGCCTTTTCGATGGGCGCCTCGATGAGCTGAAGGATCACCGGCTGTTCGGGACCGAACATGGCGCCGGAGGCGATGCGAAAGAGCAGGGAATAACCGATCTGACCGGCGGCACCGGTCACGGCAACACGGATGGGAGCATTCATGGATGTATCGAAGACGGGCGGAGTATGCGGCTGGGGAGGGCCGGGGCAAGCCACCGGTGAGTGCGGGCCGGTTCGGCGGGCTTACCGGAGGCTTTGCCAGATGCGGGCAAGCGCGAGGGAACGCCAGTGGGTCGGACGAAACGGACGGAATTCAGCGTGTTTGGCTTGGTCCAAAAGTGGTTGGTCCGATCGGCTGTCGCCGTAGGCCCAAGTTTCGCGGGCGGCCCAGTCGGGATAGCGTGCCTGCATTCGCCGGACTTTTTCGAGGCCGTGAACGTTTCGCCCGCTCAAGCGGCCGGAGGCGCGGTCCTGTTGGTATTCGAGTTCGGTGCAGACCAGTTCATCCCAGCCGCGGGATATCGCCCACGGTTCAAGGTATTCCCGGAGCGAGGCGCTGAGCAGCACCAGCCGGTGACCTTGGACCCGATGCCACTCCACCCGTTCGAGTGCGGTCGGATTCTCCAGCCAGCACAGCCGCCCGGCGGCAAAGCGGCTGCCCAAGGCTGCCAGTTCTTTGGACGACTTTCCGGCGAGAAACCACCTCACAAAACGTTCCTTGGCCGCCTGATTCCCGCAGAGTCTGAAGGCCAAGGCGCCCAACACCGGTGAGAGCAGGCCGAATCCGGCCCATGCTCCAAGCCGACCGGCCGTTTCGCGGAAGAACGGGAGCAGCGAGTCGGCGTAGGTCAGCGTGCCGTCGAAGTCGAAGACCGCCAACGGCTGGCCGGCAGGAGCGGGCGCGTTCATCTCAGTGGAAGAGGTTCACGTGGCCATAGAGCACGATGACGTAAGTGACCAGCCAAAGCAGGATGCCTGCCTGAATCGGCCGGTCATGCAGCAGCAGTTCGTCCGGGGCGGAGGCCAGGGTTCCCTGCGATATCCGGCGGCTGAAGTGCATGACGACGAAGGCGGCCGTGGGCACGGTGATGACCAGCGAGGGGTTCCGACCGGATGAAACGGTGAAAAGCGCGTAGCTCATCAGCGCGATGGTTGAGCTGCTGAGCAGGAGCGAATCCAACAGGGGAATGGTGTAGGCCGCCAGCACCGGGCGCCTTTGGGTGGAGGTGTCGTTGCCGGCTTCAGCCAGTTCGGCCAGTTCGGCGCGGCGTTTGCCGAACCCGATGAACAGCGCGAGGAAAAAGGTGCACAGCGTGATCCAGGGAGTCGGCTTTTCGGGCAGGGCAAATACGCCCCCCAGCATCCGGAAGCTGAAACCGAGCGCGATGCAGGTGACGTCAATGATCGGGTGATGCTTGAGCCGGAATGAGTAGGCGAGGTTCACCACCAGATAGGCGCCGATGCAGAGGAAAGTCGTCAGATTGAGCGCCCAGGCTCCGGTCAACGTCACGGCCGCCAGCGCCAGCCCCAAGGCCGCGGCAACACCGGGCGAAATGGCCCCGCTGGCCACCGGCCGGAGGCGTTTACGGGGATGCAGCCGGTCCCGCGGCGCATCGACCAGGTCGTTCAGCACATAGACGGCGGATGAAGCGGCACAAAAGGCGGCAAATGCGCCGAGAGCCCGAAGGAGCAGCTCCGGTTGAGCAAGGTGACCGCCGAAAATGACGCCCGCGAAGCAGATCAAATTCTTGGTCCACTGCTTGGGCCGCAACAACTGCACGAGGGGTTGGATCACTGGTTGTCTCAGGAAGATTTTTCTTTGGCCGGCCCACACTGCCCTGCCCGGTCGCGCGCAGCCAAGCATTCAGGTGGCCTGGGTCGATTTCAACTGCCCCGGGGAGGTCGATCCGCTCTTGAAGGTCCGATTCGGCATGCGAGGAAGATTCTGGGAGGCTGACCGATTCTCGTCCCGCTGCTTTAGTCACCCCTGTGTTGGTCCGATTCATTAGTTCTTCAGGAATGTGTGCGCGCTTCCGTCCTCAGTTGCAGGCCTTATGGCGTTCAGATGGGTGGCCGGCGGTGCTTTGCGCCGTCGTCGGAGCGGTCTTGGCGCTCTGGCCGCACTTGGCGTCCTGGGTGCGGGGCGAGGGCCTCATGTGGGTGGGCACCTTCGATGAATTTACGTTTTACCTGCGGTATACCAGCCCCGCGTTCTGGTTTCACCCGGGCAAACTCGCCGACCCCCTGCTGGTGGGGACCGGCGTCACTCACTTCCCGGCGATCCAGTTCTTGCCGGCAGTTTGGCTGGCGAAACTGATGGGATGGGGACCGCTCGGTGTCACCTTCGCGTGGCGCCTTTGGGCGGCGCTGGCTCTGCCTTTGGGAGTGTATGCCATCGTGCGTTTCTTGACCCAAAGACCCTGGTGGGCGGCGGCCGTGACGATCTTTTTTTTGGCCGACCAGGGGGCGATTGAGGCCCGGCCGCTGGTCCAACAACTCGCCTATGCCGGCCGGGCCCTGCACCACCTCCGTCAGCCGGAGACGCCGCCGGAATGGCCGATCCACCTGCTACAATGGCGCATCATCACCCCGGCCGTGAGCTTGTGGGCCTTGCTGGCCTATTTCGCCCTCCTTTCGTGGGCGCTCCGGAAAAACTCAACCCGGGCGAATCTGTGTGCGGGAGCCGCGCTGGGCCTGTTGTTCTACGTGTATTTCTATTACTGGACCGCGGCGGGCCTTGGCCTTGGGTTGCTGATGTTGCTGCAGCCGGGACGGTGGAAGCAGTGTCTCCTCATCGGCACCACGGGCACTCTGTTCGGGCTGCCCCAGGTGATCGCCAACTGGCTCGTCAAGCATTCCACCAACGGCGACTGGCTGGCCCGGCAGGACTATTTCCTGCACCTGCCCAAGGCGGAGCCGTTCCTGATTCCCTGGGGAACGGTGTTGCTGGGGAGCCTGGCCCTGGGGTGGGTCTTTTGGCGGCAACGAGACCTGTTGGGCCTCTGGTGCGCCGTGTTCGCCGGTTTCCTGCTCTACAATCAGGCGAAGTTCACCCGCCTTGCGCTGCAGGACGGTCATTGGGGCTACGTCTGGTGCTTCGGCCTCTATCTGCTGCTCGGTGTTCTGGCTGTCCGCGAACTCGCACCGCGGCTTGCCGCGAAGGGGTGGATCGGGCTGGGCTGGGCGGCGATCGCCGTCCACGTGGGACTGGGCCTTTGCTTCCGGCACCTCGAAGGCACGAGTTCGCACGAAGCCGTGGCCGTCAAACGGGCGATTCAGCGCTGGCAGGAGCAGTGTGCCGGGCCGACCGCGCCCACCCTGGGCGACCGGGGGGTAACGGGGGGAGCGCCTGACTTCATCAACTGCGCGATCGTCTTTCGCGGTTTGCGCCCCCTTTCCCACATGACGTTCATGGCGGCCAGCATGGACAATGAGGACTGGCATCGGCGCGTGGCCTTGGACGGTTGGCTCCAGGGGCTGTCAGCCGCCGAGTTCCGCGCGTGGCAGGAGCGCGTGTTCACGGGCGAAGACGTGGAAGGAACGCAGGGAATCTGGTCCCGCGATCCTGCGGCAAGAAGTCAGGCGCTGAGCCGGCGATGCTCGGAGTTTGAGGCGGTTCAGCAGGATCCGGTGGCGGCGCTCGCGCGCTTCGATGTGCGCTACCTTGCACTCGAGATGGACCGGCCGGTGCCCGCTTCGGTTGCGCACGGTTGGCGGCTGGTTCAGGCCGGTCCGCACTGGCGGATTTGGGAACGCCAGCCCGCGCTCTGATGGCGGGTGAAGAATTGCCGTTAGCGGCAAAAGTCCCGGACGGTTAAGGCCGATCCTCGGAAAGAGCCGGACGTGCAACCGCCACAGGAGGGCAAACTGACGAGCCGATCTGACCGGCAGCATCGGTCACAGCAACACGGAGGGGAACATTCATGAATTGATCGAAGCCAGCCTGGAAACACCCGAGGTGCTGATTGAGGCACGTGGCGTCGTTGCAAGTCCCCGCCGCAAAAGGTTCAAATATGAATTGGACGGACCACTGGTGGCTTGCGTTCGCGAGCAAGCGCTGGCGACTCTCGTCGGGTGTCAGCGCAACCATTGATCAGCGTTGTAATGGCGGCTTACAACGCGGAGCATTTCGTGGCTGAAGCCATAGGCAGCCTGCTGCGCCAAACATTTCGCGATTTTGAACTGATCGTCGTCAACGATGGTTCAACGGATCGCACAGGTGAGGTCATCGCGGGACAAGCTGCTCAGGATTCAAGGGTTCGGCTGATTTCTCAGGCCAATGCTGGATTGGCGACCGCCCGCAATGTCGCACTGGCGCAGGCTAGGGGCGAATTCATTGCGGTAGCCGACGCAGATGACGTGCAGTTGCCTGAGCGTTTGCAGACTTTGGTGCGGGCCTTTGAAGAGGACCCGAGCCTAACTGTTTGTGGCGGTTGGGTTGAAGCTTGGGCCGGGGAGGGGTATGAGCCAGGAACTACCTTTGGTATGCCTGCAACCGACGCGGAAATCCGGGCTGGCATGCCCTTTGAGAGCATGCTTTTTGACCCATCGGTGATGTATCGTCGCAGCGTCTTGTTGGCGCCGATTGAAGGCTATGATCCGGCGTTTCGCATGGCTGTGGATTACGATCTTTGGGTGCGGCTGCTGCCGCGGGAGCGGTTTGGGAATTGTCAGCGGGTGCTGACCCGCTATCGACGCCACGCCACACAGTTGACCCAAGTTGAAGGTAAATCTGGTCGGAGCATCGCTGAACGCCAGTGGATTTGGAAACGAATAGCACAATCTAGCCTAGGTATTGATCCCAGCGAAGGCGATTTGCGTGCCAACGAACTGGCTGCTGCTTGGCCAGGACGGTTGGAACGCACAGATCGGGATGCAGTCGGGCGTTGGCTGGAGCGACTGTGGGAAGCCAACTGCCGATGCCAGGCGTTTCCGGAATCTGCCTTTGCCGGACAGCTCGTGCGCCGGTGGTTGTGGAGCTGTTCGCACTCGGCCCACCTTGGGTTGGAGTCTTGGCGGACTTTTCACCGATCACCCCTCTCACGCATCGCCCCGGTTGCGACTCGACCGGGACTTGGACTACTGTGGCGATGCCTCCGGCGCACGGCATAAATTCACAATGACAACTTACGATTCACGATTCTACGCGGCGGTCCGAGATGGTTCCCGGAATTCGGCTCAGGCGGTTTTCCGCGACTTGATTCCCGTTGTTCAACCTCGCTCGGCGGTTGATGTGGGCTGTGGTGTGGGCATGTGGCTGGGGGTATTGGCGGGCCAGGGAATCGAAGTGTTGGGAATAGACGGCGATTATGTGGACCGCTCAATGTTGGAGATCGCCTCCGACCGCTTTCGGCCACACGACCTCACGCAACCTCTGCCGAAGCTGGGATCCTTCGACCTGGTGCTCTCAATGGAGACGGCGGAACATTTGCCGCCGGAACGTGCTGCTTCATTTGTGGCCGACCTTTGCGGCCTAGGACCGGTGGTTCTTTTTTCCGCGGCCATTCCAAGCCAAGGGGGAACCTACCACATCAATGAGCAGTGGCAGGAATACTGGGTATCGCTATTCAGGGCCCAAGGATTTCGTGCCATCGACTGTGTCCGGCCAAAAATCTGGAACGATCCGTTGGTGGATTGGTGGTATCGGCAAAACACTTTCTTGGCGGTTCGAGAGGAGGTTCTGGTGAAGAACGGGCAACTGCGCGCGCTCGCGGAAAAGCACGGGGAACCGCTTTCTCTCGTGCACCCCCGCGCCTACCTGGACAAAGTCATGTCGGGGAAGTTTCTGTCGGACATCCGTAATCATTCTCTCCGGGCGGTGTTACCTGCGCTCCCCGGCATGATCTGGAATTTCGCATTGAGGCGGCGAAAAAGGAGTAGCGATGATGCCTAACCAAGATCGAGTTGAAGCTGGCGGATCCGACGCGAAAACGCCCAAGAACAAGCGAGGAAGGTCCTGTTCTCAGCGCACCCATTTTGTAAACGAGCGCAGCGCTTCCCAGCGGACTTGCCGCCGCAGGTGCGCGGGCGGAATTTCAGGATGCTTTTGACGAGTCATGGCCCAGATATGGATTGCGATCAGCGTCTGGTAGATTGCCAGTATCAGGCACATCACCAGGCCGGACATGCCGTCCTTCCATCCGTTGTCCTTGAAGTAACGGCTGTAAAACTCGCCCAGAGGGCGACGCACCATGTAGGGCCATGGGCTGATGGTGCCGTTGCGAACCAGTTGGTCGGCGACCAATCTTGTGTAACTGACGGTCTTGATCAGATAGCGGTTGAGGTCGTGGCAGTAGCCCCAGTGCTCCAATGCCGAGTCCGGCGATGCCGGGAGTTCCTCGAGTTTACCATCAATGATCGGGTGATGATGGGCCTCCCCATCCCAACGGGCGAACCCCTTGCGAATAAACCTCGGCTGGTAGTCAGGCCAGAACGTGTGTTCCAGCCATTTCCCGAGAAAATAGTTGCGCCTGGGCAAGGAATACGCGGCCGCCGTCGGAGCTGACGCCAAAGCGCGGAGTTTGTCAGGCAATGTTGGCGCGATGGTTTCGTCGGCGTCGACGATGATGATCCAACCGTCGTCGCAAGCAGCGACGGCGTCATTGCGAAGCGCTTCAACGTTGTATTCCCGTTTGGGCATCGTCAGCACCCGGGCGCCCAACGATTTCGCAATATCCACCGTGCGGTCGGTGCTTTGCATGTCGGCGACCACAACTTCGTCCGCCCACAACACCGAGCGAATGCATTTCTCGATCCAGTATTCCTCGTTCCAAGTGTGGATCAGGGCCGTAATCTTTGGCTGGCTCATTGAAAGTGTTTTAGGGTTTTGTTGAGATTACTGAAGTTGCCACCACGGGATAAAAGTAGCGCCTCAAACGCAGAAATGGTCGCTCAACGAGATAGTAGCTGACCGTTTCACACGTGAGTGAGGCAAGGGCACTCCGGTGAAGTAAACTAGTTTGCTGAGCAGTCTATGGCCGGGCCCGCTGGCGGGGTTGGCGACGTGATGGGCATAAACAGCGAGTGCCGTCATCGCTCGCAACCCGTCTAGCCCCGGTATCCGTTCGGCCAGCGTCCTTGATGAGGCGCTAAGACTCATGAGGCCGATAGCGCTGTTTCTTCCACTGGTTTCTGGGCGGCAGCGAGCAGACGACTGAACCGGCCCGCATTGCCTTCCAGCTCAGCCCAAGTGCCGCGTTCGACGATTCGGCCCTCTTCCAGCACGACGATCAGGTCGGCGTTGCGGATGGTGCTCAAACGATGCGCGATGACGATGGACGTGCGGCCGGCCCGGGCGGCGTCCAGCGCCGCCTGCACCTGGCGTTCGCTGACGTTGTCGAGCGCCGAGGTGGCTTCGTCGAGGATCAGCAACTGCGGATCGCGCACCATGGCCCGGGCGATGGCCAGACGCTGCTTCTGCCCGCCGGAAAGCATCGTGCCGCGTTCGCCGACCATGGATTCCAAGCCAGCCGGCAGGCGGTCAATCACGTCGTCAAGGTGGGCGACGCGGATGGCCCTTTGAATCTGTTCCGGGGCGGTGTCGGGGCAGCCCACGGTGATGTTGCCGCGGATGGTGTCGTTGAAGAGGTAGGCTTCCTGCTCGACCATGCCCAGCCGCTGATGCCAGGAGTCCGAGGTAAAGTCCCAATAATCGGTGCCGTCGACCAAGATTCGGCCGGCGGTGGGTTCGCGGAGTCTTAGGAGCAGGCTGGCGAGCGTGGTTTTGCCCGAGCCGGAGGCACCCACCAGGGCGACGGTTTTTCCGGCGGGGATGGAAAGGGTGATGCCGGTCAGGGCGACCTTGCCATTGGGGAAGGTGAAGCCGACGTCGGCCAGTTCGATCCCGCCGGCAATTCCCGCGAAGGCCTTCGAGCCAAACGGCCGAGCCGGGAACTGAGGCACCTCCAGCCACTGGAGCACTTCCCGGACGCCGCCGCCGAAATAAACCAGTTGCCCGAGGATGCCATAGAGCTGGTTGAGCAACGGCAGCAGGCGGATGAGAACCAGGCCGATGCCCATCAGATATTTGGGATCCAGTTTTCCGGGCTGGATCAGCCACAGGTTGGTGAGGGCCAGCAAGACCACCGCGCCGCTGACAGCCAGAAGTTCCGTCGCCGGGGTCATCAGGCTGCCGTAGAACGAGCCGGAGATCTCGACGTTCCCCAGTTTGCCGTTGAGTTCGGTGAAGCGCTGGCGGGTCTGCGCTTCGGCGCGCGTGGCCCGGACAACGCGGATGCCGGCGAAGATCCCGCCCAGATAGCCGAACAACTCCCGCTGGATGGCAGAACGCTGATCTCCGCGCCGCCCCAACTTGCGGTAGAACAGCGCACTGACGGCGCCCACCAGGATCATGAGGACCAACAGGCCGAGGCTGAACTGCCACGAGATGTAGATCAGTCCGCACAGATAAAACAGGCCGAGGCAGAGGCGTTGGGTGAAGAGGAGCAGGAACTCGACGGCGCCCTGGGTCCGGATGGTTTCGGTCGTGTAGGCATTGAGCATCTCGCCCGACTGCCGCTGTTCGAACACATGCAGGTAAGCCCCCTGCAGGCGATCAAAGAGTGAGGCGCGCAGGTTGACCGACACGCGCCGGCTGAACTCCGCCTGCAAGCGCTGATAGGTGACGAAGAGGACGTTCTTGGCGGCAATGGCCCCGATGACAAATCCGCAAAAGAGCCAGACGAAGAACGTGCCGTCCCGGTCGGGAAACATCTTGGGGAGCCAGCCGAGGAAGTTGCCCTTCAGGATCTCCTCCGGTTTCCCCTGAAAGAGCGCGATCAGGGGAATCAGGAGGCCGATTCCGGCCATTTCAAACACGGCCGAAGCGGTGGCCGTGACCACCGCCGCGAAGACCAGCCAGCGGTTGGGACGGATGTGCGGGCGCAATCGGTTGAGATTGCGCAGCAACTGCACCAGTTCCTTGAGCCAGTTTGACATCGTGGGGTAGGTCCCGTGGCCCGACGCCGAGGTGGGCGAGGCAGAGTGGGCAAGCCGCACCCTCGGCTGCAAGCGCCGGCTGGTCATCGGCGGGTTCACCCCGGAGCTTGACCGGGTCGGTGGGGATTCCAGTTTGGTCCCGGTGACGCCGCATGACAAAGCCCTGGCCGAGCAGCAGCGCGTTGAAGACGCGTCGCGGGCGCGGACGCTCAATGCGTGGCGGCACATGGACGTGCAGGCGGCGGAGCGGGCCTGGCGCTCTGGCGAACGCTCGCTGGGCGAGCTGTTGCCCAAGGTCTGGGAGAAACTCCGGCTCGATCAGAAGCTGGCCGAGTCGCAGTTGTTGCTCGTCTGGAAGCAGTCCATCGACCCGACCATCGCGGTGCATGCCCAGCCGGTGGGCTTGGTGAAGGGAACCCTGTTCGTCACGGTGGACAGCAGTGCCTGGCTCTCGGAAATCGTCCGCTACCGCCGGAAAGAGATCCTCGACCGGTTGCAGACGGTTGTGGGGCGGGAGTTGGTCCAGCGGATTTCGTTTCGCGTCGGTTAGTTGACCGGCCCGGTCTTGGCGGCCGTCACTTCGACGGCGTAACCTTCGCGAAACGAGCTGAAACGCGGGGTCCAACCCAGTTCCATCCGCAGGCGTTGGTTGCTGACCCGCTTCTGCGTGAAACCGCGTTTACGGCTGGCCAACTCGGATTCGGTCGCCGTTTGGGGCAGGGGGCGCCGGAGTGCGTGGGCGAACCACTGAAGAAAGTCAGACTGGGTCACCGGTTCGTCGTCCACCGTGTTGTAGATTCGACCCGCGGTTCCCCGTTTCAGCGTGGCCAGGATTGCCCCCGCCACGTCGTCTCGGTGGATCATGTTCAGCCAGCGGGAACCCTCGCCCTGAATCCTCGCTTCGCCGCGCACGAACTGCTGGAAGAGATGTCCCCGGCCGGGGCCGTAAATGCCGGCGACCCGTAGCACCACCCCCTGGATGGGCGTGGAACCAGTTGCGGCAAGGAATTCGTTTTCGGTTTCCACCAACAGCCGCCCCGTTTCGGTGGCCGGGGTCGTCGGGGCAGTCTCGTCAACCCAGCTCCCATCGGTCTGGCCGTAGACGCTGGTGCTGCTCGTGTAAACCAGCCGCGTCGCCGGCCCCTCCCGTAGCCAGGCGACCAGAGTGCGGGCACCGCCGAGGTAGACGTCGCGGTATTCGTCGGCGCTACCCCGGGTGGAGCTCACCGTGTTGACGACCCAGTCGAACGGGCCCGGCAGGCTGCGCAAGTCAGCGAGGCGGGTAAGGTCGCCCACCAGCGGGGTGATCCCGGCGGCGAGCAGTTCGGGGCCGGCCGCGGCATTTCGCCGCAGGCCGAAAACGGAGTGACCGGCGGCGGCCAATTGCCGGCCGAGTTCCAGACCGACATAACCGCAGCCGCAGATGAGGACGCGCCGATTCATTTCCCGCGGTCACGATGCTCTGCCGAGGTGTCCGGGCAAGTCCCGGCACAAACTGAAAAATCAGGTGATGATCGACGACGCAACGGCCGTCGGTCCCTGACGTATGCAAGCGCTGGTTGCGATGGCCGGAATCGATTGGTCGAACTTGGTGGGCCCCTTTCATGTCGTGATGCTGCATTACCCGATCGGTTTTCTAACCCTTGCGGTGCTGCTGGAGGCGTGGACCTCGCGCCGGCCCAGTGAGGGGGGGCGGCGGGCGGTCGGGTTTACGTTGGGGCTCAGCGTGCTGGTGGCCTGGCTGGTGGTTTGGCTGGGGCTGATGCGCGCCGGTCATGGCGGCTTCGATCCCCAGGTGCTGCGCCTCCACAAGGTCTTCGGCATCGCCGTCGCCACCCTGTCAACGTTGTGCTGGTGGCTGCACCGGCAGCTCTATCCGGAGCCCGAGCGCGTCGCCGTTCGGCGCACCTATCGCGGGCTGCTCGGATTGAGTTTTGTCCTTTTGGGGCTGGCCGGGCACCAAGGTGGCACGCTCACCCATGGCAGCCGTTTCCTCTCGGAAGGCCTGCCGCCGGGCCTCGCCAGCCTGATGATGGCGGCGGAGGCAACCCCGGCTAATCCGGTCCCGCACGGTGATACCTACGCTGAAACGATTCGACCGCTGTTCGCCAAAAAATGCGTTCAGTGCCACGGACCGGACAAACAGAAATCGGGCTACCGCCTCGACGACCGGGAAATCGCCCTTAAAGGCGGCAAGAGCGGCGAACCGGCCATCGTTCCGTCCGATCCGATGAAGAGCCGGCTGGTGAAGGCGCTTTTCCTCCCGCCCGAAGATGACGGCGCGATGCCACCGGAAGGCAAGGAACGGCTCACCGCCGAGGAAATCGTGGCCGTGGTGCGGTGGATCCAGGCCGGCGCGCCGTTTGGTTCCACGGCAAAATGAGTTTGCACTGCCGGCTCAGCGCTGCATCCCGCATTCGTAGGTGAACCACGCTGGATTCAGTCCGCCCAGCGGGCCCCGGAGCAGTTCCAGTTCCGCGGCGGGTCCGTGAACCTCCAGCCGGATCAGCTCCGACAGGGTCAGCATCCGGTCCAGTTCAGGGCCGACATTAGCCACGTGGGCCAGCACGCCCGCGGCACCCTGGTAAGCTTCCCGGCAGAACACGACGTCGCCATTCACCGTGAACTCGTAATACAAGGCCTGCTCTTCGGTGGTCGTCTTGGCGACGAACTCCCGCAGGAGTGCCAGGACCGCCGGCATCTTGCCGGCGTGGACCTTGAAGTAGGGGTGCAGACTGACCGAACGTTCGAGCTTGCTCATGGGGTGACTGGAGTTGGCAGTCCCACTTCGTCAGGGACCGCGGTTATTTGTGTTCCCGTGGAACTGCGCGGCAAGCTGGAACTGCTTCCTGGCTCCGTCTGGGTCGCGAGCTCGGTGCGCGGCTTCTTGAGGTGTCGCCCAATTGTTGTTTTCGCGGACGCCCGTTCTCGGGGATTGTGCCGGCATGTCGTCCATCGAAGGCTGCCGTCGAATGAAGCTGTTTCACCTCTGCCCGTTGGCGTTGGTCGCGCTCGTGGGATGCCAATCCAACGTTGAAGCGCCTGCCGCACGGGCGGCCGACACCGAACGCGTGGGGCGGCGCGGTTCGAACCGCACCGTGCTGCCGGTGAATCAGGTCGTCACCCCGCTGGGACTCCAGGTTGAGTTGCCCGGGCTGAGGCCGCAGGCGTTGGCGCTGTCGCCCGATGGCAAATTGCTCGTCACCGCGGGCAAGACGAGTGAACTGATCGTCGTGGATCCGGTCACGGGCGCCATGCGGCAGCGGGTTCCGCTTCCGAGCGACGCGCAGAACGAACCGCAACCCGCCGTGCCGTCGGCGAACATTCTCAAGCCCGACGCCAAGGGCCAGCTTAGCTACACCGGACTCGGATTTTCGCCGGATGGCCGGCAGGTGTTCCTCAGCAACGTCAACGGCAGCATCAAGGTCTTCGACGTGTCGGCCGACGGCACGGTCTCCGGTTCCCACTCGATCCGCCTGCCCAACGCGAACGCACCGCGCCGGCCCGAGGAGATTCCCGCGGGACTCACCGTGTCCGCCAACGGCAAGCGCCTCTACGTCTGCGGCAACCTCTCGAACACGCTCCTCGAAATCGAACTCCCGACCGGCCGTGTGCTGCGGACGTTTGAGGTTGGGGCCGCGCCGTATGACGTCGTGCTGGTGGGCGGGAACGCTTACGTGTCCAACTGGGGCGGACGTCGTCCGAGTGCGGGTGACCTCACCGGCCCGGCCGGTCGCGGCACCGAGGTGCGCGTTGATCCGGTGCAGCACATTGCCAGCGAAGGCAGCGTCAGTGTGGTTTCGCTGGGCGCTGCGACGGCGGCTACGAGGGAAATTCTGACCGGGCTGCACGCCAGCGCGCTCATGGTGTCGCCGAACCGTCGCTACGTCGTTTGCGCCAATGCGGCCGCTGACAACCTGAGCGTCATCGACACGCGCACCGATGCGGTGGTGGAAACCATCTGGGTGAAACCCAGGCCCAGCGACCTCTTCGGGGCGTCGCCCAACGCGTTGGCCTTCGACCCGTCGGGCAAACGTCTTTACGTCGCCAACGGCACGCAGAACGCGGTCGCCATCGTGAAGTTCGATCCGGCGGACCGGGAGTCGAAACTCGAAGGGCTGTTCCCGGTGGGCTGGTTTCCCGGTGCGCTCATTTTCGACGCGCCCCGCAAGGTGCTGCACGTCGCCAACATCAAGGGCCATGCCGCCGTCCCCAAGGCCTACAGCGAAAAGGGCGCCGGGGCCGGAACCGAGGGGTTCAACTCGCACCATTACTCGGGTTCCCTCTCGCTGGTGCCGGTTCCCAAGGCGCGCGAACTGGCAAAACACAGCCAAACTGTCTGGAACAACCTGCGGCAGGAACGCATCGCCGGGGCGCTCCTGCCGCCTCGCCCGGGCCAACCCGCGCGCGCCGTTCCAGAGCGCATCGGGGAGCCGAGCCTGATCAAGCACGTCGTCTACGTGATCAAGGAGAACCGGACCTACGACCAGGTGTTCGGTGACATCCCGACGGGTAACGGCGACCCGAAGCTCTGCATCTTCGGCGAACGTTTCACGCCCAACCAGCACAAGCTGGTGAAGGATTTCGTGCTGCTCGATAACACCTACTGCGCCGGCATCCTGAGTGCGGACGGGCACCAGTGGAGCACGACGGCCTTTGGCACCGACTATTTGGAACGTTCCTTCGCCGGTTGGCCACGCAGCTATCCCGACGGCATGGGCGAAGATGAAAATGACGCCCTCGCCTACGCCCCGTCCGGCTTCATCTGGGACAGCGCGCTCCGGCACAAGGTCAGCATCCGCGACTACGGCGAATTCATGGCGCCAGCCATCCGTTGGAGTGACCCGAAGAAGAAAGGATCGCCCGACTTCCTGGCCTGCTATCGCACCTGGAAGGGGGAGAGCGAGGAAGTGGTCTTCGGGAGTTACCCGATGATCGAAACGATCCGCCCGTTCTCGCCGACGAACTACGTCGGCTGGGAGATGGCCGTGCCCGACCAGTATCGCGCCGACTTCATCCTCAATGAACTGAAGCAGTTCACCGCCCGCGGGGAGTTTCCACAGCTCACGATCATCTGTCTGCCCAACGACCACACCAGCGGCACCAGCGCGGGTTCGCCGACTCCGGCCGCGTGTGTGGCGGACAACGACCTGGCGTTCGGACGCATCGTGGAGGCGTTGAGCCACTCCCCCTTCTGGAAGGAGATGGCGATCTTCGGCATCGAAGACGATCCGCAGGCCGGCTGGGATCATGTGAGCGGTTACCGCACGACCGCCTACGTGGTGAGCCCGTTTGCGAAACGGCGCACGACCGTGAGCACCCAGTTCAACACGACCAGCATCCTGCGGACGCTTGGCCAGATTCTGGGGATGAAACCGATGAACCAGTTCGACGCCAGCGCGGTGCCGATGTGGGATTGCTTCACGGACACGGCCGACCTCACTCCCTTCGTGGCCCTGCCGAGCAACATTCCCCTCGATCAGATGAATCCTCCCCGGCAGGCGATCAGCGACCCGGTGCTCCGGCAGGATGCCCTTGCTTCCTCGCGGATGAATTTCCGTGAGGTGGACCGGGCGCCGGAGGACGAGTTAAACCGCATCCTCTGGCGGGCGATGCGCGGCACCTCGGAACCGTATCCGGAGTGGGCGATCTCGGCCGGCGCGGATGACGATGACGACGAATGAGGCCTTTCCGGGCGCCGTAAGCGCATCGCTTCAATGTGGTGACGGGGACCGGCCGGCGTGCCTTCGCCGGCTGGCGCGAGGCTCCCGCCGAGCGAGTGGGCCCACCGGATCAGCCGGAGCTTCACGCCACCGAGGAGGGTTCCGTCGGGATGAACTTTCAACCACGAGGAAAGGGTGCGCCCGGGAGTCCTGACGGCTTGAACGGCGTTGCTGACAGCGGGGTCATTGCCTTTCAGGCTGTCGCGGTGCCTGTCCCGCCTTCCCAACTGTGGCGCGCCCTCAACGATCGGCGGCGCCTGTTCCTCTTCGCCGGTCCGTGCGTGATCGAGTCCGAGGAGCTGTGCCTTGCCATCGCCGGAAAGCTGAAGCAGACCTGTGCCCGCTTGGGCATCACCTACGTGTTCAAGGCCAGCTTCGACAAGGCGAACCGATCTTCGGGCAAGTCGTTTCGCGGTCCGGGCATCGTCGAAGGGTTGGGAGTGCTGGCGCGCCTGCGGGACAGGCTGGAGCTTCCGGTGGTCACCGATGTCCACACCGAGGAGCAGGCCGAGATGGCGGGCGAAGTCTGTGACGTGTTGCAGATTCCGGCGTTCCTCTGCCGGCAGACCGACCTGATCCACGCGGCCGTGGCGACGGGACGGATCGTGAACATCAAGAAGGGGCAGTTTCTCGCACCGCTCGACATGAAGAATGTCGTCGCCAAGGCGGCGGAAACGTCTCCCCACCGTCAGGCGCGACTGCTGCTGACCGAACGCGGCACGACGTTCGGCTACCACAACCTGGTGGCGGACATGCGTTCGCTGCCGCTGCTGGCCGGGCTGGGCTACCCGGTGGTGTTCGACGCGACTCACTCGGTGCAGTTGCCCGGTGGGGCGGGGGACAAGTCGGCGGGCCAGCGTGAGTTCGCGCCGGTGTTGGCGCGTTGTGCGGTCGTGGCGGGTGCCAATGGCCTTTTCATCGAGACCCATCCGGAGCCGGAAAGGGCGCTGAGCGACGGCCCGAACATGATCCCGCTCGCGGAGATGCCCCGGTTGCTGGCGCAGCTGGTCCGGCTGAAAAAGGCGCTGTGACGGGCCGGCGGGTTGTTCGTGAGCGCGATTGCCATTTCGACGGGAGTTTCTAGCGTCGCGACATGCGCCGTGGGTTAGCAGTATTCGAATGGATGACCGGGTTGGTCGGCCTTTCGTTGCTGCGCTTCGTCGACAACGTCCGCCGGATCGGCGCGTTTTCACTGATCACGTTCGGGGTGGCGTTGACCAAGGCGTTTGTGGCGCACCGGGTGATGCTGCCGGCGGCCCAGCAACAGCTCGCGCGCGCCGGAGTCCGCCTGTTGCCGATCATCGCGTTCATCGGCGGGGCCGTAGGTTTTGTCATCGTCGGGCAAACCCTGAGCCTGCTCGCGCGCGTGGGGCAGGTGGATCTGACCGGGCAGATGCTCGTGATGGTCATCGTCCGCGAGGTGGCGCCGTTCGTCGCGGCGCTGGTGGTGCTGGCGCGGGTGGGCACCGCAACCGTGGTCGAACTGGGCACAGCCCGAGCGATGGGCGAAGTCGAAACGCTGGAGGTGCTGGGGATTGATCCGATCCATTTCCTGGTCGTGCCGCGGGTCATCGGCCTGACGTGCTCCGTGGTCGCGCTCACGGTTTACCTGACGCTCATCACCCTGGCTTCCGGCTGGGTGTTTGCGGTCCTGGCCGACCTGCCCTATCCGCTGGCCGTTTATCTCGGACAGATTGCCGGCGCGCTGCAATGGCACGACTTTGTGCTGGTGGGGGCCAAGGCGACTGCCTTTGGGGCGGTGAGTGCGATGACCGTCTGTTACCACGGGCTGGCGCGACCGATCCGGCTCGAAGATGTTTCCATCGCGACGACCCGGACGGTCGCGCATTGCGTCGTGGCGTTCGGGCTTATCGACGGCGTGTTCCTCATCCTGACCCTGCTGCTGCTTTGAGCGCCGACCCCGTCATCGAACTGGTCGCCGCCGACGTGGCGCCCGCCCTGACCGGAGAGGTCTCGGTGAATGAGGTTTCGTGGACCGTGAACCGCGGCGACTGGTGGATCCTCGCGGGGCCGCCCAATTCGGGAAAGAGCGCGCTGCTGATGACGCTGGGAGTCCTCAACCCGGTAGTGCGAGGCGAGCTGCGGTTGTTCGGCGAGCCGATCACCCAAACCTTGGGGGATGAACTGGCCTCGTTACGGCGGCGGATCGGCGTGCTGTTCGAAGGGGGCGGCCACATGCTCGAACACTCGACCGTCCTGGAGAACGTCGCGTTGCCGGTGCGATACCATCACAATCTCTCGCTCGACGGCGCGGTGGAGCAGGTGCAGCCGTTCCTCCAGGCCTGCGGAGTCGCGGCGTTTGCCAATCAGACGATTCGCCAGCTCAGCCGTGCCAGCCGGCGGAGGGTGGCGTTGGCCCGGGCGCTGGTGCTGCGGCCGGAAGTGCTGCTGATCGACGATCCGGTGGGTGGACTGGACCCCGGACAGATTCGCTGGTGGCGCGGCTTCCTTTCCCAGTTGAACGCGGGCCACCCGGTGCTCGACAACCTGGCGACCACTCTGGTGCTGGCCACTGACGACATGCGGCCCTGGGTGCCATTGGCACAGCAGTTCTCCGTCGTCCGGGACAGGAAATGGCAGGCGCTGGGCGGGCGCGAGGAACTCAAATCGGCTCACAGCAGCCTGCTCGTTGAGCTGCTCGATGAGGAACAACGCTGAGCGGGCGGATGATCCATGCTGGGACCGTTGCTTGAAGAATTCCTGATCCATCTGCGCCACGAGCGCGGGCAGGCTGAACACACGCTGAAAACCTACGCCCACGCCCTGCAGCAGTTCGTTGCGTGGGCCGAGGCGCGGAAGCTCGATCACTGGCCGGACGTGCAGTTCGCTGATCTGATGGCGTATCTGGAACACCAGCGGAACCGGCCGCGGAAAGAGGCGGCGAAGGGACCCCGGACGCCGGCCAAGCTGAGCGCTTCCACGCTTTACCTTCAGGTGGCGGCCCTGCGCGCCTTCTTCCGTTTCGCCGAGCAGGAGAAATTCGTTTCCAAGAATCCGACGGAAAACCTCACGTTGCCGCGGCGCTGGAAGACGCTGCCGAAGGCGCTGACCGAAGCGGAAATCCGCCGGTTGCTCCACCAACCCGAGCCGGCGAACGCCGCTGAACTGGGGACGCACGCCATGCTGGAAGTCGCCTATGCCAGCGGCTTGCGCCTCGCCGAACTTAGGGGACTCCGACTCGAACAGCTGCATTTGGACGCCGGCTTTTTGAGCGTGATCGGGAAGGGGAACAAACAGCGGGTCGTCCCCATCGGCACGCAGGCCAAAGCGGCTTTGACCCGATACCTGACCAGTGGACGCCCCGGGCTGGTTCGGCCCCGATCGCCGTCGAACGTCTTCCTGACCCGGCGAGGAACAGCCTTTGCCCACGTCACCATGTGGAAACGCATCACCGACTGGGCTCGGCGAGCCGGGATTGAGCGGCGGGTCACCCCCCATATGTTGAGGCACAGTTTTGCGACCCATCTCATGGAACACGGGGCGGATCTCCGGGTCATCCAGGAGTTGCTCGGCCACGCGAGCATCAACACGACGGAAGTCTATACGCACGTCGCCGGACAGCGGCTGAACGAGGTGCACCGGCAGTTTCATCCGCGCGCGACCTGAAAGCAAAAACGGCGGCCCCAAAGGGCCGCCGTAAGTGGTCCGCCGAGAGGCGGAATGCCGATCAGATCGCTTCGCCCACCTGGAAGCGGAGGAATCGGCGCACCGTGATGGTGTCGCCCAGCGCAGCGCCAACGGCGGCCACGTGCGCTGAAACCTTGAGTTCAGGGTTCTTGACGAAGCCCTGCTCAAGGAGGCAATTCGTTTCGAAGAACTTGTTCAGTTTGCCCTTGAGGATGCCTTCCATCGCGGCGGCCGGCTTACCCTTGAGGGCGTCCGACTGCGAGGCGATCTCGCGTTCCTTGTCGATGATCGCCTGCGGGACGTCAGACGGACTCACCGCGACCGGGCTGGCCGCAGCGATTTGCAAGGTGACGTCACGCAGCAACTGGCGGAAGTCCTCGTGGGAGACGGTGGCCTCGTTGGCGGCGCCAATTTCGACCAGCACGCCGACTTTGCCGCCCGTGTGAATGTAGGCGGCGACGGCGCCAACTCCGGCGACTTCGAGGCGCTGGCTGCGACGGATCTGGATGTTTTCGCCGATCTTGGCAACGGCCCCCACGCGGTCAGCTTCAAGCTCGGCACCCGGAGACGCTGCGACCTTGCCTGCAAGTTCGGCGACCAACGCCTTGAACCCGTCGTTGCGCGCGACGAAGTCGGTTTCACAGTTCACCTCGATCAGCGCCCCCACCTTGCCGCCATTGATGACGGCTTGGCCGATCAGGCCTTCGTTGGCGGCACGATCCGCCTTTTTTACGGCCGCCGCCGCACCTTGCTTGCGGAGCAGGTCGACGGCGACGTTGAGGTCGCCCTTGGTTTCATCTAGGGCCTTCTTGCAGGCCATGAGCCCGGCGCCGGTCATGGCGCGGAGTTGGCCCACAAGTGCGGGAGTGATTTCAGCCATGGAATTTGGAAGCTGGAGCGGAGTTGGTTCGCCGATGCAGGGCACCGGCGATAGACTTTAGGCTGCCGGGGCGGGCGCGGCTTCAGCGACCGGAGCGGCTTCAGCTGCCGGAGCGGTTTCCGCGGCAGGCCCGGCTTCCATCGCGTTGATGCGGCGCGCCTTCTTGGCGTCGGCCTCGGCCTTGCCGGCGGAGATGGCCGTAACCATTTCCTGCAGGAGCAGCTTGACCGAACGGATCGCGTCGTCATTGCCGACGATCGGGAAGTCGACCAAGTCAGGGTCGCTGTTGGTGTCGACGATGGCCGCAATGGGAATCTTGAGGCGGCGAGCCTCGGCCACCGCGTTGTGTTCCCGCTTCAGGTCGATGATGAACATGGCGTCGGGCAGGCCATTGATCGTGCGCAGACCGTCGAGATTCTTGAGCATGCGGGCGTGTTCCCGCCGGATCATGGACTGCTCCTGCTTGACGTATTCGTTGATGGAACCGTCCTGCTCCATCCGCTCGATGTCCTTCATCCGCTTGAGCGAGCGTTGAAGCGTCTTGAGGTTGGTCATCGTGCCACCGAGCCACCGACCGGTGACGAAAGGCTGACCACAGGCGAGCGCGGATTCACGAACCGCTTCCTGGGCCTGCTTCTTGGTGCCGACGAAGAGAATGTTGCCGCCCTTGGCTGCAATCTGGCTCAGGAACTGTGCGGCCGCTTCAAGCTGGGGCAGGGTCTTGCTGAGGTCGATGACGTGGATGCCATTGCGGGCCTCGAAGATGAATTTCTTCATCTTGGGGTTCCAGCGGCGGGTCTGATGGCCGAAATGGACCCCTGCTTCGAGGAGTTCCTTGATGCCGATATTGCTCATGCTGTCTTTGCGCTTCCGGTGGTTTCGACG
>JAYUSF010000076.1:0-6945 GCA_043755815.1 Verrucomicrobiota bacterium
CGGATTCATCGGTAGCCGTGGCGGTAAAGCCCCTAAAACCGGGTTCAGCGGGCCACGATTCCAGAGCCTTGCCGGTGGCGAGATGCCACCGGGTGTAGAGCCGTTCGCGGGGTTGGAGGGTGATGAGGTTGCTCGCTCCACGGGACAGCGCGAGCGGAACCAGAAAGTTGGCGGAGGAACCGATTTCGCAGAGCTGGGAGCCCGAAGTCAGATCCCAAACCCGGATGCCGCCGGCACGACTTCCTCCGGCCAGCAGGCGGCCGTCGGTTGAGAAGACGCTGCCGAAGCGCACTGGGCCGACTTCCAGCAGGGTGACCGGGGCGTTGGTGCGGAAATCATCCCAGCGTTGGACCTGGCCTTCGCGGTCGAGCGTGACCACCTGCGGCCGGTCCGACATGAAACTCCACGCCCGCACCTCGGCCGGCACGGTCACGGAACTCGGCCCGGTGTTCGTGCGGGTTGGTTCCCAGACATTGATCGTTCCTTCCTTCGAGCCGCTGAAGAGCCGAAGATCGTCGTTGGACCAAACCACGCTCCAGACTTCGCGGCGGTGTCCCCGCAGGATTCGCAGCGGTTCTCCGGTGGCGGTGTCCCACAGCCGGACCGTCTGGTCGGCACTCGCCGTCGCGAGCCGGGAGCCGTCGTGCGAAAATGCGGCGTCGGCCACCCAGGCAGTGTGCCCGGTCAAGGGGGCCAGTTCACGGTCGAGCTTGAGATCCCAGCGGCGGATGACACCGGCACCAGCCGGTCCTGCCGAGGCCACCAACTGGCCATGCCCGGGGGACAGCCGCAGTGTCCGCAGGTCCCGCATGGGTGCGGGCGAGCGCCAGAGGCGCTTTCCGTTCTCAGTTGAGAACACGGCGAGATGATCGTCCCGGGCAACATAGGCGATCTGCTGGAGGTCCGGAGTGCAGGCGAAGGTCGCACCAAACCCGCGGGCGGGTTCCAGCGCGAGTTGGCCCGCGCGCCGGCGGGTGGCGATTTCCCAGCGCACCAGGCCGCCCTCGACCGTGAGGGCAAGCAGTTGTCGGCTGTCCGGCGAAAAGGCAAAACCCAGCACCGGGCCATCCAGGGCAAAGGCGGTTGCATTCGTTCCCGTGACGACGTCGCGGAGCGTGACCCCGAACTCGCCGGCCCGGGGTTCAGGTCTGGGTTGGTTTCGTCCGCCCGCCTCGCGGCCGGATCCGGTGGCCTGGGCGAACCAGGCACCGTCTGGCGACAGCACTGCCGGTCCACGGGTCCGTTCGGTCGGCCAGCGCACCGCTTCACCACGCCGATCGGTTCGCCAGACGTTCACTGCATTGTCCTCGGTGGCGGCGAGCCAACGACCGTCGGCCGAGACGGTGAGGGCGCTGATCACGTTGGTGGCATGTCCCAAGGTGAACGAGGCCTCGCTGCGGCTCTTTTGCCAGAGGTAACGCCACTCCCAACCGCGGAGGTCCGTCTGGCCGGCTTCGGGGCGTTGGCGATCGAGCAGATCGGTGGCACGGCCGAGATTGTTTCCGGCCAGGGCCTGGTGGGCGAGGTTGAGGTCGCCGGCGTAGGCTTGGTGCCGGGCCGCTATTCCCAGCGACACGGTTTCGTTGCGGAGTTCGGCTTCGTCGCGCAGGGCGCGCTGCGTCCGTTCCAGCTGGAGTTTTCGCTCCCGTTCGCCAAAGGCGAGCTGATCGAGGGCCGCCTGTTTCTCCGCGGCCTGCCACCAGGCAAGACCCAGGCCGAGACTGAGGGGAACCAGAAAGGCACTGACGGTTGCGAAGGCGAGCCGGTTGCGCCGGATCAATTTCCCGAACCGGTAGAGCGGTCCGGGCGGGCGTGCGGAAATCGGTTCGTCCGCGAGCATCCGACGGATGTCCGCGGCAAAGGCCGCCACGTCCGTGAAGCGGTGCGCTCGATCCTTCTCCAAGGACTTGAGCACGATCCAGTCGAGATCACGGGAGTGATGATGGGCCGGTGGGGCGGACTTTTCCTGCCGCGATTGAGCGCCGGTCTCCGGCGGAGCGGCCTCCACCTGACGCCGGCGCACGGAGGGAGGGACCGGGTCCTGTTCCCGGATGGTTTTCCGCATCACCTCGAGCCCGGCGGCCAGCAGCTTCTCCGGATCAAACGGCGGCCGGCCGGTGATCAGTTCATACAGGAGCGCTCCCAGGCTGTAGACATCGGTGCGGGCGTCGATCGCGTCCAACTGCAGGTCGGCCTGTTCGGGGCTCATGTAGGCCGGAGTTCCGAGAAAACTTCCCGGCACGGTCAGCGTGCTGTGGTCGGCGCTCTGCGGCCCGATGGCCTTGGCCAGACCGAAATCGATGATCTGCGGCCAGGCTTCGCCGTCGTGTTGGGTGACCAGGATGTTCGACGGCTTGAGGTCCCGGTGAATGATGCCGCGCTCGTGGGCATGCTGGACGGCGGCGGCCACCCGGAGGAACAGCCGCAGCCGGGCCGGGAGATCCAAAGCGCGTTCGTGGCAGAACTGGGTGATGTTGGTGCCGTGAACCCGTTCCATCACGAAGTAAGGCTGGCCTGACGGAAGCGTGCCGGCGTCGAGCACGCGCGCAATGTGAGGATGCTCCAGACTGGCGAGCGCCTGCCGTTCCGCCTCGAAGCGGGCGATCACCGCGCGTGAATCCATGCCGGGCTTGATGACCTTGAGCGCGACCCGGCGCCGCACCGGAGTTTCCTGTTCCGCCTCAAACACAATTCCGCAGCCCCCGGCGCCGATTTCCGCAAGCAACCGGTAAGGTCCGATGAATGAACCCAGGGCCGGACCGCTGGGCACGGCGGCTGGAGCCGGACGGACCCCGGCGATCGCGGGGCGTTCCAGAAATCCGTCCGCCTGATGGCTGCCCAACAGTGATTCGACCGAACGGCGCAGCGAGTGATCCGCGCCACAGGCCTCGGCGAGGTAACGTCGCCGCAGCTCTCCCGGGGCGAGCTCAAGGCAGGCGAGGAACAGCTCGCGTTCGCGGGCCGGAGTCTCTCGCGGCGGCAAATGGGAAGTCATGGCCGGAGTGCGCCGCCTATTCGCGGCTGGCTTCCATCCGTCGCCGGAGCCAGGCCCGGGCAAAGGTCCAGAGCCGTTCCGTCGCCCGGAGGGAAAGTCCGAGCGCCTCGGCGGCCTCGTCCATGGTCATGCCGACGAAATAGCGCAGCTTCACCAGGTTGGCCGCTGCGGGGTCCTCCTGCACCAGGGCGTGCAGGGCGTCGTCCACCGCGAGCAGTTCTTCCTCAGGCGCAAGAATCGGCAGTTCGTGTTCGTCCAGTTCGGTGTGCTCGAGGCCACCCCCGCGCTTGATGGCCTGCCGGCGGCGGGCGGATTCCACGAGAATCCGCCGCATGGCTTCGGCCGCCGCGGCGAAGAACTGGCCGCGATCTGCGAACTGGGCGCCGCCCCCGGCGGTGATCCGCAGCCACGCTTCATGCACCAGCGCGGTGGGCTGGAGCGTGTGGCCCGGTGCCTCCAGCGCCATGCGGTATCCCGCCATGCGGCGCAGTTCGTCGTAGACGAGCGGCAACAGCTCGTGCGCCGCCGGAAGCGGCGGCGTCGGCGATTCGGCCGTCGCGGATTCGGTCGCCAGGATCATTTCAAAACATTGGAGCGCACATCGGCGTTGCGATTCCCAGATGGGGTTGATGGGACTGACGGACGCCCATGGTCCGGGACTCATGAGCGAGGGAGTTCAAAATTGGTTACGCCCAATGGAGTGATTCTTCAGCAACCGGTGGATTCGTTGCCCGAAGCGCCGGGGCCGGATGGATTCCCACGCGCCAAGCCCGGCTTGGTTCCTCGGAGCTGGGTCCCATTCCCAAACTCCAACGGGTTCCGGGTGTTTCGTCATTCTGCTACGTCAGCGCGTCCCGTGGCAGCCGGCAACGGGGTGTTTCCCTACCAAACCCATGGGCGGGGCACGGCCTCCGCCGGCGGGCGCGCAACTGGCTTTGCAGGTTCAGTGCCCGCGGCCGGAAATTATTCTGCAATTAGTTTGGCGGATTCCCGGCTTGGTTGGCGCAAGTGCGGGTAGATGCCCCGTCCATTCAGGCTGGCCAGTTCCATGCCCCGGTGCGCCCTTTCCATACCAAGGGTGCCCCGGATTCTTGGAGCTGACAGCGGACGATCCTCCGCCGGTTGCGGCGGTCGTTCCGGATCGGCGAAGGGCATTTTCACACATACAACGCAGTTCATGCCCAAGCTCCTATGCCATTCATGAATCCTCCACGCTCCATCCCGCCGCTCCAAGCGGGCCGGCGAAAACGCAATCCCGGCCAGCAGCGGCTGGCGGCAAGCCTCGCCACGGCGCTCGGCTTCGCCGCCGCGGCCTACGCGGCTGACGTCACCTATGACTTCACCAGTGATCCGGCCACGACCCTCACCATCAGCGGTAACAACGATGCCCCTTGGGTGGCCACGGGCGGTAATCCCGGCGGCTTCCTGGCGGCGACCTACTCGCAGAACAGCCAGCAGGTTGGCGTCGTGTTCCCGAACCTTGATCCGGGCAAGATCGTTACCGCGTTTGAGTTCAGTGCCGATCTCCGCGTGGGCAATGCCCAGGGCAACGACGGTCGTCCGGCCGACGGCTTCAGCGTGAGCTTCGCCCGTGATGGCGACCCGATCCTGGTGGACGGCAGTTCCGGCTTCGCCGGCGGCCCGCCGGAGAATGGCGCCACGACCGGCATCGCCGTGAACTTCGACACCTGGTCCGGCAATGCGTTGCCAGACGGGGCTGACATTGAAGGCATCATCGTCCGGGTGGACAACGTCACGATCAATAAGACCCCGCTCGCCATCCGCAACGGGGCCTGCGATGACGTGAACAGTCTCCAAACCGGACCTTACAATGCGGCCTACTGGGCTGGCGGTGGTGATCCCCGTGATCCCGCGGCCTGGGCCGGCCTCTGCTGGCAGAAGTTCAGCATCGTGCTGACCGTGGATGGCAAGCTCACGGTCACCTACAAGGGCCGCAATATCCTCGATGCCTTCCAGACGACCTACTTCCCCTCGGCGGGCCAGTTGGTGCTGGCCGGCCGCACGGGCGGGGCGAACGAAAACACGCACTTCGACAACATCAAGCTGAAGACCACGGCGGCAACCGTGACCGCGGTGCCCAATGCTCCGGCCAACTTCAAGGCGGCCGAACTCGGCTCCCGCCGCGTCAAGCTGACCTGGGACAAGGCCGTGGTGCCGGGCGATGCCAATGCGCAGGTCGCCTATGAAATCCAGCGCGACGGCGTGGTCATCGCCCCGCTCGTGACGGTCCTCACCTATGACGACCGCGGCGTGCAGCCCAACACCTCCTACACCTACAAGGTGACCGGGAAGAACATCGCCGGCCTGCTGGGAACCGCGGCGACGGTCACCGCCAAGACGGTGCTCGACGCCGACGGCTTCGCCTTCATGAAGGCCGAGCAGTGGAATGGCATCGGCGGCACGGCGGTGGACGCCGGCACGGGCGACGCGCACTTCTCGGACGCGCCGGACCGCACCCGCTACGTGAACGGCTTCAGCTTCGGCGAAACCACGAACTTCGGCGACACCTGGGGTGACAACCACCTCGTGAAGATCTCCGGCGTGTTCACCGCACCGAAGTCGGGCAGCTTCCGCTTCTTCGTCCGTTCGGACGATGCGAGCGCCCTCTACGTCAACGAGGCCGGTGCCGCGATTCCGGACGTGCTGAGCGCCGCCCCGATCGCAGCCGAGGCCGGCTGCTGCGGCGCCTTCGAGGAAGTGGGCGCGCCCGAAACCAGCGAAGTCATCGCGCTCGTGGCCGGCAAGAAATACGGCATCGCGTTCCTCGTGAAGGAAGGCGGCGGCGGCGACTGGGGCCAGGTGGCCCTCCGCGAAGAGGGTGACACCACCCCGGCGGCCAGCCTCGTGCCCCTCCGCGGCGGCGTGCTCACCAGCCCGGTGGACGCAGTCGGAGCCACGGTCAGCATCACCACCGCCCCGGTGGCGACGACGGTCAGCGCCAACGCGCCCACGACCTTCACGGCCGCGGCGACCGGCAGCTCTCCCTACGGGGCCGACTACGGCAACGTGGTGGTCTATCAGTGGTATCAGGGCGGCTTGCCGATCCTCGGCGCTAACGGTCCGACCTACACGATTGCCGTCACCCCGAAGTCCCTCAACGGCGTCAAGTTCGGCGTGGCCGCCGGTGTGGCCGGCGCCGCGGCGCAGAGCGCCGAAGTGGTGCTCACGGTCAACGACGACACCACCCCGCCGACGGTCACCAGCGTCGCCGGTTCGGGCACGTTCGACTCCGTCACCGTCAAGTTCAGTGAACCCGTCAAGGATCCCACGGCGATCACCGTGGGCAACTACACCGTCAGCGGTGGCGTGACCCTGAGCAACCCGGTGCGCGTCAACGACCGCACGGTCCGCTTCACCTCCTCGAAGCAGGCCGAAGCGACGACCTACACCGTCACGGTCAAAGGCGTGAAAGACCTCGCCGACCTCTCCTCGGACTACACCGGCACGTTCAAGAGCTACCAGTTCAAGAGCGGCCTCGTGAGCTACAAGACCTGGCAGGGTCAGACCGGTGGTTTCGGCACTTGGGTTGACAACTCCATCGGGGCCACCGCCCCGACCACGGACGGAATCAAGCTCTCCTACCAGGCCAACACCTCCGACGAGTATGAAAGCTACTTCGGCCAGTTGACCGGCTTCTTCGTGCCCGCCACCACGGGCAACTACGTGTTCTTCATGTCCTCCGACGACTTCGGTGAAATGTATCTGAGCACCGACTCCAACCCGGCGAACAAGAAGGTGATCGCGCGGGAACCCGTGTGGAACGGCCGCCGTGAGTGGGTCACCCTGGACCGCCGCAACGCGGATGCCCCGGAAAACCGCTCCGACACGTTCGCGGAATCCGCCTGGGCCACGCCCGGAACGATCACCCTGCAGGCGGGTCAGAAATACTACCTTGAAGTGCTCTTCAAGGAAGGCGGCGGCGGCGACAA
>JAYUSF010000077.1:0-6942 GCA_043755815.1 Verrucomicrobiota bacterium
GTCACGTCCGCGCGAAGGTCCGGGAACGGGCCCGACTTTCGGGCAGACCCGTGGGCCGAAACGGACTGTGCGCGATCCGGAGCGGCCCCAAACCCTCGACGAATTCCCGCTGACGCTACGCGCGGACGAAGACCGTCCACGCTCCGTCTGCATCGTTCCGGCTCAGCGGCCCGGCATGGGTGTCGCGGCCAAACTCGCAACTTGCCGACGGTCCTGGCGGAGCCGACCGGATTCCGTCCGCCTCCGGTCGGAGGCATCGCGACCCGGGACTACGAATAGGATTGCCAGGTCGAAAGGCCGCCTCGGCCGTAGGAATGCCGGAGTCGTCGGAGGTTGTTGCCAGCTTGCTCGAGTTCGGTGCGTTCCGTCTGGCGCGCTGCCATTTGCCGGGCGAGAAACGCCGAGTTTTCCTCTTCCAACCCCACCAGTTCGGCAATGGCCCGTTGGATTTCCACGCCAAAGGGCCCTGAGGTCAACGCCCCTTGGGGGAGTTGCTGCGTCCAAAACTCAATCTGCGCCTGAAGTTCCCGTTTCCGTTCCTGCAACTCCGCGACTTCCGACCAGATGGCCGCGCGAATTGCGCCGGTTTCCAAGTCGGTCAACGACCGCCAGCGCCCGAACAGCGCCTTGAGTTCCCCGAATGGATTCACGTTGAACGCCTCTGCTGTCTAGGCTGCCAAGAGTGCCGGTCGCGGGCGGGCCGAGGCTTCCACTTCCGCCAAGGTCTTGCCCTGAAGCATCTGCGCCCACGCGTCACGCAGGACGATCATTCTTTTCAGGACTTCCTCGATGCCCTCCGGAATCTTCTTGAGGTTGCTCTCGTCCAGCCGACGGTCGAAGTAGTTGTAGAGCTGGCGCAGGGTCGCGGCGACTTGCCCACCCTGCTCCAGGTCCAACGACATGTTCAGCTCGTGGATGATGGCCTGGGCCCTCAACACGTTGTTGCTGATCAGTTGGTAGGATTCGGCAAGATCCTCCAGGCCGAATCCCGTCAGTGAATTCTCCAGAAACCGGATGGCCCCGTCGAACAGCATGAGAACCAGTTGACCGGGACTCGCCGTCCGGGTGGCCACCGACCGATAAGACGCCCAAGGATTTACCGGGTGCATGCGGCGGAAGGTTATTCGGCGGTCTCGTAGTTGATGGCGAGCAGGTTCGCGATCTTCTGGATCGTTTCACCCGGCGGATACTTGGGATTGGCCGCGAGCTCCTTGCCACGCTCGACGACTTCGGCCCGCACTTCCGGCGATTCCGCCAGCCGTGCCTCCAACGCCCGCGATTTAACCAAGTCGACGTCATCCGTGCGCGTCGCGGCCTCCCGGGGCCTGACTTGGCTGGTCACCACCTTGCTGATGGTTTCCAAATGTGGATTTAGTTTAATGTCCATACGGTTTACCTGTAGCTTTTGGCAGGCTTCAAGAAATCGATCACCAACTCCACTGTCAGTATCGGCAGTTTTGTCAGGGACTTGAGCCCATTTTCAGGGCTCCCCGAACTCGGCTGGAGGAGGCGGCTCATTGTGCGGGCAGGGTCAGGAAGGTTGCGTTGGCCGCATACGCCACGAAGCGCCGGGGCGAACTGAGCACCACGCGCGAATCGGCCGGTCCGGCACCCACCGTCCGGTTGGACTGCTGAAACCTCCGGGCGGCATTCGCCACTCCCGGCTCGCGGGCATCGAACACCTCGTCCAGCTCCCACAGGACCTGTGGAGTTGGGCTTCCCACCAGTTTCAGGTGCCAGCCAACCGCCAGCGGCGGATACGGCTCATACCGGGTCAGGCGGGTAAAAAGCACCGCGTCGCAACCGGATCGGCCCTGCAGCCGGGTAAAGAAATCCGCCGGCAATTCCTCCAGCACCGACCAGTCACCACGGCCCGTGGACTCCCGCACCTCGGTGGGCGACAGCCAGACCACTTCAAACCGCTGCGTGCCCTTCATCGCATTCCGCAGCGCGGTCTCCACCTCCTCCCGGGCATTGTTTGCAGCCGAACCGCTGAGCTCGCTGGTCAGCGGCAGCACCGCCACGCGCCGGAGCACGGGATTGAGACGCCGCTTCTCCACGTGGACGTTGGTCGGACGGAACTGCGCGCCCAGGACCAGGTCATCCGGGTCGGGCAGCACGCAACCCGCCAGTCCCAGCAGGGCGGCAAGCGACGACAGGCGCAGAAGCCTCCGCGGGTCTTTGAAATGGGTTCTCACTTTGGGATTCACATCACTTTGACTGGCCCAGCTGCTTCTTCAGGAAATCCAACTGCTGATTGCTCCGCTGCTGCGCCGATTCCATCGCGATGAAGCTGTCGATCATGCGCTGCCGGTTCTGCTGCACGATTCGCTCAAGGCTGATCAGATCGTCGTCGATCTTGGTCGCCTGGGCCGTGAGCCGATCCTGGCGGTCGATGAGGGTTCCCTCGTCGCCCACGGTTTTGTCGAGATAGGCTTCCAGCTTGACCGCCACTCCTTCGCTTGAATTCGTGAAAAGGTCGGTGACGGCGCTCAGGTTGTTTGCCAGCGCCTCGTCCAAGGCGCCTTCGTCCGACAGCGTGAGCGAGTTGTCCTTGCCGTTGGTCGAGATCCCGATGTCGGCCAGGCTCTTGAAGAGGCCGCTCAGGCCGGAATCAGCCTTGTAGGCGGTGCTGCGCAGGCTCGAGGCGATGTCGAACGGGTCCCGTTCGTTCGACAGCAGGCCGGCGGTGACTTTCCCCTTCGAATCCGTGCTGCTCGCGGTCTGGGTGTCGATGACGGACTGGACCTTGTTGTAATCGGCGATGAAATCCTTGATCGCCGTCTTGATCGCGTCGGTATCGGAGCCCACCACCACCTTGAAGCTCGCCCCCTCCTCGAGCGCGGTGATCGACAGTCCCGCAATCCCGGAACTGGTTTCCGTGATCGTGTTCGACTGGCTCGTCAACTCGCCGCCCCCGTTCAGGGTAAAGAGCAGGTTTTTCCCCCGTTCGACGGTCCCGGAACTGAGCCCGGTTGCGGCCAGGAAATTGCCGGTGACATCCTCCAGGGCGACGCCCAGGTCGCCCGTCGTCTTGTTGGTCAGCGTGAAGCGATCATTCACCGGGTCGTAGCTCGCGGAGACGCCGGCCGCCGAGTCATTGATCCGCTGGAGAATGTTGCTGAGACTGTCGCTGCCGCTGCTGAACGCGATTGAGACCCCGTTAATCTTGAACTCCCCCGCCCCGCCGCCGCCATCCGAGATCGGGGTGGTAAGATTCGAGCTCGCCAGGCTGGCCGTGGTGCGGACCCCGCCGAGCGCGCCCGAGCTCGTGACCGCACCGGTGCCGTTGTTTCGCAACCGGGCCGCCTGCAGAAAGTTGCTCGAATCGGTCGAGCTCCCGAGGGTGATGGTGCCGGCGGTCGAGGTGAGTTCGATCTGGTCGGTGTCAGCATTGTAATTGGCTTCCACGTCGCCCCCGGTCGCGATGGCAATCTTGTCAAAGACCCCACCCAGCGTATCCGTCGCGCTCACGGTGACCTGGCTCCCGTTGACCGTGAAAGTGCCCGCGGAGATGGCGGTGCTGAAACCGGCATTGCTGAGCGCCAGGCCCGAGACATCGTCCGTGGCGCTCAACTTCGCCCCGGCATTCGCGGTTCCGCGCAGCGAGGCCGCGGTGGCGAGTTGCGTGACGTTGACGGCGTAGGTGCCCAACGGCGTGCCGGCGGTGGCGCTCGCACTGGCAAGGGTCGCGTCGCTCACCGTCGAGGTGCGGCTGCCGAAGAGGGAACCGTCGTTGAGCGACTTGACCCGGTTCAACAGGACGTTGAGCTGGGTCTTGATGCTGCCGTAGGCGTTGTTCCGTTGCTCGAGCCGGTTTTGGTCGCGCAGCAACCGCTGCTGCGGCAGCCGCTCCGCGTCGGTCAGCTTGTCGACCAGGCTTTTCCAGTCGAAACCGGAGGCGAGCCCGGATACTCCGAGTTCCATAGGGTGTGAATCGGTTTAATTGGCTGGGACTAAAGGCCGCCATCCGGCCGGTAACGCGGAAAAGTTCCGGCGGCACACGCCGCCGGAACCCAGAACGTCACAGTCTGCTTCCGGCTGCTTACTGGAGCAGACGGAGGGCGGACTGCGGCGTAGAGTTCGCTTGGGCAACCATCGCGGTGCCTGCCTGGACCAGGATGTTTTGCTTGGCGAAGTTGGTGCTTTCCTCCGCGACATCGACGTCCCTCATCCGGCTGCTGGAGGCGGCGAGGTTGTCTTTGAGGACGGAGAGTTGATCGTTGTAGGAGTTCAACACCGAGATGTTCGCTCCGAGGTTGGCCCGATCGGTGGCCATGGTGTCGATGGCCGCCTTGACGTTGGTCAGGGCCGTCGCCGCGTTGGCAGCGGTATCCACCGTGGAAGCGGTGGCATCCGTGTAGCCGGTGGCGGCGAGATCGACGCCGGTGGTGCTGAAGGTGTTGCCGTCGCTGTCGGTGGTGACGTCGAGGGCCGCGCCGTCAAACAGGGCCACCCCGTTGAAGTCCTTGGTGGCGATGTCGTCGATGTAGGCGCCGAGCTGGGTGAACTCCGCGTTGTAAAGGTCACGGTCCGAGTCGGACTTGGTGACGTCCTGCGAGAGGACGGCGAGCTCGCCCATCCGGTCCAAAGCCTTGGAAACCTTGCCAAGGTAACCGTCCTGGGTCTGGTTGAAGGAGACCGCGTTGCCGATATTGGAACTTGCTGCCTTGATCCGGCTGATCTGCGAATCGAAGCGCATCGAAACAGCCAAGCCGGCCGCATCATCTTCCGGCGAAACAAGTTTCGATCCGGAGGACAAGCGGGCGAGCGATTTGCCGAGGGCGGCAGACGAATCTTGCAGCAGGCGTGAACTGGTGAGTGCCGCCGTATTAGTATTGATGACCATAACCGACTCCTTTCCTTGAGTCACCCCTTGCGGGGTTTTCTTGTTCGCGGCTTCCTTGCCGCGGGGTGAATTTATTTGGGCTTCACCGTTTTCCCTGCCGGCTTTTCTGGCTGCCGACCGCCTGTCTTGCGACAACTAACTCATCGGTGAACCCGCCAAACACTTTAGGATTATTTCAGCCTCATCGGTCACCGCGCGAAACCGGCCACCCGATCGAAGGCCGCCACCGGCGGGATCGCCCATTCCGACAGCCTGAGGGGGTTCGATGAAAGCAGCCGTCCAGGCTCCGCAAACGCCCTGCCGGTGGGGCCGGAAGACGCGTGGCGAAGCTTTGTTGGGACTTGAGCAATCTCGTGGCCACCGTTTTGCGGCCTTGAATGCAACCGACTCGGCACCTCGGAGCCGGAACGATGCCGTAGGAGCGCGGACGGCCTGCAACCGCGGGTCGCTTCCGCAGGCCGGGCAGCACCCCTGGGCCGGGGCAATTTCCCGCACCGAAGGGTGAAACCTGCGGTCCGTCGGAAACGGGGTCCCCACTCCGGCGGTTCGCGCGGACGTGACCGCCCGCGCCCCGTTCAATTGCCTCGTTCCGGCTTAGGCGTGATCGAAACGAGCTCCGGCCCGAGCCGCTGTTTAGGTTCAACTCCAGCGGGGTCGCAGGAACCGCCCGTCCCGTTCCTTCGCCCAGCCCAGACCGACGATTTTAACCCGCGGGACGCTCTCAGCCGACCCCGAGGGCCACGTTCTGTCACCGTTCCGCGGCGGTGAAACCACTGTTCCTCCCGCCACTTCCCGCTTGGGGAAGTTCGCCCCACCCCTTCCCCTGCGGCGCTGACGCCGGCGGCCCAAAACCGCTGACCCGATGCCCGTTCCCGACCGGAAAAAAATGAAAAACCCGGTCGGTCTTTGGACCGGCCGGGTTGTGCTAGGTTCGGGATCGCCGTTTACTGGATCAGCTTCAGGACCGAATTCGGCACCTGATTGGCTTGCGCCAGCATCGCCGTGCCGGCCTGGACCAGAATGTTGAATTTGGCGAAGACCGAACTTTCGTCGGCGACATCGACATCCTTGATGCGGCTGGTAGCCATGCTCAGGTTGTCTTTCAAAATGCCGAGTTGATCCGAATAGGACGTCAAAACGGCGATGTTGGCGCCGATGTTGGCCCGGTCCGTTGAGAGCTGCGCGATGGCGGTCTGAACATCGGTCAGGGCGAGGGCGGCATTGGCCGCAGTATCCACGGTGGCGCCCGTGGCGTCGGTATAGGCGGCGGCCGTCATATCCACTCCCGTGGATGTGAACGTGTTGCCTTCGCCGTCCGAGGTGACATTGAGAGAGCTTCCGTCGAAGAGATCGATCCCGTTGAACTGCTTGGTCGCGATGTCATTGAGGTAAGCCCCGAGTTGGGTGAACTCGGCGTTGTAAAGCTCCCGGTCGGAATCAGTCTTGGTGACGTCCTGAGCCAGGATTGAGAGTTCACCCATCCGGTCCAGCGCTTTGCTGGCCTTCTGGAGGAACCCGTCCTGGGTTTGGTGGAATGAGATAGCATTCCCCTGATTGGACCTCGCCGCCTTGATTCGACTGACCTGCGCATCGAGCCGCACTGCCACAGCAAGCCCTGCCGCATCATCCTCCGGTGAAACGATCTTGGAACCGGACGACAACCGCGAAAGAGACTTCCCAAGCATGTAGCTGGAATCTGCAAGCAACCGTGAACCTGTTAATGCCGAGACGTTAGTATTGATGACCATAACTCTATCCGTGAGGTGCCCCTTGCGGGGCGGTTATTTCTCGCAGCCTCCTTGCCGCGGATGAACTGGTTCGGGGGACGTTCATCATGCTCCCCGCCGATTTTCTGGGCAGCCGGCGGCCGAACACGCACGGGTATCGGAAGCGGCAGGAGGAACTTTAGCGCTCGCGAAAATAATTGTGCACCCATCGCCCCCTTCGTGGGCCGGGCGCATGGCATCTGGATTCCGGCGGCCCTAAAGGAAACCCCGAAGGCCGCGCAATGCTCTTTCTGTAAATTCGGTGAGCATCAGTTGGTGAGTGGGGTTTTGGGGACGAGGCTGAGGTAGATTTTCCCGGTTTCCCAA
>JAYUSF010000078.1:0-2390 GCA_043755815.1 Verrucomicrobiota bacterium
GCGGCCGCGCGGCGAATTCCGCTCCAGCTTGGTCGCGTCGTAGGTCGGGCACGTCGGCAGGCACAGGCCGCAGTGCATGCACTGCTGGACCACGGAATAGTCGAGGTCCTTGAGGTGCGACGTGCGGACGGACTGGCTAGGCAGGGCGGTCATGGATGAACGGCGCGCGGAGGTTCGCGGACGAACGCCCTGCGGGGAAACCAAAAATCGTTCCGGTGAAGTCGGCGCCGGTTGGCAGTTTCGAGGCCCGCCCGGCAATGAGATGGTGTCGGCGGAATTACCTCACATCACCCGGTCCAAGAGCGCCTCGCCCCGGACGAACCGTTCCAGATTCCTCAGGAAGTGGCGGACCAGCGAGCCGGCCTCGCCCGTGTGGCCACCGGCGACGTGCGGGGTGACGAAACAGTTCGGCTCGGCCCAGAGTGGGTGCGATTCGGGCAGGGGCTCGGGATCCGTCACGTCCAGCCAGGCCGCGCCCACTTGGCCGGAACCCAGCGCGCCGACGAGCGCTTCCTGATCCACCGTCGCCCCGCGTCCGATGTTGTAGAAGACGGCGCCGGGCTTGAGCTGGGCGAAGCGGGCCGCATCGAAGAAGCGGCGGGTGGCCGTGCTTTCCGGGAGGATGTTCACGACGTGGTCCGCTGCGGCCAACGCCATCGGCAAACCGGCCTCCGTGACCACCGGCATGCCATCGTCGCCGCGTGGCTGGCGGCGGAAGGCCACGAGCTTCACGCCGAAGGGCCGGAGCAGTTCCGCCAGCCGTTTGGCGATGGCGCCGAACCCGAGCAGCAGCACCGTCTCATCCCGCAGCGTGCCGCTGACGTCCCGTAACGCCTGCCATTTCGGATCGGCGCTGGTGATCCGCGTCCGCAGTCCCAGCGGGATCCTCCGGGCGTGCGCCAGCATGAAGCTCAGCGCATGAACGGCGCAGGCTTCGTCGTAGACGTCCGAGCTATTGGAGACCTGCAGCCTGCGCCCAGTCGCGTGCGCGCGGAACTCCGGCGTGTCGTAGCGCGTGATGCCGGCGGAGCTGACGTGGACCCAGCGCAGCGTCGGAGCCGCGGCAATGGCCGTTATGTCCGGCTGGCCGAAGGCGACGTCCACCGTGGCAAACTGCGGGTCCGGTTCCCCTTGGGACAACACGGACGTCACCGGCTTGGCCGGGAAGACCAGCTCGTGGCCGGCGGTGCCGGCGCGGAGCAGTTCCCGCGCGTCCGGCGGCAGGGCGAGATCAACGTAGATGCGGAGCGGTTCCATGCGGCAACGCTACGGACAGAACGGTTGCGTGAGAAGTGGCCGTGTAGCCGCCGACGTAAGGCGGTGGAACCCGTTCGGTCGGAGGCTGCCCCTGGGGCGCCCGCCCCGCCTCGTTACCTCGGCGGCTACGAAGGGAAGCGCTGCTTCAGCCGAATACGCACCAGCAGGTCGTCCAACGCTGACCGCGTCGCCTCGTCCGGCGCCTCCGGCAACGAGTTCGCGTCGTGGGCGGCTTGGAGTTCGGCGCGGAGCCGATGGTATTCGGCCTCGTGGAAGGTGGTGTCGGCATCGGTCAACGTCGCGTTCTCGCCCTTGGTCTTCCGATCGATCAACTCGGCGATGTAGGGTAGGCGGAAGTCCGCGTTGAGAGTGACGAGGTTCGCCTCGATCACGCCGGTGCGCATCAGATGGATGCCTGTGATCAACAACCGGTAGACGTAAAGCAACGGCTTCACCCGGCGCGGCGACTCCGGTAGGGCGTGCGCTGCCGCGCCGCCCAAATGTCGGTGGAGCGGCAGTTCGACCCTACCGCGTCTCGGCGAACCCGAAGTAGTGGTGGGAATGGTGCCGCGTGATCACGCCCGTAGCCGCCGAGGTGAGGAGGCGGACCTCCCCGCGCGGCCCTGAATCCGCCTCGTCACCTCGGCGGCTACGATCCGCGAGTTTCGGGCAGCAGATTTCTTTCAACTCCTCATGCTCCGGCGTGGTCTGGACGATCAACGGCGAGAAAAGCTGCTCCAACACGTAGCCGTTCTTTCGGGAGTCTGCTTGAAAACTCCAAGGGACGCTGTCTTCGCAGCGAGGGCGGTATGGCGAGGCGCGACGAGGGAGCATACCCGCAGTGGTCTGTGACCGAGGAGCAACGAAGCCAGACCGCCCTCGCTGCGAGAACCCGGAGGGCGGCGGTTCTTTTGCCCGTGACCGGCGTTGGCTCAACCGTTGCAGCCCGCTGCGGGGATGCGCCGGTTTCGCCGCCTTGGCCACAGGCAAAATCCTCGTCGCAGCGCTCCTTCGAGTTTTCAAGCAGACTCCTAATAATACTAGGTTAAGTGTCTAGCATGTGTCGATGAAGCGAGTCCGGCACCATGGGCAGCGGCCCGAGAGCCGGATCAGCGCCGCCTGCAACGACCGGC
>JAYUSF010000079.1:0-6907 GCA_043755815.1 Verrucomicrobiota bacterium
CCCGCACAAAAACCCGCGCTGCTCTTCACCAACCGCCCGAAATGACCCCGTCCTGTTTTGCTATCCCCAAAACATTCCTGTTTTGAAAACTACGCGACAAGCGCGGGTGTTCGGCTTGCATGTCCCGCCCAGAGAGACACTGTCCGGCCACACCGGTAGGCAGATTCCCGTCAGTCACCATGAATGCAGCCACTCGAGCAAATTCCCACCCGGACCAGCCCGGCTTCCGCCGCCCTGGCCTGCGGCCGTTGCTTACCGCCGCCGGCGCGACGCTGGCATTCATTGGGTCGGTTTTAGAGGGTCGCGCACAGGAAAAGGCGAAACCGGCGTTTCAGTATCGGTCGGGTGAAATTCGGGTGAGCGTCCCCACCGCGGACGAGCCGCGGGTGAAGACGTTCGGACCGGGGTCGCTCAAGCTGGCGGCGAAGTATTTGGAGGAGGGCGCGGTGAGCTGGGTGCGCGAGAAGTCCTGCGTCAACTGTCACACTACCGGCCCCTACCTGGCCGAACGGACGGCGTGGACGAAACAGTTCGGACCGCCCAGCGCCGAGGTCCAAGCGGATTATGTCGGATCCGTCCCGAAGGAGATCGCGCGGCTGGAGGAAACGGAGGAGAGCGGCCACCGGAACTATCCGAATACGTTCTACAGCGTGTGGCGCAGTCTCGGGCTGGCGGAGTGGGACCGGCACCTCAATGGCCGGACCACCGAGCCCACCGACCGATCCCTGCGCGACCTGTTTGAGCACCAGTCCGGGAACGGAGCCTTCGTGAGCCACGGGGAGGTGGAGATTCCTCACATCACCACGGACTTCGAACTCACGCTCCAGGCCGCCCGCGCGATCACGGCGGCGCCCGGTTGGCTCGCCGGCCTCAAGGACGACGCCCTTCTTGCCCGCGTCGCGAAGCTGAAGCAATGGCTTCGGACCGCCTCCCCGAAGAATGATTTCGATCGCGTCCTGAAACTCCAGCTCGCGCACTATCTGCCGGAACTTGTCTCCCAACCGGAGCGGGACGCGGCGCTGTCCTTGCTTTCCTCCAAGCAACATGCCGACGGCGGCTGGTCCACGCGGGACATGTCCCCGCTCAACGGCTGGCATTTCGCGATGAGCTCGACGGTCTTGAACCTCATCAAGAATCTGCCCGACGCCGCCAGTCCGGAGAGCGACGCTTACATGACGGCGCTCGCGACCGTTCTGTTGCGCCAGAGCAACGTGCCGGTCGCCGACGCCCGCATTCAGCGCGGCCTCGCCTGGCTCCGGCGTGAGCAGCGCGAAAGCGGGCGCTGGTGGATGCACTCGCTCTACCGCGGCAACTATCACTACATTACCTACATCGCCACCGCGCAGGCTTTGAAGGCGTTTGACCTGTGCGGCGAGCTGCCTGCCGCCTCGACCAACTGAAAGGCGCACGCGGCCCGCCCGGCGAAAGGGTGGGAGCCGTTGACGGCGGAACCGGCTTCGATGGCCCGGCTCCAAGTGCACGTGCGAAAGCGGGTCGCCTCAACGTGGCCGCCGCACTACGCCGGAGCCCAGAGTCGCTGTAGGGTGATTTCGACCGATTGGGCACCGTCGCCGACCCAGATTGATCCGTCCTGAACCGTGACCTGCAACTGCATCGCCCGTTGGGCCAGAGCCGCCAAGGCCTGGCTATCCTTCGACGGGATTTGCCACACGGTGAGATTGCGCAGGCGAGTGAGGCGGTTTTCGAGGTCCTTCCACCACTTCGGCGTGCTGGAGCTGAAGCTGTAAACGCTGAGGCGATCCACGCGGGCGGAAGTGCGTAACAGCCGCTTTTCGTCCGGCTGGCCGATCTCAATCCAGTGGGTGACCCGGCCGGTCGGGTCCTTCTGCCAGAGACTGGGTTCGTCGGGCTCCCACATGTCCTTGGCGAGTTCCAACGGGCTCTCGTCAGGATTGGCTGGGGCGTTTAAGGCGAAAGCCAGCAGGCGGACGAGGAGGCGCTCGTCCGTTTCCGAAGGATGCCGGGCAATGGTTACGGAGTGGTCGCAGTAGACATTGCGATCAAGGTCCGAGAGCTGCAGGTGGGCTTTGTAGATCGTTGCTTTGAGGGCCATGGAAGGGTTTCCGGAAGGGACTTTAGCACGGGTGGGCCAACGGGGGAACCGGCGCTGATACCGGGCAGAGCAGTCTGGATTCAGAGTCGGAAACGGGGCTGCAGCCGATCAGTGCCCGTCCGGCTCCGGAAAGCACCCGCTCGGTCCCCTCTTTCGTCGTCCGCCGGGTGCCCGCGCGGCCGGCTCTGGCGGCGTTCCTAATCGCTAGTTGAGCGTGATGCCACGGCGAAGAAAGGTCGGTTCGTCCAGGTTCTGGCCCTGCCAGAAGGTGCTTTCCGTGTGTTCGAAGCGGCCTTTCGACACGAGTTCGAAGTTGAAGGTCTGCTGTTCGGTCTTCTTTTTCCCGGCTGCTTTGGCCGGTGATCCGCGCCGGGGCAACTCTGGGGCGGGACTCCCGATCGCTGTTGGACGTGAGGGACCACCAGTGTCGAGGTCCAGACCGTCGAGCACAACGGGGGATTGGGGCGCGGAATCGGCGAAGCGCTGGTATGAAACCGCAGGGGCGGATTGCGTGGTCAACCCAGCCGTGACGGGCGAAGCCACGGGGACGATGCCCGTGCGGGCTGCGATCACAGTGAGCGCGAGCCGCCCTCTGAGGGTGGGATCATCGGTCGCACCGACGACGAGCTTGGCGCGTTCGCAATGGGCTTGGAACTGCCTCTGGAGCCACTCCAGTTCATCGAGCCGCAGGTCGCCGTCGGCCGCGATGTTGACGAGCACCACTTCGGCCTCTGCGGGTGAGCGTTCGTCCTGGAGGAACGAATGTTGCCGGATGAGTTCGAAGGCCTCCCGCGCGCGCGTTTCGCCCCGGCCTTCGACGGTCGCGAACGCACAATCGCCATGCAGCCCGCGCAACATGCGTTCCAGCGTGGCAACGCCGATCGGAACGAGGCCGGTGCCGGTCAGCATGCGCCAGAGCCCGCGCAGCGTGTCGGCGATCACGGCGTTGGAATTGGCCATCACCTCGGGCAGCCGGGTCTTCTCGTCGAGCATCTTGGCGGCGGCGGCGTTCGAGAGGCAGAGGACGGCGTCCGCCGACTGGCGCAAAGCCTGGAGGGCGGTCCGGGCGTTGGTCTGACGGAGCGGGGCTTCGAAGCCGAAGGGCAGGGTGGCGAGAGCGAACACGAGGGCGCCGGCTTCGTGGGCGAGCCGGGCGATGAGCGGGGCAACCCCGCCACCGGTGCCGCCGCCGAGACCGGTCAGCACCACCACCACGCGGGCGCCGGCGACGGCTTCACGTAGCCGCGTGATGTCCTGTTCGGCAGCCTGTCGGCCGTGATTGGCGTCACCACCGCAGCCGAAACCCCGGGTGATCGTTTGGCCGAACGCGAGGTCGGTGATTCCGGGGACGGCGGGCGGGAGTTCCGCGGTGGACAGGCAAAAGAAGCGGGTGCCCGGGAGGTCAGCGGTGGCGAAGAGGCTGCGCACGATCTGGCCACCGGCGCGGCCCACGCCGACGCAGAGCAGGCCGGTGGCGGGGGCAGGGGAGAAGTCGGGAGGATTCATGGCGGTGAGCCCGGTTCAGCGGGTGAGCAGGGCACTGAGCGTGGAGGTGAGGCCCCAGCGCCGGGGGCGGCGGCGTTCGCGCATCGAACCGTAGCGGACGAGGCCGATGGCGGTGGCGAACTCGGGATTGGCCAGCACGTCCGCCGGGCCGGAAATGTTCTGCACGTGGGCGCGGCCGATCGGCAGCTGAAAGATTTCGTGGGCGAGCTGTTCGATGCCAGGCACGCGGGCCCCGCCGCCACAGAGGAAGACGCCGGCGCCGGCCGAGACCAGCCCACCGTGCGGAGCGAGTTCGGTGGCGACGATGCGCAGGGTTTCCTCCAGCCGGAGGTGCATGATGCGCTGCAGGTGTTCGACGTTGATGGCGCGGGGTTGGAGGCCGTTGTCGCGCGGGATGGAGTGGACGGCACCCTTCGACGCGGGGTCCTGCAACGCATGGCCGAGCTTGAGTTTCAGTTCCTCGGCCTGTGGCATCGGCAGCTTGAGACCGTTGGAAAGGTCGTTGGTCACGTGGTCACCGCCGACGGTCAGCACGCCGGAGTGGCGGAGCACGGCCCCGTGGAAGAAGGCGTAGTTGGTGGTGCCGCCGCCGAGGTCGATCACGATGGCGCCCATGTCCTTCTGCTCGGGAGTGAGCACGGCAAGGGCGGAGGCCAGGCCGCTGAACACCGGCTTCTCAACCGAAACCTCCAGGTGCTCGACCACGCGGCGAGCGGTGGCGATGCGGTTGGTGTGCCCGTGGATCACGTGCACGCAGGCCTCGACCCTCGCACCGACGGCGCCGACCGGGTTGTCGCAGGGACGGTCGTCCACGAGGAAATCCTGCCGGACGCTGTCCACGACCTCGAAGCCGTTGGGGCAGCCGACGAGCTTGGCGTTGTGGATGGCGTCCTGCACGTCGTCGCGCGTGATCGTGCGGTCCACCGACGGGATCGGCTGCACGCCCTTGCTGTTCTGGCAGCGGATGTGGGTGCCGGTAACGGCGAGGTAGGCGCTTTGGATCTCGACGTTGGCCATCTCCTCGGCTTCGGCGATGGCGTGGCGGACGTCGTCGCCGGCCTTGGTGGCGTCGGTGATCTCGCCCTTGCGAACGCCACGGGAACGGGCCTGCCCCAGGCCGAGGATGGTCACCTCGCCACGCGCGCCGATGTCGCCCACGGCGACGCAGACCTTCGACGTGCCGATTTCGAGTCCGACGATGAGTTGGCTGGAGTTAAACATGGCGGCGTTGAGGCGGCTTACGTTTGGGACGGGTGGGTCGAGCCGGCGGCTCGTTCGTGGAAGAAGTGGCCATTTCGACCCAGTGCAGCGGCGGATGGTTCGCAACGCTCAGATCGAGCGAGCCGATCGCGCGGCGGAGTTCGGCGCTGCGACGGTGGACACCAAGCCATTGCTGGAGCTGTCGCTCAAAGGCGCCCGGCAGCAGCGCCACCTGGGCGCCATGGGTGGTTACGGCCGTCAGCAGGCCCGGGGTCGAGACATCCACGCTGGCAATTTCAGCCTCCGCGGAGATCGGGGCCTCGCCAAACGTGGTGAGCAATCTCAGGGCGGCCAACGTCAGCGATCCGGAAAGCACATGGCCGGGGGCCACCCCTACGGCAGACGTTCCGGTGAGCAGCGGAAGGACGGCTTCGCTCTCGATGATTTCCGCCGGGGCGCGTCCCTTTTCAAACGGAGCCATCACGTGACCGAGGTCGTCTACCAGCAGGAAATTCTCGCGGCCGGCCACCGGGGGCAGCATCAGGCGGGCGACCGGCACACGCTCGCGCACGGTGAGGCGAAGCGTGTCGGGGAACTCGAGTTCGAGCCGGGCGTCATCGATCCGCGGATGCCGCAGCAATTGCTGGCGGACGGAGTAGGGATCCACCGTGAGGATGTTGCGGCCGACGGTGATGCCGGCGAGGCGCCGGATTTCCGTTTCGGTGATCACTCCGTCGCGGACGACCGGGAGTTCGCGCAGTGCCAGCGAGGGAATGTGATGGAGCCAGCGCTCCTTTCCGATCCGGATCAGGGCGCTGCCGCCAAACCACGCGGTGCCGGCCAGCACCAGCAAAAGCAGCGGCTTTAACCACCACACGCGCCGGCGCCGGGGTGGTCCTTCAGTCTCGGCGTTGAGCCGGACATCGAGGGTGAAATCGCCATTGCGGCGGCGGTTGCGGGGGCGGCCGGTGAAGGGATTGAACATGATCAGCCTTTCGGGGTTCGTTGGAGGGCGAGTTCCACCATGCGTTCGCACAGGGCGGCGAAAGCGAGCCCGACCGCCGCGGCGGCCTTGGGCAGCAGGCTGGTTTCGGTCATGCCGGGCAGCGTGTTCACTTCGAGCACCACCGGTGAACCATCAGCCCGAACCATCACGTCCACCCGCGCATAGTCGCGGCCGCCAATCGCGTGAAACGCGCCGAGCGCCGCCGCCTGGATGCGGGCGGTGGTAGCCGCGTCGAACTCGGCCGGGCAGAAATACTCCGTGCAGCCGGCCGTGTATTTATTCGCGTAGTCGTAGAAACCGGCCTTCGGCCGCACCTCCACGATCGGCAACGCCTGGCCGTCGAGGATTCCGACCGTCGTCTCACGGCCGACAATCCGTTCTTCCATGACCACCTCGCCGCCGAACCGCAGCGACTCGGCGAGCTGGCGCGGAAATTCCTCGACGCGGTCCACAAACTGTAGCCCCACGCTGCTGCCTTGGCGGGTGGGCTTGACGACGACGGGCGGCTGCCAGCTTTCGGGCCAAGGTGCCGAGGCCGAGTTGAAGACCACGAACCTGGCCGTCGGAACGCCCGCCGCGAGACAACGCCGCTTGGTGACGATCTTGTCGAAGGCGAAGAGCGAGGCCGCCACGCCGCAGCCCGTGTAGGGCACACCGAGTTGTTCCAATTCGGCCTGCACCGTGCCGTCTTCGCCGTAAGTGCCGTGCAACGCGAGGAAGACAACCTGCGTCCCGGGGGGCAGGGTGAGCGCCCCCGGTTGGGGATCGACCTCGTGAACGGTGTGGCCGCATGAACGCAATGCCCTGGCCACCGCCGCACCGGAGCGCAGCGAAACCTCACGCTCGGCCGAAGGGCCGCCGAGCAGGACGGTGATGTTCAGTTCTTCCGGCATCGGCGATTCAATCTTCCCCGACGATTTCGACCTCGGTTTCCAATTCAACTCCGCGGACTTCGCGGGCGCGGGTGCGGACCAGTTCGATCAGGTCGAGGACGTTACGCGCCTTCGCATTGCCCAGGTTCACGAAGAAATTCGCATGCACGTCGCTGACCATCGCGTCGCCGACGCGGGTGCCCTTGAGCCCGAGCTGGTCAATGAGCTTGCCGGCCGGCAGGTCCGGCG
>JAYUSF010000080.1:0-6901 GCA_043755815.1 Verrucomicrobiota bacterium
GACTGAGCGGCGCCGACCTCGTCTACCTCAACAAGGAGGACGACATCCAGATCGACCGCGATCTGCAGTCGCTCATGATTCAGACCGGCGCCCTGAGCACCGTTTACAACCCGAGCTTCTTCCTTCACCTCTCGCATCCGAACCTGGACGAGACCGTCCGGCACCGCACCGCGCTCCCGCTGAACGCTCCCGACGCCAACGGCACCGGCGAAGGCCGGGCCTACGTGACCGAGGACAGCGTTCTCGAAATCGACATTCCGGCGAGCGCCACCCTGTGGAGCGCCAACGCGCCGAGCGTCGATGTCGTCCTGGTCTATCACGAAGTGGAGATGCCGACCAACGTGCCCTATGTGGCCACGGAAATCGTTTCGAGTGACTTCACCTGGTCCGGCTCTGGCCGACCCACGGCGTATGAGTTCGCGCAGAACGGCTGGCTCCTGGGCTTTATGATGCAATGGAAGGTGTCCGCCGCCGCCAGCGACGCCATCTTGGCCACGACCGCCGACTACTTCGCCATTAAGCGGGGCAAGGTGGAGCAAGAGGCCTGGACCATTGCGAGCCTGCGCGCCTTCAATGAACAGGGCCGCTACGTGGCGCCTTCGGTCATCGCCGGCGCGACGACCCTGCCGAACGTGAACACCCCCGAAGGTGTTTGCAGCCGGGACTTCCTGCTCAACACGCCGACGGCGTCCGGCTGGGAACCAAACACGGTGCCGAGCCTCTACAGCGCGAACTCGGGCGACCGCGTCATGCTGGAGCCCACGAACCTTAACGCGAGTGTGACCACCCGCTTCACCATTCACCGCGCCTACATCAGCAACCTCTTGTTGCTCACGGCGCTCAACTGAACCATGACGACCGACCCCAATGCCGCTCCTGCTGGATGGGGCGGCGTGTTTCAAAACCTCCTTGTTTCAATCCGCGCCCCGCTCTCGCGAGCGGGGCGACTGCAGCCCGGCCAAGTGGCTGGACCGCACCCGCTGGGTAACCTGTTTCCGCGAAGCCGTCGAGCCCGAGCGCACTGCTTCCCCACCACGGCAAGAGTGGACCTGTTTCGGCCAAGGCCCACGGCTCCCGCGGCAGTTCCGCGAAAGGACGGGGGCTCGGCCAACGCTGGGGGTTCGCGGAACGGGGCTCACAGGATCAGCGGTTCCGAAAGATCCATGGGCTTTTCGATGCCATGGTGCTCGGTCTTGGTCCGGGCGGTTTCATCGAGGAAATAGAACCGCAGCGAGTCCTCCCCCGGGTTGATTTCCTCCAGCAACCTCCGCCGGAGCTGCACCCATTCAGTGCGGCCGACCTGGCATTCGAAGACGCTCTTTGGGACCAGCGTGCCGTAGTCTTCGCAGGCCTGAGCGACGCGGCGCAGGCGGCGGCGGCCGGCCTTTTCGACCGTGGCCACGTCGTAGGTGATGAGGATCAGCATAACGGCAATAGGGAGCGCGGCGGGCGGAATCTCAGGTTCGACACCTCACTCCAGCCCTCACCCCGGTCGAGGCGGAGAGGGAGTCAAACGATGGCAGGCGAAAGGTGACGGGCGAATTCACTTGGGCACGAGGGGCACGTAGTCGGTGAGGTCGCCGCGCAAGTGGCGGGCGAGGACGCGGGCCTGGATGAAGGGGAGCTGGGCAATCCGCAGATTTTGGTCGAGCAACGGATGGTTGAGGGTTTCCTGCTTCCGTTCCTGATACGCCTTGATGACCCGTTTCCGGCCCGCGTCGGTGAACTCGACGGCGCCGCCTTCACGCAGCTTGAAATCGTCGGGACTCACATGCTGGCGGTTGATGAGAGTGAGGGCGAGCCGGTCGGCCAGCCAGGGACGGAACTCCTCCATCAGGTCCAACGCCAGCGAAGGGCGGTTGGGGCGATCCACATGGAGGAAGCCGACAAAAGGGTCCAGTCCGGCGGCTGTGAGCGCGGCGATGCAGTCATGCCGGACGAGGGCGTAGAGGAAGCTGAGGAGGCAGTTGATCCGGTCGCGGGGCGGGCGCCGGCTGCGGTGGTTGAAGGTGAATTCCTCCCGCTGCTGCTTGAGGGTGATCGAGAGGACCGTGAAGTAGTGGTTGGCGGCCATGCCTTCGGCGCCGCGCAGGGAGTCCAGTTCGTTGAGATCGGGCAGTTCCCGAATCTGTTTGCCCAGGGCATCGGTGACGGTCTCCAGCCGGCTGCGATCCTCGGCGGAATCCGTTTCGCGGGCGGCGCGGAGGAGGCTGTTGCGGGTGTTCTGGAGCTTGCCGGCGATGACCTGTCGGGCGATGGAGGCGCACTTGGCCGGATCGTCCGCGGCGCGGAACTGGGCACGCCGGAGAGTGACGCCGGTGTCGGCCACGCCGGTCATGCGGGCGTGGAGACGGCCCCATTCGTTGAGGTAGTTCACGGCGACGCCGTGTTCCCAGCACAGGTCCAACGCGGGGGCGCTCACGGTGCTGGCGCCGAAGACGCAGATGGATTCGAGATGATGGATGGGGATGGCCACCTTGCGTTGACCGGTGGCTGTGTCCCGATTGCGCTGCTCCGGCGGCAAGTCGTCGGGATAGACCGGCACCTCGACCTGCAGGTTGAGATGGTCGCGTGCCACGTAGCTGCCAGGCGTGGTCAGGTAGAGGGTGTTTTGCTGGATGGCATCCATGTGGCGTCCCGGGTTGGGCGTCTGGGGTCTTGGGTCGATCAGGTTTGGAAGAGCTGTTTCACCAGCCGGAGGGCGCGGCCAGGGTCGCCGTTGGCTTTGGGCAGGCAGGTGGCGTAGAGGGAACACTCCTCGCAGGCGTCCTTGTAGATGGCGGCGGGAATTGCGGAAGGCGGAATGCGGACTGCGGAATCAAGCAGGTCGTGCAACTGCCGGGCGGCGGCTTCGGTCTTGGCGCGGAGGTCCGGGGTAAACTCCACCTCGCGGCGGCGCTTGGAATCGGCGTGAAAGATGGCCCCGCGCGGGATGGCGCCGCCGAACATCTCCTCTAGCGCATCGACCGGCCGGGCGCCATGGCAATCAGGGCGTGCTGAGTTTTGCCGACGGGCATGGGGAGTTGCACAGATGGAAAGCCCCCACGACGGCCCCAAAATCCACCAGTTGGGAGCAATATGACGCGCTGGGCCTTGATGCCCAAAACAACCCCGACGACGCGTGGCTTTGGGAGCGCTCCAACGGCGGAGTGCCGTGGGCCGGGCAGTAAACTCTCAGGCCGAGCGTCTCCGCATCCGTCAACCGGAACAGTAACCCAGGCAGGGAAATGCAAGGTGGGTGGTTACCATCCACATGACAATTCGATCCCAACCGAGGGGCTGGTCTTGCTCAGCCGAAGCCTCACGCAACGCTCGGCCGTGGAGATCCGCAACGTGAAGCTTCCTTGCCGAGGCGGCTTCGGCTTAGGCTGTTGCCCGTGAACTTCCCCGCGCTGTCCCCCAGAAGCACCGCTCCAGCCGGCCCGAGATTCCTCCTCCTGCTGACGTGCGTCATGAATACCTTTGCCGTCGCCTTGACCGCCGATGCCCCGCTGCAACTGAATCTCCGCTCCCGGACGGCCATTCCGACCGGAGCCACGCAGGAGAAAATACAGAGCGTGTCGTGGGAGCCGAAGAAGACGGCCCTCATCGTCTGCGACATGTGGGACGATCACTGGTGCAAATCCGCCTCGCGCCGGGTCGGCGAACTGGCCGGGCCGATGAACGCCATGCTGAAGCAGGCCCGGGCCCGCGGCGTGTTCATCATCCATGCGCCCAGCAGCGTCGCCGCCTTTTACCAGGACACCCCTCAGCGACGGCGGGCCTTGGCCGCGCCGTTTGCGCCCACACCCGTTCCCCTCGCGACCGCCGAACGCTGGGGCACCAAGTGGTGCTGGACCGATCCCAAACATGAGCGGGTCCTGCCCATCGACGACACGGACATGGGCTGCTCCTGCCCGGAGACCAAGTGCACCGTCCGCGAAGCATGGACCCGCCAGATCGCCACGTTGGAACTCGCTCCCGAAGACGCGCTGACCGACAGCGGTCAGGAGACGTGGAATCTCCTCGCGGAACGCGGCATCCAGCACGTCATCCTGTGCGGCGTGCATCTGAACATGTGCGTGCTGGGGCGCCCGTTCGCGATCCGGCAGATGGTCTACCTCGGCCAGCAGGTGGCGCTTCTGCGCGACATGACCGACACGATGTATAATCCCGAGCGGCCGCCGGGCGTGGACCATTTCACGGGCACTGATCTGGTCGTGCAGCACGTGGAACAGCACTGGTGCCCGTCGTTTCTCAGCACGGACCTTACCGGCCGGCCGCCCTTCCGGTTCGCCGAAGATGTCCGTCCGAAAGCAGGGGCACGTTGAGCCGGGATTCTTCGCTCCGTCCCGAAGCTCCGCTACCCTCGCCGCATGGAAGCCCTTTTCGCCCGCCTCGTTTCGGAATTGGAACGCCCGCGGCCGCTCGCGCCGCAGGTGATCCGCCACCTGACCGACACCTACGGGATCGGCCGGGACGAAGTTGGCCGGTTTCTCGATGAGCGCATGGCCAGTCTCGAAGAGGTCGAACTCGATCTGATCCTGTCCCCGCTCTTCACCCCCAAGCTCGTGGACCAGGCCATCTTCGCGGCCGCACTTGGCCGCGAATCCATTCCGCCTACCGAATGGCCCGGATTGATCCAGCGCCTCGCCAATCGCCCGACGCAGGGCCAACTCTTGGACGATGCCGGCGCCTCGCACCGGTTCGCGCTCCAGCCGGTCACGCTGGAGCGCTTCGTGCATCGCCTTCGGCTCGACGGTGCGGTTGAGGAACCGCTCTTCGACCTGATCCAAAACCGGTTTCCTCCCGCCGAACGTCCCCTGCCCCTGGCCATCGCCCGCCGGGCCATCTGGACCCACGAAGCTCGTCGTGAAGTCCTTCACCGACACCTCAACTGTGCCGCCGACCCAGCGACGGCCGTCGCCGACGCGGTCGAACTGCTCAAGCTCATGGAAACTGCCGAACCCACCGACACCGCCGACGTCCTCGCCCGGATTCCCGACTGGGAAGAGGTCCTTCGCAGCCAGATCGCTGATGCCGGCCAGCCGAAAGTCTTCTTCAACGAACAGGTGCGTTACTTGCACGGCGGGGGCCGAGATCAGCGCAATGCTGCCACGGGCGGGACCGGCCCCAGGCAGGCGGAACTGGAATTCCTCGGCCGGTTGAAGCGAACCCTGGCCGCGTGACCCCGTGAAACGGCCTGGGATCCAACGAGTGCTCATGTTGCTGGCCGTCGGCGCGACCCTGTTCGTCGCGCGTGGCGCGGATTGGACGATCGATTTCTCCCGGACCAACGGCGTCTTCCGTCCCCTGCATGGTGGTAACAACGGTCCGCTGGGCTACGGCGAACTGGTGGACCTCACCCCGCAGTTTCGCGCCCTGGCCATTCCGTTGATCCGGGTGCACGACAGCGCGTGGCCCTATCCCGACATCGTGGACATCCACGCCCTCTTCCCGGACTTCAAGGCCGACCCCGAATTGCCCGCCAGCTACCGTTTCGGCCCGACGGACGACTACCTCCGGGCAATCACCAATGCCGGTCCGCGCATCGTCTTCCGGCTCGGCGAAAGCATTGAACACGCGAAGCGGAAGCGTTACGTCCACCCGCCCGCCGATCCCGCCAAGTGGGCCGCAGTCTGTGCGGGCATCGTCCGGCATTACAACGAAGGCTGGGCCGAAGGTCTGAAGCTGGGCATCCAATACTGGGAAATCTGGAACGAGCCGGAGAACCGACCCGCCATGTGGACCGGCACGCCCGGGGAATACTTCCGCCTCTACGCCACCACCGCCAAAGCACTCAAGGCCCGCTGGCCCGCGCTCAAAATCGGCGGCCCGTCGTTGGGCCATCAGGGCCGCTTCCTCGCCGACGGCACCTTGGAGCCGTCCGATTTCCTGCGCGACTTCGTCCGGTTCATTCGCGCCGAAAAGGCGCCGTTGGATTTCTTCTCCTGGCACCTTTACACCGACGACCCGGCTGAAGCCGCCCGCCGCAGCCACGCCGTGCGCCGCTGGCTGGACGGTGCCGGATTCGCCCAAACGGAAAGCCATCTCAACGAATGGAACTACCTTCCCGGCAACGACTGGACTCCGATGACTGCGGGCCAAGGTGCCACGCGCGAAGCCTGGTATGCCCGCCAAGCTGGACCCGAAGGCGCCGCCTTTGTCGTCGCCACCCTGCTGCGCCTGCAGGACGCCCCGCTCGACGCGGCCAATTTCTATTCCACCGACAACCAACCCTTCGGCCTCTTCACGCTGCACGGCGCGCCGAAGAAGACCTTCCATGCGTTCCGCGCCTTCCGCCGACTGCTGGAGACGCCGCGGCGCGTGGCCGTGTCGCCGTCGTCCAACAGCACGGGGATCGCAGCCGCCGGAATTGATGACCACACCTTGCTTGCCCAGGTCTTGCTGGCGCTTCCGGACTGCAAGCTGGGTGAACCCGTAACGTTCAGTTTTTCAAACCTCCCGGGGATCGGGAAAACCCACTTTGAGGTCCGACAGCTCAACGTTCAGCGCGACTTCGAGGTGGCCTACCAAGGTTCGCTGACCAATGAGAAGTTACGATTCTACGCAATCGCCGGCCCGCAAGTGTGGCTGCTGGGTCTTACCCCGGCGAAGTAAGGCCCTCGCCAATCCTTCGAAGCCATCGTTCCAACGACACCTCCGGAAAGCCCTACACCCACTCCGCGCACAGCAGCTCCGCCTGCGCGAGCACGGTCTTGACGGCCTCCTCCTGCAAGTCGGGCGGGTAGCCGTGTTTGTTCAGGATGCGCTTCACCATCACTTTGATTTTGGCACGGGCGCTTTCGCGGAGGGTCCAGTCGATGGTCACGCTCTTCTTCACTTGGGTGATCAACTCCGCGGCGATGAGCTTGAGCTTGTCGTCGCCCATCGCAGTCACGGCGGAATCGTTCGCGGCGAG
>JAYUSF010000081.1:0-23234 GCA_043755815.1 Verrucomicrobiota bacterium
GCTCGGCTCGCTCCGCTCGCCTCCGCTCCACCTCCCCCTCTGGGGTTGGGTGGAAACACAAGGAAAGCAAATTACAGAAAGCTTCTTACACCGGCATCAAACAAAGACCAAAGCCATGAAGAGATACAAAGTCATCAGAATCATCGGGGTGGTGATGCTAGTTCTGGGCGCGGCACTGATCATCCTTCAGATCATGGAAGGGGGGAAGTCCGTCATTCATGCGATCGGCGCGGGTGGAACGCCGATTTGCATCGGCGGCGTTTTGCTTGGTCTGTCACTTAGCCGGAACGATGCGGAGGGAGCGCGGACGGTCTTCGTCCGCGCGTAGCGTCAGCGTGAATTCGCCGAGGGTTCGGGGCCGTTCCGGAACGCGCACAGTTCGGTCGGGCCCGTGGGTCTGCCTGGAACTGGGGCTTGGCCCTGGGCCTTCGCGCGGACGTGACCGTCCGCGCCCCGTTCAAATGCATCGTTCCGGCATAGGCTGGAGAACAAAGAGAAGGCTTCAGGCGATCCATCCGACACGCCGAAATGATGGGCGGATATGACAGGAGCAGTTACTCCCTGGCCGCCTCGTAAGAAACATGGGGCCAAACCCGCAAACCTGTTATCATGGGGAATTGTGCGCGGCGTGTCTGGGGAGTGCGGCGTTGAAGCGAACACAAAAGGTCCGGACATGGGTTTGGCGAAACATCCCACGCGGCCAGAGCAGCCCGGCAAGCTGAGGAACCGGAGGCGGGCCGCAGGATCCCATCGCGACGGGGCTATCTCGTAACCGGGGCCGTAACCCGCAGCCTTGCGACTGCGGACGCAACCTTTGGTCGGGTCGGAGCCCGCGGGGCCAAGCTCCTGAACGGGTTATTGAGAGAATGGGAGGCGCGGCAACGCCGCCCAAACGGGGGGGGGTGCCCGGTCAGGTCGTCAGCTGCGTGAGCCGGCCGGTGCTGTCGCCGAAACGTTCCTGGTGGACGCCCATGCGGTCCATGAGGTCGAGGTAGAGGTTGGCCAGCGGCGTTTCCTTCGCGTAGCGCACGTGGCGGCCGGGCGAGAGGGTGCCGCCGCCGCGGCCGGCGAGCAGGATCGGCAGGTCGTGGTGGGCGTGCTGGTTGCCGTCGGCCAGGCCCGAGCCATACATGATCATGCAGCTGTCGAGCAGGGAGCCTTCACCTTCCCGGGTCTCCTTGAGGCGCCGGAGGAAATAGGCGAACTGCTCGAGGTGAAACCGGTTGATCTTCGCGATCTTGGCCTTTTTTTCCGGATCGTTCTGGTGGTGCGACAGGTCGTGATGACCGTCGGACACGCCGATGAACGGGTAGGGCAGGTTGCTGCCGTCGTGCGCGACGACGAACGTGGAGATGCGGGTCGTGTCGGTCTGAAAGGCGAGGGCCAGCAGGTCATACATCATCCGGATGTGGCCCTGGCGGTTGCCGGAAACGTCTTCGAGGAACTGGCCGCGGGGCAGGTTGGCGCTCTCCTTCTCGGTGCGCTCGATCCGGCGCTCAAGGTCGCGGACGGACGAGAGGTATTCGTCGAGCTTGCGCTGGTCCGAATGGCCGAGCTTGGGCGAAAGCTGGCGGGCATCCTCCATCACGAAGTCGAGCACGCTCTTGCGCTGGGCGTTGCGGCGCGCGCGGGCCTCGGCGGTCAACTGCGCGTCTTCCGAGGCAAACAGGCGTTCGAAGGCGAGCCGGGGATTCGTCTCGGGCGGCATCGGCGCGGTGGGGGTGCGCCAGGAGACGTTGAAGGAGTAGGCGCAGGAATAGCCGGAGTCGCAGTTGCCGGAAATCTGGCTGCGGTCACAGCCGAGCTCCAGGGAGCGCAAGGAGGTGAGGTCCCCGACCTTCTGGGCCGCCACCTGATCCACCGAGACGCCCACACGGATGTCCGCACCCGCCGTCTTGCGGGGCTGGGCGGCGGTGAGGAAGGAGGAGGCCGCCCGGGCATGGTCACCGGCGCCGTCCCCGTTGGCGCGGCCCTTGTCGAGCGCCAGCCCGCTCAGGACGAGCAGCTCTTTGCGCAGGTCACCGAGCGGTTCGAGCGTGGACGGCAGGGTGAAGTCGGAACCGGCTTCGGTCGGGGTCCAGTTGACCATGTCGGCGCCGTTGGGCACGTAGACGAAGGCCATGCGCTTTGGCGCCCCGGGGGCGCCGCCGGTCCCGGCGAAGGCCCGGGCCGGCGTCAGCGATTCCAGCCAGGGCAGGGCGACGGCGGTTCCCAGTCCACGCAGGAAGGTCCGGCGTCTGATTCTAAAGTGGTTGCTCATAACCGTTGCGGCTTTCTTCGATGAAAATACGCACACGTTCATTCATGACAAGCCGGCAGGTTGTGAATCTGACCGCCGGCCACCGCCCTAATCCGAGGCGATTCCAGCTCCGTTCGCGGCGCTTTAGGCTTTGAGGAAGGGCCCCGGCGCTTCACAACCTCCCCATCACCGCATGACTCGTCCGCCAAAAGTCGCGCTGCTCATCGAGACATCGAACGCCTACGCCCGCGAACTGCTCCATGGCGTCCGGGAGTGGCTCCGTCATCACGGCCCGTGGACGATTTCCCTCGTGGAAGCCGGCCGGGGGGCAGCCCCACCCCAGTGGCTCAAGGGTTGGAAGGGTGACGGGATCATCGCGCGGATCGAGAACGCCGCGATCGCCAAGGCCGTCGCGGCGGCGCACCTGCCGGCCGTCGATGTCAGCGCGGCCCGGCTGTTGCCGGAGTTGCCCTGGCTGGAGACCGACGATCGGGCGATCGCCCACACCGCCGCCGAGCACCTGCGGGAGCGCGGGTTCCGCGAGTTTGCCTACGTGGGTGACGCCCGCTTCAACTGGTCCCGTTGGCGGCATGACGCCTTTGCCGCGCACCTCATGGGTCACGGACTTCGCTGCCGGGACTTCGCGGCGGTCTCCAAGGCGGGTCGCACCGGCGACGCGCCGGACTGGGAATCCGAACTAGCCGAGCTCATGGGCTGGCTGAAGTCGCTGCCCAAACCGATCGGTGTCTTTGCCGGCTACGACATCCGCGGCGTGCAGGTCCTCGAAGCCTGCCGCCGGCTCGAACTCGCCGTGCCCGACCAGGTGGCGGTGCTCGGGGTGGACAACGACGAACTGCTCTGCGACCTCGCCGATCCGCCGCTTTCCAGCGTGATTCCCGACGTGCGCCGGACCGGCTATGAGGCCGCGTCGCTCCTCGACCGGATGATGCGCGGGGAAAAGATCCGCGGCGAAGGCCGGCTCTTCGTCCCGCTCGGCGTCGCCACCCGGCAAAGCACCGACGTGGTCGCCGTGGCCGACCGGCACATCTCCACCGCGGTGCGGTTCATCCGTGAGCACGCGTGCAACGCCATCACCGTGGCCGAGGTGGTCAAGCAGGTGCCCCTCTCGCGCCGCGTGCTGGAAACCCGGTTCCAGGCCCTGCTCGGCCGCTCCCCGCACGAACAGATCATGACCGTGAAGCTGGACCGGGTGAAACGGCTGCTGTCGGAGACGGACCTCTCGCTGGCCATCATCGCCGACCGGGCCGGCTTCAAGCATGTCGAATATCTGAGCGTCGCCTTCAAGCGGCAGATCGGGGTGACCGCGAGCGAATACCGCTCGGGCAAACGCACGCAGGGACCACCGCCGCAGTAGTCCCGAAGGACGGAGGAACCGAATGCGGTCGACGCCTTCTCCGGCGCACGAAGCCTGCGCCGACTTGGACTACTGCATGATCTGTCGAAGGCAAGCGGACTAAGCCGTGGCCGGCCTGCGCCGCGAGGCGCGCGGGTTGCCGGGCGACCCGCCCACAGTTCTCGCCGCAACGCCCCTGGAACTGGGACCCGCCTGACTTCCAGCCCGCTCAACTCACTGAGGCGCACCGGCGCCGCGTTGCAGCATCTCGCGGACACTCTTCACGTAGGTCTTGGCCTTTTCGTCGGCCGGGTTCAGCTCCGCGGCCCGCTCGAACGGCCCGAGCGCCTCCTCCGGTCGCTTCAACTGCATGAGCGCGACCCCCAGATTGAGGTGGGCCGTGGCCAGCCCAGGTTCGCGCCGGATGACTTCCTGGAACTGAACAATTGCCGGTTCAAACTGCTTTTCACGGGCCAGCTCCAGAGCGAGGAAATAGCGCGCCTGGATGTTGTCCGGGCTCAGTTTCACGGCTTCGAGCCAATGGGGCGCGGCGCGATCCGGATCGTTGGCCCGCTGCCATGCTTCCGCGGCCAGCACGTGGGCGGCCGCCAACGTGGGCCTCAACTGCACCACCTTTTCGGCGGCTTCGGCCGACGCCTTCGCCGCGCCGGTCGCGGCGAGCAGGCGGCTGAGGTTCTGCCACGCCACCACGCTGTTGGTCTCGCGGGCCGTGGCGTCGCGGAGGGTGCCGAGAGCGTCATTGGTCCGGCCCGCGCCCGCCTGGGCCAAGGCTCGGTTCACGCGCGCCTGGGTAAAGCCCGGCCGCAGTTCCAGCGCGCGCGCAAAGGCGGCTTCCGCCTCGCCAAATCTCTTCTGTTGTCCCAGCGCCTGCCCCAGCCGGTCCCACGCTTCCGGGAAATCCCCGCGCAGTGCCAGGGCTTCCCGCAGGTGCGGTTCGGCCGCCGCGGCCGTCGCGGCCGTTGTGCTGAGCAGATCGCCCAACTGGTATTGCGCGCTGAGGTGGTGCGGCGCCAGCGCGACCACCTGGCGCCATTCCTCGAGCGCGGAATCCCGGTCCCCGAAGGCCGCGAGCAGCCGGGCAAACTGATCGCGCAGCAGCCAGTCGTTGGTCCGTTTCGCCAAGGCCGTCCGGTAGATGGCGGCGTGGCGTTCGAAGGCGGTGACCGCGGTCTGAGGGCGGAGCCGGATGAGTTCGGTGGAGAGCAGGCCGCGCTGTTCCTCGGAGTTGATGCGGTCAGTGAACGGCGGCCGCTGCAGCCTGGCGCCGATCGCCTCGGCCACGCGAAAGCGGTTCCATTCGGTAAACGCCAGTTCGGCCGCCACGGTCTCCCGCGGGACGGGCATCGCCGACCCCCCGCCCAGCAGCGGTGCCAGCGTGTCCGCGACCAGCGAGGCCAGGCGGTAGTTGCCCTCGAACGTGAAGTGGACGTGCTCCCAGAACGTCTCCGCCCCGGGAATGCCGGCGGGCGCATTCGCCGCGAGGAGCGCTTCGGCATCGAGCAAAAGCACCTGGTCCGCCGCCTGGCTCCGGCCCAGCTCGCGGGTGATTTCGACCAGTTTGGAATCGGCCCGAAACTTCAGCGCGTCGAGGTCGCGGGCCAGGGCGAAATCGGCGCTCGCTTCGTTCGTGTCGCCCCGCATCAGATTCGCCCGCCCGTGGAAGAAGCGCAGCGTCGCGTGGCTCGGCGTGCTGGCGGCCAGAGATTCCAATTCCCGCAGGACGTCCGGGGCCGAATTGGTGACGAGCACGCCCAACAGGTGGTTGACGGCGGCCTCGTTGGCGGTCGGCGCCGAAGCGAAGGGCGCGGAGTCGCGCAGGTTCACGGCCGGCGTGGCGAGCACGGTCGCGACCCCGGCCGCCTTGGCCTCCGCCAGGACGGCGGCGAGGTTGGCGCGGAAGTTTTCATAGACGGCGCCGAGCCGGGGGTCGTCGGGGGCGAGCCGCTGGGACAGGAACGTTTCGAGGCCGGCAAACTCGGCATCCGCGGCGGAATCGTGGCCGCCCCACCGGCCCGCCAGAGCCGCCAGCCATTGTCCGGTGCGCGTGCGCTGCAAGGCGAGTCCCAGCCGGATCAGGGTCCGGCTGCGGCCGGCCGCGCCGCCGACGCTGGCCGGACCAAAGGGCCCCATGAACTCGTTGTTGCCGGCGTAGATCACCCAGTAGTCTGCGCCGAGCCGGGCGGCGCTCCGGGCGATGTCGGGAAACGCGTGCGAATTGATCGCGGTCATCGCCACGTTGATGACCTCGAACTTCCGGCCGGAAAACCGGGCGTTCAGCACCACGCCGAGCTGCCGGGCCAGCCCAAACGCCGGTTCCGGATCACCGAGGGCGGCCGATTCCCCGAGCACGACCACGCGGGTGACGCCGGCCGGCTTCTCGACGTCCACCATCAGAGTCTGCGGCGAACGCGCGATCCGGGCCGGGAAGAAACGGTGGGCGAACTTCGGATTGTCCACGAACACCCGCCTGCCGTTGACGGTGCGTTCCAGCAGGAAGTCCGTCTCGTAGCCATAGCCAGCCAGGCGCAGGCCCAATTCCAGCGCCCCCAGCGGCACGATGACCACCAGCGCCAGCAGCACGAGGGCAAAGAGGCCGCGACGGCCCCGGGACAACGCCGGACGCGTTTCGTCGGTGGTGGTGGAAGCGTTCAACGCGCCAAGGCTACCAGCGTCGCAAACCCGGTCGCAAGCGGGCGCCGCCGGGATTGAAGCCGCCGCTCACAGCAGCCGGCGCTGGGCAGCCTCGGCGGCGAGTTCCGCCCCCAGTCCGCCCCCGCGGGACCGGCGACGCTCGATGATGTGCTTGTCTACCGTGGCGTCGTAGGGCACCGGGTAGTCGCCGGTGTAGCACGCGAGGCAGAAGCCGTTCTGCGGCTGTCCGGTGGCCTTGACCATGCCGTCGAGCGACAGGTAGGTGAGCGAGTCGGCGTTGAGGAACTTGCGGATCTCCTCCTGCGTGTTGGTGGCCGCCATCAGCTTGCTGCGCTCCGGGAAGTCGATGCCGTAGACGCAGGGATTCACATGCGGCGGGCAACTTACCATGAAGTGGACCTCCGCGGCGCCGGCCTCCTTGAGGCTCGTGACGCGCGCCCGGCTCGTGGTGCCGCGCACGATCGAATCGTCCACGATGATCACGCGCTTCCCCTTCACCAGGTCGCCGATGAGGTTGAGCTTCACGCGCACCGCGAAGTCGCGGATGAGCTGGGACGGCTGGAGGAAACTGCGGCCGACGTAGTGGTTGCGGACGAAGGCCATCTCGAACGGGATGCCGCTCTCCAGCGAATAGCCCAGCGCCGCGCAAACGCCGCTGTCCGGCACCGGAATGACGACGTCGGCGTCGATGTTTTTTTCCCGGGCAAGCTGCCGGCCCATTTCAGTCCGGACCTTGTAGACGTTGCTGCCGGCGATGGTCGAATCGGGCCGGGCGAAATAGACGTATTCGAAGATGCAGAACGCCCGCTTGGAGTGTTCGGGAAACGCCTGGATCGAACTCAGCCCGCTTCCGTTGATGATGACGATTTCGCCCGGCTCCACGTCGCGGACGAACTCGGCCTGGATCAGGTCGAAGGCGCAGGTTTCGCTCGCCAACACGTAGGCGCCGTTGGCCAGTCTGCCGATGCTCAGCGGGCGGAAACCGTGCGGATCGCGGACACCGATCAGCTCCTGTTCGGTCAGGATCACCAGCGAATAGGCGCCCTCGATCCGCCGCACCGCCTCCACCAGCGAACTCTTGCTGCCGCCCGGCCGGACCGGCAGGGCGAGCAGGTGCACGATGATCTCGGAATCGACCGTGGTCTGGAAGATGGAGCCCATCGCCTCGAGCTCGTCGCGGAGCATGGACGCGTTGGTCAGGTTGCCGTTGTGCGCGATCGCCACCTTGCCCTTGGAGCAGTCCACCATCAGCGGCTGCGCATTGGCGAGCGTGGACGAGCCCGTGGTGGAGTAGCGCGTGTGGCCGATGGCCGCGGGCCCGACCAGCGTGTGCAGCACTTCGCCGGTGAAGACGGCCGGCACCAGCCCCATGCCCTTGTGCGAATAGAACTGTTTGCCGTCGGTGGTGACGATGCCAGCGGACTCCTGCCCCCGGTGCTGGAGCGCGTAGAGTCCATAGTAGGTGAGTTCGGCGGCGTTCGGGTGACCGAAGATGCCGAAGACCCCGCAGTAATGTTTCGGATGGGAAGGCGTATCCACGAGACGGGCGGAAGATGGGGGCGGCGGCGGCGAACGGAAGAAAATTTCCGGACGCAATGCGGGCAGGGGCGCGGCTGGACACCGTGGGCGGAACAGCCGCAGCCACGTGCTCCCGGCACGAGCTGGCAGCACTTTGGACGGGGCGCCGTCTGGTGCCGTGGCTTTTTGGACTGCGCCGGCACGACGGCGCTTTTCCTTCGCCGGGTGGAGTCAATTGGCGTCGGGGTGGACGTGGCGATGGAGGAAAAGCGGGGTCATGCCCCCGCAGTCCACATCGCGGATGGGCGCTCCCCGTTCGGTCGTGGAGCCGGGACTGCCAAGGGCATCTGCCCGGTTCGGCCAATGAAACGATGCCCGCGGCGGGTAGACCTACCCGCCGGCTCGTCAAAGTAGAAAAAGGCCCGGCCGCTACCGCGGTCGGGCTCTTTCTGGGCGGAACAGCCTCTTCAGCTCTGCTTCCCAGCGCGGCGCCAGACGGCGAACCCGAGGAGCAGGCCTCCCGCAATGCCAGCATAGGTGGTGGGCTCGGGCACGGGCGATGCATCAACCGTCACCGTGATGGCCAAGTCGTCGATTCGCCAGTTGGACGCGGTGGTAGTTCCTCCAAATCCATACAAGCGGTAGGTGATGGTTTCTCCCGGCAATCCCGCCGTGTCGGTAGTCGCCGGAGACTGCAGGCTCCAGGCGGAATTCGCCAACACCGTGCCCGAAGCCAAGTCACTGCCATAGCTATTGAGGCTGGACCGCACCGAATAGCTTACCGGGCCAGAGGCGGTGCTGCGGGAACCGAAGCTGATGTCGGTCAGCGAAAACGACGCTCCGTCGCCAGTCAGGCTGAATTCCCAAAAGGTCGACGTATTGGCATCGAAGGCGCCATTCTTGCCCGAAGCCAAGGCGTTAAACTGGCCGCTAGCGCCGCTGTAGTCACTCGCGGAGAGACTGCTAGTCGTCGCGCCGCCGCCGCCGTTGCCGCGGGTTAGATCGGTAACCGTGAGCCCGGTAATGGGCACCCCGGCAGAAGGGGACAGCGAGCCTGAGGCGGTGCCGAAGTTCCACGAAACCACCGCTCCGTTGGCGTTGGAAAACGCCGACGCGCTCAGCGCCACCATCGCCAGAACCGTTGAATATGTTTTGGTCTTCTTCATTTGAATTTTTCCAGAGCCAGGCGGGGGTTTGGCCGAGCGGCTTTTGTTTGCCGACAGACTTCAAATCCCTCAAGCGGAATCTAGCCAGAGATGGCTACTTCCTTTCGGACGTCGGCCTCTGGACAACTCCGCTCTTAACCGGGCAGCGACGGCTTGTCCCGGGCGTTATCCGACGGGCGCAGGTTCCGGCACCAACTGGAAACCCAGTTGCCGGGCGAGGCGCTGTTCCCGGATGCCGTAAAAGGCTGCCAGCTCCACCACCCGCGCGGCCGCCGCGGCCCGGTCGTGCCGGCCCTTGGTCTTCACGGCGGTGATCATCAGGTTCTTGCTCGTGTGCTCGGGCGCGATGAACTCCATGACCTGGGCATCATAGCCGGCCCATTCGAGCAGCGCCGCGCGCAGGGCGTCGGTCACGAAGTCCGCCTCGCGCTGGAGGAGGATGCCGTGGCTCAGGGCTTCCACCAGCACCGGCGGCGGCACGAGCTGCGGCCGGATTTCCTTGTGGCAGCACGGGGCGACCACCAGCAGGCGGGCCCCGGCCGCAATGCCCTTGGCCAGGGCGTCGTCCGTGGCGGTGTCGCAGGCATGAAGGGCGATGAGCACGTCGCAGTGTTCCAGCGGCGCGTCCGCGATGGTGCCGGCCCGGAACTGGAGTCCTTGAAAGCCGCCTTCGCCGGCGATGCGGTTGGTCAGGTCGACGAGTTCCGGCCGGGCCTCGATGCCCTGCACGCGGACTTCGCCACCGTGGATCCGCCGGAAATGTTCGTAGGTCGCGAAGGTCAGGTAGCCCTTGCCACAACCCATGTCGACGATGTCGATCGGGGCGCTGGGATGGAACGTGATATCGCCGAGCAGGTGGTCGAGCAGCTCGATGAAGCGGTGAATCTGCCGGAACTTCGCCTCCATGCCGCGAAAGACGGTGCCGTTGGCCGTCGTGACGTTGAGCGCCTGCAGCCATGGCCGGTTGGCTTCGACGCGCCGCTGCTTCACCTGATCGTGGGCCCCGGGTTCGGCGGGGTTGAGCGGCTTCGCGGTGAGCTGGGACGGCTTTTCATAGCGGATGCGCGGGGCCCGGTGCGACGGGTAGTCTAGGTGCGCGACGCCTGCAGGAGTCTGCAGGTAGCCGTGGGCAAACTTGCCGCCGATCAGTTCGGAGATGAGCTCGAAGCCCTCGGGCGGGGTAAGGTTCTTGGTCACGTCGCGGGTCTCGTGCCGGTAAACAAACGAGAGCATCACGCCGTCCTTGAGCTTGACGGGTCGGATGGTGACCTGGCGGACCGATTTGTCGGCGCTGCGCGGCCCGGCAAGGGTGATCCGCAGCAGTTCCCCGGCGGTCCAAGCCCGTTGGACGAAATCGAGCCAATCCGTTTTTGCGTCAAGTGCCACTAGGCCGGGAGAGTCCACGACCCGACACCCGGGAAGCAAGCCGGCCGTGCGGCGAACGGCACCTGCCGGTTGGAACCACGTCCCATCCCCACCAAGATCCGGTGATTTTCCCATCGGCTCGCCCCGGAAGATGCCGCTATACCAACCGCGGTTCTCGCCGCCCGCGTGAAGACGCTCAATACTTACATCCTGCGCCAACTGCTGGCGACGGTGCTGCTCACCGTCGCCGTGTTCACGTTTCTGCTGCTCGTGGGCAACGTGCTGACCGACATCTTTGAGCTGGTGGCCAGCGGCAAGGCGTCCTTCGCGCTCATTGCCCGGGCGCTGGGGCTGCTGGTTCCCTTCGTGCTCGTCTTTTCCCTGCCGATCGGGCTGCTCACCGGGACGCTCCTGCTCTTCGGCCGGCTGAGCGCCGACCAGGAACTCACCGCCATCCGCGCCAGCGGCATCAGTCCGGTGCGGCTCGCATTGCCGGCCCTGGCCTTTGCGCTGCTGATGTCGGTGCTGTGCGCCGCCTTCAACCTCAAGCTGGCCCCCGAAGCGCGGGTGGCCTTCAAACGCCTGCGGGATTCGGTCCTGCTGGAAAAAGGGGCCTCGCTGCTGACCGACGGCCGCTTCCTCGACCTCGGCAACGTGACCCTCTACGCCCAGAAGGTCGCCGGTCTGAAGATGAGCGGCGTGCTGATCTACGGGTCCACCAACATTGTGTCTGAAGGCCGGACCAACCTGGTCCGTAACCTCGACGTTTACGCGCCGGAGGCCGAATTGCAGGTCAATGCCAAGGGTCGCCCCTCGGCAATCCTGCTGCACAACGTGCAAGGTCTTTACCTGAGCGGTGGGGAATGGCAGTCCCTGTTTCAGGAAAGCTATCTCGCCCCGATCCGGGATTTCAAAGGCATCGACAACCGCGCGCAGCGCATCAGCGACATGACGTTGGCACAGCTGTTCGCCGAACGCCGCCGCCTCAGCCGGGACGGTGGCCACGTCACGCCGGTGGAGGTCCAGATCCACCGCAACCTGTCATTCTCCTTTGCCTGTATCGGTTTCACGTTGGTCGGCCTGCCCCTCGGAGTCCGGGCGCACCGCCGGGAAACCAATGTCGGCATCGCCCTCGCCCTCGCGCTGCTGGCCGCCTACTACAGCTTTCTGCTGATCGGCTCCGCCCTCGACACCAAGCCACACCTGCATCCGGAACTCATCGTCTGGCTGCCCACCGTGCTTTTCCTCGGGGTCGGCACCGGCCTGCTCTGGCGCCTGAACCGGCAGTAGCGGACGCGAATTCGCCCGGATTGAAGGGGGTTGGACCCGCCGCTCCGGCCCCCGGAAAGAGGCATGCCTCGCGGCTTGACCGGATTTCCTCGAATGCCGGACGCTCGCCCGCGTCATCGTTTCCCCATGAATGCGTCCTCCGTCACCACTCGCCGGGACTTTCTCCGGACTTCCTCCGCCACCGCCGCGTTCGCCCTCGCGGCGCCGGGCATCCTCATCCGTGAATCGGCCTTCGCCGCCAACTCCGACACGCTGAAGATCGGCCTCGTGGGCTGCGGTGGCCGGGGCACTGGCGCCGCCGGCAATGCACTGACCGCCGACGGCAACTGCGTGCTGACCGCGGTCGCCGACGCTTTTTCCGAGCAGGCCAACGGCGCGCTGCGCGGCCTGAAGGAGCAGTTCGGGAACCGCATCCAGGTCACGCCCGATTCCACCTTCCTCGGCCTCGACGGCTACAAGAAGGTCATTGATCAGGTGGACGTCGTGCTCCTCGCCTCGCCTCCGGGATTCCGCCCGAAGCACCTCCAATACGCCGTCGAGAAGGGCAAACACATCTTCTGCGAGAAGCCCGCCGCGACCGATGCGGCCGGCATTCGCGAGGTCATGGCCGCGGTGAAGGTGGCCAAGGAAAAGAAGCTGCACTTCGTCTGCGGCTTCTGCTGGCGCAGTGACCTCCCGCGTCGCGCGCTCTACCAGCAGATCCACGACGGTGCGCTCGGCGACGTGAAGAGCGTCTATGGCACCTACCTCACCGGCCCGGTGAAGCCAATGCCCGCCGCCTCGACCCGCAAAGCGGGCGTCGGCGACTTCGAATGGCAGCTCCGCAACTGGATGAACTTCTCCTGGCTGGCCGGCGACGGTTACGTCGAGCAGTGCATCCACACCGTGGACAAGCTGGCTTGGACGATGCACGACCAGCCACCGATCAGCTGCACCGCCACGGGCGGCCGCATGATCCCAAACAACGAGGGCAACATCTACGACCACATGACGGTCGTTTACAAATACCCGAACGGCGTGCAGGCGACGATCGCCCAGCGCCAGATTCCCGGCTGTTACAGCGACAACTCGGACTACATCGTCGGCTCCAAGGGCTTTGCCCGCTCCGGCTGGAACAACCCCGAGATCCGCGGCGAGAAGACCTGGCGCTACGCCGGCGAGAAGTCCAAGGACATGTATGTGATCGAACACGAGGACCTCTTCCGTGCCATCCGCGGTCAGGGCCCCTACCGCTTTGACGGCGACTGGCTCGCGTCGAGCACGCTCCAGGGCATCATGGGCCGCATGGCCGCCTACACCGGCCAGGAAGTCACCTGGGAACAGGCGCTCAACTCGCAGGAGAAGCTTTCCCCGGACGGCGAATGGACCATGGACATGAAGCTCGACATCATGCCGCTGCCGATCCCGGGCCGCTACAAGCTGATCTGAGCGAAAGAGGGGCTGCGGTATGCCAACAGTCCTGCGGCTCTTTGGCTATCGGATCGGTTTCTACAGCAACGAGCCCGACGAGCCGGCTCATGTGCATGTCGTCAAGGCGGGCAACGAAGCCAAGTTCTGGCTCGACCCGCTTCAACTGGCCCGCAACAAAGGTTTCCGCGAGTCCGAACTGCGGCAGATATCGAACCTGCTGGAAGAACATCGGGAAACCTTACTGGGAGCATGGAATGAATCCGCTTGAGCCAACCGAAACCACGTTGCCGCCCTCGGTGAAACGAGTGGTGGTGACCGAGCACATGCTGAGTTTCGACCTCGACGATGGTCGGACCATCAGCGCGCCGTTGGACTGGTATCCAACGCTCCGACTGGCCAAGCCGGCGGAGCGTCAGAACTTCGAGATCACGCACAGTTCGGTCTATTGGCCGGATTTGGATTGCGACCTCAGCTCCGAAGGCTTGCTCAAGGGCGCCAAAGAAGATCCTCGTTGGGCCCGGCAAGCCTATGAGCGCGTGCTCCGCGAAAAGCGGGAACTTCAAAAGACCGCCCCTGCGGTTCTGTCAGTGTTGAAGCAAAGGCCGCGCAAGTTACGGCCCGTTTTGAAGGCTTTGTCCTCAGGAACTTCCAAAGCATTGGCTCCCAAATGAACCGCCGCCACTTCCTCCAACTGACCGCCACCGCCGGTGCGGTCGCCACCGTCGCCCCGCTGCTCACCGGTTGCGCCACTGCCGCGCCGAAATCCCCGCTGCCCGTCTCGCTCGCCAAGCCCGGCAAACGCCTCATCCGCAAGGGCATCATGTGGGGCACCGTCGGTGCGCCCGGCTCCGTCATGGAGAAGGCCAAGGCGGTCAAGGAAGCCGGCTTCGAGGGCGTCGAGCCGATGGGCGGCATGGACGTGGACGAAATGCTCCGCGCCCTCGACGCCACCGGACTCAAGGCCGGCAGCGTCTGCTGCCACACGCATTGGGCCAAGCCGCTCTCCGATCCCAACCCCGAGGTCCGCAAGGTCGGCCTCGAAGGCCTGAAGCAGTCGCTGCGGGACGCCAAACGCTACGGCGCACCCTCCGTGCTGCTCGTGCCCGCCGTGGTCAACGACAAGGTCTCCTACGCCGACGCCTACCTGCGGTCGCAGGCGGAAATCCGGAAGGCCATCCCACTCGCGCAGGAACTCGGCGTGAAGATCAGCATCGAGAACGTCTGGAACAACTTCCTGCTCGGGCCCATCGAGGCCGCGCGTTACCTCGACGAGTTCGAGTCGCCCTTCGTCGCGTGGCATTTCGACATCGGCAACATCATCCACTACGCGTGGCCCGAGCAGTGGATCCGCATCCTTGGGCACCGCATCCAGACGCTGCACATCAAGGAATACAGCCGCGCCAAGTCCGACAAGCAGGGCAAGTGGGCCGGCTTCGACGCCGAGTTCCTGAAGGGCGACAACAACTGGCCCGCCGTGATGAAGGCGCTCGACGACATCGGCTACGACGGCTGGGGAATCGCCGAACAGGGCGGCGGCGGCTCGCTGGAAGGGCTCAAGAAGCTCAGCGGCGAGATGGACCGGATCTTCGCAAGCTGAGGGCCGGCACCAGCATCTATGAACCTTCAAAGCCTCGTCGTCGTCGTCTTGCGCCTGATGGCGCTCGATTTCCTGTTGCAGGTCGCGGTCAAACTGACGCCGCAGATTCTCCGGGTTCTGGGCGTGTTTGGGCGCTCGACCCTCGACGATTCGCGCTCCTTAATGGCTCTACCTTGGCTTTTCCTAGTCGGCTTAATTGTTGCCGCTGTTCTTCTCTGGAGTCTCGCTCTGCCCATTGCTCGTTTCGTCACGAGCGGTGTCTCGCTTGACCTTTCGTTCGGAGCGATGTCGCTGGTGGATTGCTATTCCATCGCTTTTATGGCGGTTGGGCTTTTCTACGTCTCCAGTCACTTGCCACAGGTCTTGAATTGGGGGCACTACCTATTCAATGCCGCGGCGTCTCGTGCGGGGGACTCTTGGAAAAAGGACGTCGATAAGTATCAGGTTTCGCTGGCCTTCGTTCCGTTCATTTTCGGCGTAGTCCTGTTCGTTAACGGCCGCAAGTGGGCCGTGGCGCTTGCTCGTCGGCAGACGGAAAGTTCAGCCTCAGCCACGACAGTCGGTGAGCAGCTTTGAGCGGAATGCTCCTGAATGACCGACCCTTTAACTTATGGGTTGGAGCGAGGATCGTGCTAGCGCGTGGGCCTGGTTTTGGAGGTGTTTGAGCCGGAGCTCCTGGCCAAGATCCGCTCGGCATTGCCGAGCTTACCCTTGAAACGCTGCACATAGTCGACCTTCGTCCTCGCTCAACTCAACCCGCGGTGGCCATGAGGGATAGACGCTATTCAGCCCAGTGGCCTCCTGCGCCATTACGGCGGCCAGTTCCGCCTTCGTCTTCCCAGACCGGTGTGAGCGGATCGCCCGCAGGATCAGGCAATTCGCCCAGTTCGTGACTCCCGTCCGCCAGGTTCCGCCCCTGCCGGGCGCGGCGCCGAATCTGATCGGCGATGTAGCGTTTCGGTTGGGTCCGCGCCTCGGAGGGGTGCCAGCATCCCCCAAACTCCGAACTGCGACCCCTCCGGGGTCCGTCTCCGCCTGCGTTTCCGGGGGTGTCGTCGCTGTGCTCCTCAACCCCCGGCTAATGGCTGGCATCGCTCCGCGATGCGGACGCCGGCCCACGTCAGGCCAAAGATCCGACATGCGGGCCTGTTGCGCACGGTTCATCCCGAATTTCGAGGAAGACGAATTGGCTCACGCAAAGGCGCGAAGACGCAAAGGCAGGGCGAGCGCCGTCTTCTTCGCGTCTTCGCGCCTTTGCGTGAGTCCAACTCCGGCATTCAGGGCCATACAAAATCCCACCCCCGCGGTGTCATTTGTTTCGACGGGCCCTCCCGTCTCACTGGATGCACTCGCCGAAAACTGCTTCGCCTGACCGCCCCAAGCTGGCTTCGCGCTGGCTAGGGGCCGCCCTGATCGCCTTCTTTGCCCTCGCGCTGTTGCGCCTGCTGGGGCCGCCGGCGCCGGAACTGACCCCCGCCGTCGCTTCGGCAGAATCGGGCCACCCCGCCCCCACGACGCCGTCGCGGCCCGAAGTCCGCACCAATGCCCGGCCGCGCATCGTCAGTTCCGCGCCCAATCCGAAGGCCGAGGAAATCGTGGCGGCCAAGCTCGCGCAGTTCGCCCGCTCCCGCCGGGAACTGGCCCACGCGCTCGCCCGGCGGCGCAACGTGACCGTGCCTGACGAAGTGGAGCGCTTCTTCGCCGCCGTCGAGTCGGGCCATTGGGACACCATCGCCGCGGCCTTTCAGACCCTCGAGGGCGGTGACAGCTCCGGCAGCCCGCACTCCGGCCGGAGTGCGGAAGTGAACGCGCTCTGGCCCGCCATCCACGATGCCTACGGCGTGGCGGAGCAGGTCCACGAATGGCCCGCGCAGCAGTTGCTCGACTACGGCAACGCCATCCTCGGCTCACTGCGGCCCGGCATGGTCTATGTCGGCGGCACCGACAACGGCCGATGGATTCCGGAACTCCTCAACGACACCGCCGGTGGCGAACCGCACATCATCATCACCCAGAACGCGCTCGCTGACCTCACCTATCTCGACTACGTGAACCTGCAATACGGCGAACGCTTCAAAGCCTTGAACGCCGACGATAGCCAGCAGGCCTTCGGTGCCTACGTCGCCGACGCCTCGCGCCGGTTCACACACGACCGCGATTTTCCGGAGGAACCGAAACAGCTTCGCCCCGGTGAACAGGTGACGAAGAGCGAAGACGGCCGCATTTCGGTCGGCGGCCAGGTCGCAGTCATGGCGATCAACGGAAAGCTGCTGGAGGCGCTGAGGACGAAGAACCCGGAGCTGACCTTTGCCGTGCAGGAATCGTCCCCACTGGAAGGCACCTACGCGGACGCGCTGCCGCTCGGGCCGCTGATGGAACTGGGCGCCCGGACCGACGAAAACACGTTCACGCCGGAACGCGCCGCCGAAACGTCCGCCTATTGGCAACAGGCCGCCGGGGAAATTCTGTCCGATCCGGCGACCAAGGGATCGCCCGCCGCCCTGAAGTCGTATTCCCACGATGCCGTGTCCGCCGGCAACCTGCTCGCCGCCCACGGCCACACCGCGCAGGCCGAGGAAACTTACCAGTTGGCCCGGCAGCTCTGGCCGGAAAATCCGGAGCCCGTGGTGCAGTTGGCGTCGCTGTTCCAGCGGTCCGGCCGCCCCGATGAAGCGCGCCGGGTGTTGGAAGAATTCTTCCGCGCCTATCCTGACCGGCGGGAGGGCATGCAGCACCTGTTGCCCGCTGCTGTGGCTTCGCCCTGACCGCCGCAGGGTTCCGGCTACCCGCCCCCCGGCCCCTCCGTCTCGGCCGAGACCACCGCGGTCAACTCCGCCTTCAGCAGCCGGCCGACGCGCATCCTCGCCATGTAGATCTGCGCCCGGTTCACCCCCAAGAGCGAGCAGATGCGTTCGGTGGGCCAGTCCTGAAGCGTGGCGAGATCAAACATCTGCCACTGCGCGGGCGAGGCCTTCTGCTTCACCCGCTCAACGGCTCGCTGGAGCTGGTGCTGCCGCCATTCGCCGTCCCAGACGGAGGCCAAAGGATCGCCGGCCGGATCCGGCACCATCTCCAGATCGTGCCCCGCCTCGGCCTGGATGCGCTCGTGACGGGCCCGGCGGCGGAACTGGTCGGCAATGCGGCGGCGAACGATGCAGAACAGCCAGGACTTGAACGAACCGCAAGCCGGGTCATAGCGGAAACCTGGCATCTCCTTGGCCACCGAGATCAGCGTCTCCTGTAACACCTCGTCCGCCTCCGTCGGCGAGCAGCCCGCCTTCAACGCGAGTCCGTGAATCACCCCGCCGTAGGTGTCGGAGAAGCGCTGCCAGCCTTGGTCGTCACCTAGATCCTTCAGCCGCGTGAGCAGGCTGCGCCGCGTCGCTTCCCACGAGGGAGCGGCCACGCCCCGGGCGCGGCGCAATTCGGCGGTGGAGACTTCACTGCGATCAGCCATCTAGGTTGGTTTCGTCCGGACTCAACCCAATCTAACGGAGAATTTCAGCCGCGGCATCCGGTCCCCGGAAGAGCCGCATTTCCCGGCCCGGTGCCACGGCTCCCAGCCACCGCCCCTGGGGTGAAAAATTGAGCCAGCCTCCGCCCACACCGCGTAGCAAACGCTCGACGCCCGCCTCCCGCCCGGCGGCGAGGCTCCAGAAGGTCACCCGGCCGGCGCCCGACAACACCGCCAACGTGCGCCCGGCCGGCGCGAAGGCCAAGGACTGGACCCCCTCCGTATGGCCGCTGAACGACTGGAGACGTTCCCATGTCCGGGCATTCCACACCTGCACGGTGTCGTCCCAGCCGCCGGTCGCGATCAGCCCGTCGTCCGAGGAAAAGGCCACGCTGCCGACCGCCATGCGGTGGCCGCCAAAGGTGTGGAGTTCCTTCCGCGTCCCGAGATCCCAGAGTTTGGCCGTCCGATCGATGCAGCCGGTCAGCAACCGCCGACCATCATTGGACACGCCCAGGCCGACGATCATTTCCTGATGCCCGTTCAGACTGAAGGTCTCGCCGCCGCGGCGCAGGTCCTGCACGACGACTTCCCCCGAATTCAACCCCGAGACAAACCAAAGGCCGTCGGAAGTCAGCACCCGCTTGGTCAGCCGACCGGCTACCGGCGTCAACGGCACCGAGGCCAGCACGGCTCCCGTTTCCACCGAGCGACGCTGATAAATGGGACCCGCGGCGACGACATTCAGGGCCTGGGCATCCGGGCTAAACCCGCCCAGTTCGATGATGTGGGTCAGCCGGAATTTCTCCCGCCCGGTCGTCGCCTCCACCACGCGCACGAGATCCTCGCCCTGCCGCAGTGCAACCCACCGTTCGTCCGGTGAGAACTCCGGGGCCTTGTTCACCCCGCTGAAGGCCGGCAAGGCGCGGCTTCCGGCTGCGTCCCACAGGCGGATGGTGTGATCCTTGCCAGACGAACACAGCCGCTGGCCGTCGGGCGTCCACACCACCGACCAGACTTCGCTGCCGTGACCGCGGAAGACCCGTTCCTCCACCAAGGTCGCCGAATTCCTTACCCGCACGGCCTGATCATTGCCGCCGGTGGCCAGCCGCCGGCCATCGGGGGAAAATGCCACGGACCAGACCGCGGAACCCTCGTGAATCGTCGCCCGCGCCGTCGCCCGCAGTTGGCCGACATCCCACAAAACGAGTTCGCCGCTGCGCGAAACGCTCGCGAGCTGGCGGCTGTCCGGTGAAAAGCTCAGCGCCAAGACCGTCCCCGCCTCGGCGAGCGTCCCCAGCGCCTTCAAATCCGGCCAACTCCACAGCCGGATTGATGACCCCCACGGTCCGGTGGCCAGCAGGCGGCCGTCGGGCGACAACGCGAGCCGCCCGCCGGCGCCTTCCAGCACCCGTTCCACGCGGAAGTTCCGGTCGGTGATCTCGACCACCCCGTTAGTGTCGAAGAGCAGTGACTTCGCCCCGCGCACCAACCGGCCGTCGGCCAACATCGCGACGCTTGACGACGCCGAGGATCGGTTCGTGGTCCAGGTGCCGGCAGCCAGGTTCAAGAGTGCCGAAGCGGGCCGGTTCCCGCCTTCCAACGCGAGGGACTGTTCATCGCCCGCCAAGGCCAGCGCCCCAAACAGCACGCCCGGAAGGGACCACTGCCGCAGCTCCTTCAGATCGGCCACCGACCACTCCCGCACCGTGGAATCAAAGCTGGCCGAAAAAAGCCGCGTCCCGTCCCGGCTAAGCGCCAGCCCGGAGACTACTTCCGTGTGGCCGCGAAAAACCCCTAGGCTGTCTCCCTTGAGCCGGTCCGAAAAGTGGAACCACTCGAAGCCCCTCAGATCCGGCTGGCCCGGTTGGGGCAGGTAGGATTTCAGCAGTTCATCGGCCCGGCCGAAGTTGCCGCCATCGAGGGCCTGCTGGGCGAGGTTCATGTCCGCCGCGTAGAGGTTCTCCCGCGCCGCGAGTTCCTTTTCCTCCACCAACCGGCGCTGGCGACCTTCCGTCTCCGCCTGGCGTAACGCCTGCCGGGTTTGACGCCGTTCGAAGGCGATGAGGACCAGTCCCAGGAAGGCGACCGCCGCGGCGAACAGACCCACCCGTCGCCATTGGGCGGCTCGCCGCTCATTCAACCGCAGCCGGCGGACGGACCGGCCCGCATCGACCAGCAACAGTTCGCCGCGCAGCTCCTCCGCCGACGGGTGCCGATCCTTGGCCTCCGGGGCGCACGCCCGGAGGATTATCTCGTTCAGTTCGGCGAAGGACTCTCCGTCCGGCGAATCACGGAAATCGCCAGGCAGATCGGGGAATTCGTGGCGGCTCTTGCCGGTGGCCATCTCGTAAAGGACCCGTCCGAGACTGAAGAGATCGGCCTGCGTGGAGCCCGGACCTTCCGGCGGAATGTAACCCTCGGTGCCGACGAACGACCGCGCGTCGCCCAGACCCGCGACCAGACCGACGTCTGCAAGCTTGGGCCGGCCATCCACGAAGATCAGGTTTGAGGGTTTGATGTCGCGGTGGACCAGTCCGGCCCCATGCAGGAAGGCCAGCGCCTCGGCGACGCCGGCCCCCACCCGGGCGGCCTCCGCCACCGCGAGCCGGCCGCGCTGCTTGAGCAGTTCGGCCAGCGTCAGGGGTTCGTAGTCGTCTCCGCCGGCGGCCCCTTCCCGGGCATCGTCGGCCAGTTCCATCACGTAGTAGAAATAGCCCGCCGGGTCGTTGCGCCCGACGTGCAGGATGTCCACCAGTCCGGGGTGCTGTCGCGAGAGCGGCTCAAATTTCTTGAGCCCGGCAAACTCACGTTCGTAGGTGCGCTCGTGCTCAAAACTCTTCCGCCAGACGATTTTTATCGCCCGGCGGATGCCGGTCACGCTCCTCGCCAGCCAGACTTCGCCGTAGGCGCCGACGCCGACGCGGCGCAGCAGTTCGTGGTCCGCCACGAACGGCAGCGCCTCCGGACTCGCTGCGGGCGTGGACGCATGGGTCGGCACGCGGCGAAGGCTAGCGATTTGCCGCCCGCCGGGAAGCGCGGATGCATGGACTCAGGGGACGGTAGAGCCGGCGGCGGCATCCTTGAACTGGGGCACCCGGGCCTGCTCCCATTCCTCGAAGTTACCGTCCTCGGCATACTTGATCTCGCTGTGGCCATCGACGAAGGCGTAGGTCCGATAGCGGCCAGGGCGACCGTTGCCGGCAAAAGGCGTCTTTTCACGTAACAGGATGGCAGAGGACGGATTCGAAATCTGATCCAGGGAGCCGCTGAACATGATTTCGAAGTCGGCTGCCGCCGACGCGACCGCACCATCGGATGGTTCGCCCGCCGCGGGGTAGAACTTGCTCGCCTGTTCAAACGTGGCGGGCAGGACGTTGGCGTTGGCATCGGCATAAAGCCAAAACACCTGCGCCCAGTTTTTGGCGACGTTCATCTTGCCAATCCCTAACTGCTTGAACGCCTCGCGTTCAGGTTCCACGGCCGCCGGGGAGGCGGCGCGGTTGGATTGGGCGGCGCGGAGTCGACTGTTCTCAGCCCGCAGGCGTTCGAGTTCCGCCTGCTGCCTACGCAGTTGCGCGACTTCACCGCGGAGTTTGAGCAGTTCGTCGGATGGAGCCTCATTCACGCTTCCCGGAGCCGGGACTGCCGCGGCCGGTTCCGCCGTTTTGGAAGCGCGGAGCCCGTCGAGCTCGGACTGAAGTCGCGCCCGTTCACGCTGCTGAAACACGGCTACGCCGAACAGGCCCGCGACCAGAACGGTGCCAGCCAGGGTGATCGCTTTGGTGGTGGTCATAAGTTGAAGGAGAGTGATTCCGGTCCCGGCGTTCCCAAGGACGCTCGCGCCGATCGCCAACGCGAGCCCCGCGGGCGCCGACTGCACCGCATGGGCGGTGATTGCGCCCGCAATTCCGGAAACCGGGACCGCCAGTCCGCGGGCGACGAACACCGCCCGGAGCCGTTCCAAGGCCCGGCTGACGCGCTTCTGGGCCGCCTCCTCGCTGGTGCCCAGCCGGGAGCCGATTTCTTTCGCCGAGCGCCGCTCGAAGAAACGCAGCAGCAACGCGTCGCGGTCAGCCTCGGAAAGGTCCGCCATCGCGTCGTCCAGGTGCGGCGCAATCTGTTCCCAGGTGGTGTCGGCGGATTCGTTCGGGGACTGCATGGCCTGGGCCTCCTGTTCGCGTTGCCGGCGTCGGACTTCGGTGCGGACCGTCTTGGCCGCCAGGTTGCGGGTGGTCAGGTGCAGCCAGCCGGAAAGCGGTGCGCCCTGTTCCAACCGACCGGCCACCGCCGCCGCCTCGCGGGCAAGTGCGCCGAAAACTCCCTGGCAGACGTCCTCCGCCAACTGCGGATCCATCACGAGCCGGCGGGCCGCGGAATAGACAAGGTCGAGGTGCCGGCGCAGCAGTTCGCCGAAGGCCGCCTCGTCGCCCCCGCGGGCGTAGCGACCGAGCAACTGAGGGTCTGAAACGGCGTTCACTGTCTTCTGTTACCCGCACTCGTGAAAAACGGACACCTTTGAATGCTTCCGCCGCGATCTTCACCGCGGACGACGCTCGGTGGGCCGGCTCAAGTCCGCCACCAAGGCAAGCGGGACACTGGCGCCACAACCGACCAAAAGGCCCGCGTTACTTCGGCGCGCGTTCACCCTGACCAGGGTCGAACGGTTTCGGAGCTCGGCGGAATTCGCCGGCAGGAATCGACGGGAGTTCCCCTTCGCTGCGCGGATGCATGAAGGCTGGCGGACGCCCCCGGTGCGACTGCTCCGGGGCGCCCGTCAAACCCTAGCGCCGCTTCGTGCGGGAGCTGGTTTGCAACGCCCGGCGCAGCCTGCAGGCCGAGCATCCCAGACCGGCCTTGGCCGCGGTGGCAAGGAAGGCCGGAGCCCGTTGCCATTTGAATTTCTTTTGAGGCAACAGGCATCAGCCCGGGCGCTGCTTTTCATCGTGGCTGGTGGCGCGAGGCTCCCGCCGAGCGAGTCCGTGTTCGGGCTCGACGGGAGCCTCGCGCCGCCCGGTCTTGGCCGGCGCAAGCCCAGTGTCAGCCACTATGAAAAATGCGCACCATCAACCAGGGCTGCTTCATCTGATGATGAAAAGCCCCATGGTGGTTGGGCTGGGACGTGTTTTGGCTGGTAAATCTTCGCGTCCCGTGTCCAGGCTGGCGGG
>JAYUSF010000082.1:0-23040 GCA_043755815.1 Verrucomicrobiota bacterium
CCACGCGTTGTCCGCGACAGTTTGCGTATCGGCCTGAACAGCACGAGACGTTGCTGGGACTGTTGCCGCTGGCCAGTCCGACGGCGCAGCGCGTGTTGCAGCAGGTGCGACCTTGGATTGAGCCGGCGCAATCCTATGAGCCTAAATCCGGCAGTTACGGCGACGCTCCGCCGTTGCGGCGGGTGAGTTGGCCGTGGTGGGCGCTGGTTTGAGCCTGAAGGAGCCGCTGCCGCCGGCCGCGCTCACCCGCTGGGGCCCGGTAACGCCGCCGCCGGCCGCCGCCACGGTGCCCAGATGCGCGCCCAGATGCGTTCCCAGCAGTCCGCCGGGCTCAACTGCTCCGCAGCATTCTGCAGTCCGCTCAGGAACAGGCTCAGGCCCGTCAACAGCGCCTGCGCCCGCGCCGCCTCGGCGTGGGTGCTGGTCAGCCGCAGCGTGAGCTGCCGCCCGCTCTCCACCACCCGGCCCACCGCGCAGAGCAACAGGGGCCGGCCCGTCACCGCTTCGCGCGGCCGCGCCGGCTCGGCGCAGCGCACAAACAAACTCCACCAGTTGTAGGCCAGCGCCACCTGGCGCGCGGCCACCTGGCAGCGCAGCAGATCCCTCGTGGTGAAGCCGCCCCAGCCCCATTGGTTCTTCAACTCGTCATAGACGTTCTCCGCGTCAGCGCGCCGCCGGCGCAGCACGGGGACGCGCCGCTTCGCCGTCCAGCCGCTGAGCTGGAGCTGGCCTTCGGCCCCTTCGTAGCCGTGCAGCGCCGGGCGCCACCCGCCCTGGCTTTCCAGCAGTCGCACCAGCTGTTTGACGCCCGGACTTTGGCGCAGGCGGAACAGATACGGCTGCCCGCGCGTTTCGCTTTCGGCCAGCAAGCCTTCGTGGCCGTGGCTGGCGTCGCCACACAAAAGCCATGGCCGGCAGTCCTTGGGCAGACTTTCCCACACGCGCCAGAGGTTTTCGCGGCTGTGCGTGGCGGAGTGTTGCTTGCCGGAGCGCACCTGCACGTCGAGCACCAGCCGCAGTCCGCGCACGAAGAGGGTGTGACAGGTGTGGCTGGGCCGGCCGGGCTTGTGCGGATTGTAGCCCAGTTCGGCGCCTTCCTGCTGGCCGCAGATGGGTTTGACCGTCACGTCCAGATCCAGCACCCACGGCTGGCGCAGCGCCGGGAGCCACGTCTGCTGCGGCGCGCCCGTCTGCCAGGCCGCGCAGGCGTGCGGGTCGGCACCGGCGAAGGCCCGGCGCACGCTGTCCTCGCTGCACACCTTCGCCATGCCCAGCCCCTGGGGATTGACCGCGTCGGCCCGCAGGGCGGTGACGTGCGCGCAGCGGTTTTGTCCCGCCAGAACCGCCAGCGTCATCGTGCCGAGCAGATCGGGGAGGAGCGGCGCGTTGGGTCTGGTGAAGGTGAGCGGGCAGGTCTGCACCCAGTCACGAAAGAGCCCGGCGGTCGCCAGGAACTGGCTGAAGAACACGAGCTGGCCCAGCGGCGTGACGGCCGCGTGCGGATCCCATTCGACGTGGAAGCGCCGACCGTGCGTATCGACCGCCAGCGGCCGGGCCGGCGCGGCGGGGACGGCAAAGCACCTCACCCGGCGGGTGAGCGGCCAGCGGAGCCAGGACCAGCGGCATGGCCCATTCCAACAGCCACTTGCCTCCCATGGCAACTCACCCAACCGCCGGATTAAGGTTTAACCGGTCAAAACTCCGCTCCCTCGAATCAGTGGGCCAAAGTTCCACCTGACAGGGCGGCGGCGCGGGCTAGAAGTCCTTCGTCATGGGCAAAGTCATTGGAATCATCTTCGCCGGCGTCCTCGGGCTGCTGCTCGTCGTGGGCGTCGGCGGCTGCAACAGCTACAACGGCCTGGTCGGCTCGCGCCAGGAGGTGGACAAAGCGTGGGCCCAGGTGGAGACGGTCTATCAGCGGCGCGCCGATCTGATCCCCAATCTGGTGAACACCGTTTCCGGTTCCGCCAATTTTGAACGCACCGTGCTCAAGGAGGTGACCGACGCCCGCGCTTCGGTGGGGCAGGTGAAGCTCACGCCCGGCACCGCGCCCGACACCGCGGAGCAGCTCAGGCAGTTTCAGGCGGCACAGGGTTCGCTCGGTTCTGCGCTGTCCCGGCTGTTGGTCGTGGCGGAACGCTATCCGGACCTGAAGGCGAGCCAGGGGTTCCGCGACCTGCAGGTGCAATTGGAGGGCACGGAGAACCGGATCACCGTGGAGCGCCAGCGGTTCAATGAGGTGGTGCAACGCTACAACACCGCCGTGCAGACCTTCCCGCGTGTCCTCATCGCGCGGATGTTCAACTTCCAGTCCAAGCCCTACTTCACCGCCGACGCAGGAAGCGAGAAGGCGCCCAAGGTGAACTTCGACTTCACCGCCCCGGCTAAATGAGCCGGCACCGTTCCCTCGTCCTTCTGGTGGCCCTGGGGCTAGGTCTGGCGCTCGCCGCCCAGACGCCGCCGCCCAAACCGCCCAAGCATGTCGCCGACAAAGCAGGCGTCCTGTCAGCGGCGACGGTAGCCGAACTCGTGGCCCAACTGGAGAAGTTCGAAAGCGAAACGTCCTCTCAGGTGGTGGTTTGGACGGAACGAACGCTGCCTGCCAACGCGGCCCTGGAGGATTATGTCAACCGCGTCTTCCAAGCCTGGAAGATCGGCCAGCGCAGCAAGGACAACGGCGTCCTCCTCGCCATTTTCACCCAGGATCGGAAGCTGCGGATCGAGGTCGGCTACGGACTGGAAGGCGCGCTGCCCGACGCACTTTGCGGGCGCATCATCGCCGATGAGATCACACCTCGCTTCAAGCAGGGCGACTACGACGCCGGTATCCGCGCCGGCGTCAATGCGATCCTCGCCGCGACCAAAGGAGAGTATCAGGTTAGTCGGTCCCCAGGGGGCGGCCGGGCTCTGAGTTTCTCGTCCGACCGAGCGCTGCTACCCTTGGTCGTCTTCGGCGGTCTGCTGGGTTTCGCCGGAGGTTTCTGGAGGGGCCGGGCGGGAACGGGTATCGGGATGGTGGGCAACGGGGTGCGCGGCGGATTCATCGGCGGGCTGGGGCATCCGTTCGCCTACGTTCTGGGCAGCAGTGTTGGTTGGCCGATCGGGTTGTTCGTCCTGTTGTTCGTTTGGGCGGCAATTCTGTCCAAGCGCCGCGGTTGGCATTACGATCATGGGGGCAGCCACACGGGCTGGAGCGGCTGGTCATCGGGTGGTTGGTCCTCCGGTGGCGGGGGCTTCAGCGGTGGCGGGGGCAGTTCGGGCGGCGGTGGCGCAAGCGGAAGTTGGTAGCCATGAAGACCAAGACCTTTCAGCAGGCGATTGATGACCGGCAGATTGCCGAGGCGATCCGGGTCGCCGAACGCGGCACCTCCGGAGAAATCCGCGTCTTCGTCAGCCGCTTCTCCAGCGCTGACCCCGTCGCCGATGCCCAGCGTGAGTTTGAACGCCTCGGCATGGCGCGCACCCCGCTCCGGAACGGCGTCCTCCTGTTCTTTGCGCCCGAGTCGCAGCGCTTCGCCATCATCGGAGACGAAGGCATCCATCTCCGTTGCGGGGCGGAGTTCTGGCAGGCGGTGGCGGGTGAGATGGAAACGCTCCTGCGGGACGGGAAAGCAGGCGAAGCCATCCTTGCCGGCATCCGACGGGCGGGCGCGGAGTTGGCGGTGCGCTTCCCGCACCACGCCAATGATCGCAACGATCTGGCGGATTCGGTGGCACGCAATTGACACTCCGGTTCAGTCTAACGGTTTGAACTTGGACGGCAGAATGATACGCACCCGTATTAAATCGTTTGCCAGCACCGGAGCCGCCCTCCATGTTCGCTTTGGCAATTAACCACCGGCTTTGCATGAAACGTCCCTCCGTCTGCTCCGCCGTCTTTGCGGCTGTCTTGTTCACCACCACGCTGACCGCCGAGGTGTCCGGCTGGCTCAACTGGCGCGGCCCCAGGCAGGATTCGGTTTCGCAGGAGAAGGGCCTGCCTTCGAAGATTGAGGCCGCCAAGCCGCTTTGGTCGGTGGACTTTCCCGGCCAGAGCGCGCCGGTGATCGCGAACGGCCGAGTCTACATCAACGGCTATTTGGGCGACGGCCCCGACCTGCGCGAGTATCTGGCAGCTTTCGACGCCGACACCGGCAAGCTCCTTTGGCAGCATGGCGAAAACGATTTTCTTTCCGACACGATCTACCTCCGCTACGCGACCTCCTCGCCGACGATTGATCCCGAGACCGGGAACATTTACGCGCTCCACACGCAGGGCCTGCTCATGGCTTTCACGCCCGACGGCAGGCTGCTGTGGAAACATTCCATGATGGAGGAGTTCGGCCGGCTGACCTTCCCCAACTCCCGCACCGCGTCGCCCGTGGTGGACAAGGAACTGGTCATCACCCGCGGGATCACCAGTGCCTGGGGCGCTCACGGGGCCGCGGGTGACCGCTTCTACGCGTTCGACAAGAAGACCGGCGAACTCGTCTGGTCCAGCGCGCCGGGTGACCGCCCGCAGGACAACACGTTCAGCCAGCCTTACCTGGATCTCTGGGGCGGAAAACGCGTGCTCTACAGCGCCGGCGGGGACAGCTCCATTCTAGCGCTCAACGCCCGCACCGGCGAACCGCTCTGGCGGTTCTCGTTCGCCAAGGCGGGCGCGAAGGGCGGGATCAACGCGGCGCTTGTCCGCCACAAAGGTAACCTCATCGCGCTGCACGAATCGGAGAATCTCGATTCCTCCGAAATCGGCCGCATGGCGGCGTTCCGCATCCCGAACCCTGAAGAGGTGAAGCCGACCAACTCGGTGACGCCACATGTGTTCCCGCCCAAGACTTTTGAACAGTGGCGCAACGGGATCGGTTCCCTTGCGAGTTCGCCGGTGATCGTCGGCGACACGATTTACGAAGTGACGGGAACCGGCGATCTCGCCGCAGTGGAGGCCAACACCGGCAGGGTGCTGTGGAAAAAGAAGGTCGGCATCGAGCAGCGGCAGAGCACGCCGTTCTATGCCGACGGCCTGCTCTACGTGGCCATGTATGTGACCATGAAGGATTCAACGAGCGCTGCGAATGCCGATGCCGAAAGTGTCTCCAACGGCGACCTGATCGTGCTCAAGCCCGGACCTGACGGCGCCGAAGAGGTCAGCCGCACCCAACTTACCGGCCGCTGTTACGCTTCCCCCATTGGCTACAACGGCAAACTTTACGTTCAGACCGACAAGAAGCTCTACGCCTTCGGCAAGGCGGGGAACAATCCCGGTCTCGCCGCGTCGCCGACGCCCAAGGCCTGGCCCAAGGCCGGCCCCGCCGCCCAACTCCAGGCGGTTCCCTACGAAGTCCTGCTTCGGCCCGGTCAGACGCAATCGTTTCGTCTACGGTCGTTGGATGCCCAGGGCTTTACCGTGCAGGACAACCTCGATGCGAAGTCGGTGAAGTGGGAACCGTTCATCCCGCCTACCGCGCTCGTGAAGGCCACGATGAAGGGCGCCTTCAATGCTGACGGACAACTAGTTGCCGACAAGGTTCCGGTGGGCAGTGCGGGCCAGTTCAAGGCCACGTTGCTGAGTGCCGAAGGCAAGGAGCTCGCGGGCTTCATCAAGGGGCGGGTGCTGCCGGGAATCCCGCTGAAGCAAGATTTTCAGAGCTTTGCCCTCACCAACAAAACCACCAACACGATCGAGCCGGAGACGGCGTTCGCCTATCCGCCGCTGCCCTGGAACTCGGCCCGCTTCCGGTTCGAAGTCCGTTCCAAGGATCTGGAGGGCGGCACCAACCAGGCGCTGGTGAAGACGATCGAAAACAAGCTCTTCCAGCGTGGTCAGGTCTTCTTCGGCTTTCCCGACATGAAGAACTATACGGTTGAAGCCGACGTGCTCAGCGAAGGCAACAAACGCAAGATGTCGGAGGTCGGCGTGATCAACCAGCGCTACGCCGTCATCCTCAAGGGTAACTCGCAGGAGATCGAGGTGAACTCCAACCAGGAACGCATCAAGGTTGCCAAGCAGTTCAAGTGGACGCCCAACACCTGGTATCACCTCAAGGTTCGGGTGGATGTTGCCGCGGATGGCTCCGGGGTCGTGCGGGGCAAAGCCTGGAAGAAGGGCGAGGCGGAACCCGACGCCTGGACCATCGAGGTTCCGCACAAGCAGGCCCACGCCAGCGGCTCGCCCGGTCTTTTCGGATTTGCCCCTCAGGAGATGCGCGTGGCCGTGGATAACATCAGCGTGACCGCGAACTGAGGCTGAACTTTTCCAAGCCATTGAACCTCCAGACAACGACATGAAAATGCATCCGCTTTTGACCGCAGCCCTCGTGAGCGCCGGATTCCTCTCCCGCGCCGAAGACTGGCCCCAGTGGGGCGGCAACGATCCCGGCCGCAACATGTATTCGCCGGCCAAGGATCTGCCCGACCGCTTCGAACCCGGCAAACTCAAGTCCGGAACCGAGGAGATCGACCTCGCCACGACCAAGAACGTCAAGTGGGTCGCCAAGCTCGGTTCCCAGAGCTACGCCAATCCGGTCGTGGCCGGCGGCAAGGTCTACGTCGGCACCAACAACGAATCCCCGCGCGACAAGAAGCATTTGGGCGACCGCAGCGTGCTCTACGCGTTCGACGAGAAGTCCGGGAAGTTCATCTGGCAGCTCATCGTCCCTAAGCTGAAGTCCGGGAAGGTCAACGATTGGGAGAACCTCGGTCTGCTCGCTGCGCCGCTCGTGCAGGGCAACCGCCTCTGGGTCGTCACGAGCCGCTGCGAAGTCCTGTGTCTCGACGCCGAGGGCATGGTCAACGGCAACGACGGCCCTTACAGGGACGAGGCCAAGTATGTTGTCCTCGATGCCGGCAAACCGCCGGTCGAACCCGGACCCACCGACGCCGACATCATCTGGCGCTACGACATGATGGAAGAGCTTGGCGTGTTCCCGCACAACGCCTCCAACTGCTCGGTCATCATGGTGGACGGCAAGCTCTTCGTCTGCACCTCCAACGGCCAGGACTGGACCCACGTCAACATCCCCTCACCGAACTCGCCCAGCTTCATCGCCCTTGATCCCAAGACCGGTGCTCTGCTGGGTGAGGACAATGCCGGCGTCGGCCACCGCATTTACCACGGGCAGTGGACCTCGCCTTCCGCGGGCAAGGTGGACGGAAAGTGGCAGGTCTACATGGGGGGGGGCGATGGCGTGCTCTACGCCTTGGACACGACCCCGGAGAAGGGCGACGGCAAGCCCCGCACCAAGGTCTTCCCGAACGAACCCGATGCCACCGACGAGACCGACGTCAGCTACATCAAAAAGCTCTGGTGGGTAGACTGCGTGCCGCCCGAATACAAGGTGAAGGCCGACGGCAAGCCCATCAAGTATCCGGCCGCGGAGGGCCCCAGCGAGATCGATTCCACGCCCGTCTTCTACGAGGGAAAGGTCTATGTCGCCATCGGCCAGGATCCCGAACACGGCGAAGGCGTCGGCAACCTCGTCTGCATTGATCCCACCGGGAAGCAGGGCGACGTGACCAAGTCGGCGGTCGTGTGGAGTTACAAGGGGGCCAAGCGCTCCATCTCCACCGTGAGTATCGATCCCGCGAACGGCCTGCTTTACCTCGGCGACTTCTCCGGGTTCGTGCATTGCTTGGACGCCAAGACCGGCAAGTTGAACTGGGTTTACGACATGAAAGCCCACATGTGGGGCTCGACCTTCGTGGCCGACGGCAAGGTCTATGTCGGCGATGAGGACGGCGACTTTGTCGTGCTCGCGTCCAAAGGCGGCGCCAAGGCCACCGTGCTGAGCGAAACCAACCTCGGCGCGCCCGTTTACGGCACGCCCATCGTGGCCAATGGCACCATGTATGTCATGAGCCAGACCCATCTCTTCGCCATCGGCGCGGACGCGAAGCCGGTTTCCACGGATGCCGGTAGCGGCGTGCAGATCAAAAACTGAATTTTCAAATCAAGACCGGAAACCATTCCTGAACCAACATGGCCATTCCCACCGTTGCCCCCGAAACCGTCGCCGCCGCCCAGGCCCAGCTCGACGCCCATCTGCTTGAGATCATCCACTGGCACTTCAGCCCCGAGACCGGCTGCCCATTCTGGCTCGATTGGGCCGCCAAGAACTGGGATCCCCGGAAGGAGATCCGTGCCTTCGCCGACGTCCTCAAGTTCTCCCACTTTCAGGACGAAACCCTGCGCGACCTCCAGCCCGAGGTATGGGTCCCGGCCGCGTTCAAGGGCAAACCCTTCAACATCTTCGAGACCGGCGGCACGACCGGCATGCCGAAGCAGCGCATCGGCTGGAACGACTACAAGGTCGATTACTCCGAGTTCAGCGAGAAGATCTCCGACGCGCACTTCCCCCGCGGCGGCGCGTGGCTGATGATGGGCCCGACCGGGCCTCGTCGGCTGCGCCTTGCCATCGAGCACCTCGCCAACGTGCGCGGCAGCTCCTGCTACTTCATCGACCTCGATCCGCGCTTCGTGAAGAAGCTCCTTTCGAACAAGCAGTATGACGTGGCCAAGCAATACATGGCCCATGTCGTGGACCAGGCGGAGACCATCATGAAGCACCGCAAGGTCAGCGGCCTGTTCACCACGCCCAAGCTGCTCGAGGCACTCGCCGAGAAGGTGAACCTCTGGGACGCCGGCATCCGCGGCGTGTTCTGCGGCGGCACCTCGATGAAGCCGCAGGAAGTGCGCTTCCTCGTCGAGGAACTGCTCGAGGGCCGCATCGGTTTCTATCCGACCTACGGCAACACCCTCATGGGCTTGGCCGCCAGTGTTCCGCTCCAGCCCGAGGACAACTTCAGCGTGACTTACTACGCCCCGCAGCCGCGCGCCGTGCTGCGTGTCGTGCAGCCCAACGCGACGAACGAGTTGGTGAACTACGGCGAGTTCGGCCGCGTGGAACTCACCACGCTCACGAAGGAGTTTTTCATGCCGCGCTTCCTCGAACGCGACGAGGCCATCCGCCGCGCCCCGCGCCCGCCCTACGCCTGGGACGGCGTCGGCGATGTCCGCCCGTTCGGCGCGATGGAAAAGACCATCGTCGAGGGCGTTTACTGAGGCTTGGGCTCTGGCAGGCAGGCACAAACAAACCGGCGTGAGCAGCTTCACACCGTTTTTTTGGGCCCTGCCCATTGCCGCGGTCCTTCAATCCAGGGCAGTTCAGGCGGTCAGCCGGCGGGCGGAGTTGGCTCTCTCCTGAATTTCCTTCGGCAGGGGCTTCTGATCCTTCAGTAACTCATCCAAGTCCTCGACCGAGCGTGCCATTCCGTAGTGGAACTCCAGCCAGCCTAGTGCGCGGATGGCGGCGCTGGCGTGCCAGAACCAGTGGAGGCGGAAGTGAACGATCCAAGCGTTGATCGCGGCGTCTCTAAATCCCAAATCCCAGAGTCGAGTGCCGGCTTTTAAGTCGCAGTAGACATCAGCCAAATCATTCGAAAGTGAACTGTGGATCGGTTCGTCGGTGTGCTCGTAGGGATTGAAGATTTCGCAGTAACGTCCCAGGGAACCGAACTGGTCTTTTAGGTCGGCGTAGATGCGTTTCCATTCATCGAAGCTGCAATTCGTTTCAGGAGAATTGCTCTTTTCCGGTCGGGGAGCCAGTTCCAGCGCCGAGGCGTAAAGCTTTGCCAGCAGTCGATGGGCCCTCCGCAGAAGCGAACGGGCGGACCGCCGTTTCCGGGTTTCGATCAGCCGGCAAAACTCGCGCGCCAAGCCGGCGAAGGCTTGTTCCGCAAGGGTGGCTTCCGCTTTGGGCGTCCGGGCCATCGGCATTCCCCTTCAATGCATCTCCACCGCGCAATTCCCGATCCCGCCGCGGTAGTAATTGAACTGCACGTTGGGGTGTTCCGCGAGCAGCGACATGGGCACGGAGGTGTCCACGATGCACTGGGAAATCATCAGCGCGGTAAGGCGCTGCCCGAGCGGGTTGTCATGGTTGCCGGCGTGCCAGATGGACACCTTGTCCGCATGCCACGTCTCGACCGGTCCGACGGTGATCGCCCGGGTAGGGACCATCGTGATGTTGCCGCCGCCGCTGGTGCGGGCGTTCTGCGCGAGCGTGAGCGGATGCAAGTCCACGACCCGCGTGGTGAGTTTGCGATACTCCGCCGGTGTGGGCGGTTCGTGCTTCCATTTGCCGCGCCGGGGCAGGGGATCGTTGAAGGCCCAGTGCTTGATGTCGCCCTGGCCGCCTTGCATCACGGCGCACCGGACGCCGGCGTTCCACGAGGCGCGATAGGCTGACGTGTCGCCTTTCGGAAAATGCAGATTGGCATCGGGTGGACGCAGCTTCCGGTCGATGCGACTGAAGCAGAGTTCACGGTCGGCCCGTTCGAACGACAACGGGTGCGTCACCGGCGTTTCGCGGCCGGTTGCGACGTCGAACCACTCGTCCATACCCCAGAAATGCGCCGAACCGAGCTGCAGGCCGAGTGCATTGACGAGCCGGGCGACGAGCGGGAGTTGTTCCGTGGGACCAATCGGGCCGCAGATGCCCACCGGATTGTCGGGCGTGCTCTGGCGCCAGGCGGTGATGTATTCCAGCGCCTCGGCCAGGTAGAAGTCTTCGAGCGTGTCGTAGAAGACGACCTTGAAGCCGGGCCGGGACAGCTTGGCCAGCTTGTCCGGTGTGAGGTGCGCGGCGGCGTCGATGAGTTCCGAATCGAGCGTGGTGTAGTCCCACCAGTCGGGAGCGATGGCGCTGAGCTTGCGTGGCAAGGACACAGGATTGCGGAAGCCGTCCGCGCCGGAAAGGCAAAGCTGGTGGAACGAACCCCGAGGGAGAACCATGAGCCTTCATCGGTGGCGCAAGGCTCCGACCGAAGTCCTACGCCACCGCAGCCATTGCCCGGGGCCTTAGTCCGTCAGCACATGGCAGTTGTAGCCACCGGGATTCTTGATCAGGTATTTCTGGTGGTAGTCTTCGGCCGGGTAGAATTCGGATGCCGCCGTGATCTCGGTCACGATGGGGCGCTTGAACCGGCCGGACTGGTCGAACTGCGCCTTTACCTTGGTGGCGGCGGCCTTCTGGGTGTCGTCGGTGTAAAAGATGGCCGAACGATACTGGGTGCCGACGTCGTTGTGCTGTCGGTTGGGCGTCGTCGGGTCGTGCATCCGGAAGAAGAAGCCGAGCAGCGTCTCGTAGCTGAGTTGAACGGGATCGAAGACGATGCGGATGGCTTCGGCATGACCCGATCGCCCGGTGCAGACCAGTTCGTAGGAGGGATTCTTCACCGTTCCGCCCGTGTAGCCGACGGACGTTTCGAGGACGCCGGGAATCTTGCGGAGGATTTCCTCAACGCCCCAGAAGCAGCCGCCGGCGATGATCGCCGTCTCGCGTTTGGCGGCGCCGGCTGTGGGGGTTGCGCCCGGCTTGACCAGACCGGCCTTCACAAACGGTCCGAGATGGGCGCCGTAGCCCTCCGCTTCGAGCTTTTCCACCGGGACGAAGCGGAGCGAGGCCGAGTTGATGCAGTAGCGGAGCTGCGTGGGTCCCGGACCGTCGTCGAACACATGGCCCAGGTGCGAGTCGGCCTGCTTCGAGCGAACCTCGGTGCGCTCCATGCCGTGTTCCCGGTCTGGCTTTTCGGCCACGGCATCGGCGATTAGGGGCCGGGTGAAGCTCGGCCAACCGCTGCCGGAGTCGAACTTGTCGAGCGAGCTGAACAGGGGTTCGCCGGAAACGACGTCCACGTAAAGGCCGGGCTGCTTGTTGTCCCAATACGCGTTGCGAAACGGCGGCTCGGTGCCGCACTGCTGGGTGACGGCGAACTGCTCGGGGCTCAGCTTGCGTTTCAGTTCGGCCGGATTGGGTTTCTTGAATTCGTTCATGGTGTTCGTGGACGGGGAAGTGGGTCCCGGCGTAACCGTGGCGTTGCCGGTCGCCGATGGGCCGCGGAGCAGGTAATAGGCGACGCTGGCGAGCATCGCCATGCCCACAACCGCGGTGAATGTTCTGGAAGGTCTCATGAGGCGCAAAGTTCCAAGCGGGCGTTACCGAACCGGTCAACGATCAAGGACTGCGGGAGAATGGCCCGGTTGTAAGCCGGCGCAACCCACGTTCTAGACCATCGCTGTCCAGCCCAACTCCGATTGGCCCAGGTTGGCCCCGCCCTACCTTGGCGCCAGCCTGACCAAGTGGACCGCGCGATGGCTCCGAGCGACGACCTCGCTGGCCACGGAACCGAACACGGCGCGGGCGAGCCCGGTTTGCCCGTGAGAGCAGAGGCAGATCACATGCGCGCCGAACTGTTCAGCCTGACGCAGGATCGCATCCGCCACCTTGCTCGCGGGTTCAACCACGACCTCCACCGCTACGCCCCGTCGCAACGCCGCCGCCGGCACCAGGGCGCCTAGTTTTCGGCGGGCGCTCTGCAGCAGCCGCTGGTGCTCGCCCGGCGAGAGTGTGGGCCGCTTGCCGACTCCGAACAGGGCGGACATGGGGGATTGCCGGTCGGTGAGCGCATGGAAAAGGCGCAGACGGCCGCCGTTCGGCAGCAGGGAGCAGGCGGCGGCGACCGCACGGTTGCCCTCCGCCGAGAAGTCGGTCGTGACCAAAACGCGGCTGAGGGTTGGCACGCCCGCGGGGACCGTGGCCTGACCGACCACCGGAACGCACGCCACGCTCATCGGGGCGTCGTTGAGGAGTGAGCGTGAGGTGGAACGATGCCACAGGCGTGACAGCCCGTGGTGCTGGTGCGCCCCGACCACGATCAGGTCGGCCTTCGTCGCCTTGGCCATCTCGATCAGCGCGGCCGCGGGATCGTCGCCGCCCGCTTCCACCAGCAACTGAACCCGGTGTTCGCCCAGGATGGCCGCCGCCTTTTCGCCGAGATCGCGCCGGAGGGCGGACTCGAGTTTGGCGGGATTGGCGGCCGGCTGGGATTCGTCCACTTCGATGCCGAGGCGTTCGCCGTCGGAGGTCGGATCGTCCACGTAACCGACCGAAAGCTCGCACGGCCCGTGGGCCGCCAGTTCGCCGGCAAACGCGAGGGCCGCGTCACTGGCCAGGGTGAAGTCGGTCGCCACGAACACGCGCAGAGCCCGCCGGCCCTCCGCCCATTCGCGGAACGGCACCGTCGTCCGGGTGACCACCGTCGGCACGGCCGCGGCCTCGGCGATCCGTTCGGCCGTGCTGCCGAGAAGCACGCGGGCGAGCGCCACCCGACCGACCGACGACACCACGACGAACCGGGTCTGACCCGGTCGGGCCAGCGTCTTGAACACGCCTTCGGCATCACCGACTTCCACTGAGCCGGTGACCTTGGTGTTGGGCGGGTGCAGTCTGGCGACCTCTGCGTTCATCCGGTCCCGGAGGCTGGCGACCACCGGATCCCATAGCGGGTCCGGAATGCCGTCTGCGACCGGCGGCAGCGTCGCGTGCACCAGGTGGAGGCTGTCGTTGAACCGTCGGGCAAAGGCAGCCGCGACCGTGACGGCATCGGCGGCGTTGGGGCTGAAGTCGGTTCCGGCGAGGATTTTCATGGCGGGATCTGGTTCGGTGCCACTTCTCGTATACGTCGGGAAACGGAAGTCGCCAATCATCCTTTGCGACCCTTTGCGACCGGCGAAACGTGAGGCCGAAAGCATCCCGGCATTGTCATTGCCGGCCCGGTTCCGCTAGCAACGGCCCGTGACCGCCGACTATCTCGCCAAGTGCCGCACCCTGATCGATGCCGTTGAGGCTCAAACGCCGGCGATCCGGCAGGCGGCCGACCTGTTTGCCGCCACCATTCTAGCCGGGCGCATGGTCCATGTCTTCGGCTCCGGGCATTCCCGGATCATGGTCGAGGAAATGTGGCCGCGCTACGGGTCGTTTCCCGGCTTCAATCCCATCGTCGAACTCTCGCTGAGCTTTCATAACCTGGTCGTCGGCGCGAACGGCCAGCGGCAGGCCATGTTCTTGGAAAACGTGCCGGGTCTCGCGGAACGCATCCTGCGGAACTTCGACCTTTCGCCCGCGGACTCCGCGTTGGTCGTGTCTTCCAGCGGATGCAACGTCGTGCCCATCGAGATGGCCGAAAACTTCCGCCGCCGGGGCGTGAGGGTGGTGGCGATCATTTCCAGGGCGCACAGCGATGCGAGCACGAGCCAACGGTCCGACGGCAAAAAAATGCAGGACTTCGCGGACCTCGTGCTCGATACCGGCGCGCCGGTCGGGGACGCGATGGTCAAGGTGCCGGGCCTCGACACGCCGGTGGCGCCCGGCTCCACCGTGGGCGGTTGCCTGCTGGTGAACTCGATCAAGGCCGAGGTCGCCGCCCGCCTGACTGCTGCGGGGCAGCCGCCCAAGGTGCTCACCGCCGGCGCCGTGGTCGGCAAGGTCCGGGCCACGGAGTTGTTCGAGGCGGCTTACGACGAACATGGTCGGCGGTTGGCCAAGCTCTACGAGAAGCTGGGCCTCTGATGCCAGTCCGCCCCCGCATCCCGTCTCTGGTGACTCGATCCGTTCTGCCATGAAACCCTCCGTCCTTCTTGTTGAATGTCCCGACCGCCCCGGCCTGGTCCACGGCATCACCGGTGTTCTGTTCCGTTTGGGCGTCAACGTCGTCGGCAACCAGGAGTTCGTGGACCGCATGTCGCGGCGCTTTTTCATGCGCACGGAATTCGACGGGGCGGTGAATGGGTCCGAACTGCTGGCGGCCGTCCGGGGCGTGGTGCCGGAAGGCTCGGAGGTGCGGTTGTCGCACCTCGAGCCGAAGCGCGTCGTGGTGCTGGCCTCCAAGGAACACCACTGCCTCGCGGACATTCTCGTGCGGCACTCGTTCAAGGAACTGAACGCCCACGTCCTCGCGGTCATCGCGAACCACGCCGTGCTGGAGCCGCTGGTGCGGAAGTTCGAGGTGCCTTTCCACCACCTGCCACACGGCGAACTGCCCCGCGAGGTCCACGAGGCCGAGGTGCTCACGATGGTGCAGCGCTACCGGCCGGACTTCGTGGTCCTTGCCAAATACATGCGCGTGCTCAGCCCGAAGTTTGTGGGGCAGTTTCCCGCACGGCTGGTGAACATCCACCACAGCTTTCTGCCCGCCTTCGCCGGCGCCCGGCCGTATCATCAGGCCTTTGACCGCGGCGTGAAGGTCATCGGCGCCACGGCCCATTTCGTCACCGACGAACTCGACGCCGGACCGATCATCGTCCAGCAGGTCATTCCGGTGGACCATACGCACGCCGCGGAAGACCTCGTCCACTCCGGCCGCGATGTGGAGCAGATGGTCCTCGCCCGGGCGCTGCGGCTGGTGTTCGAGGACCGCGTGTTCCTCTGCGGCAACCGCACTGTCATCTTCGATTGAGCGCGGGGGTGCGACGGGGCAACCGGTGGGAATTGGCTCAACGCGCCATTGGCCGTGCCAACCTACGAAGGTCTTCGTTGACATCTACGAAATAATTCGTATTAAAGGCGCGTGCCTGCAAAAAACATTCCCCGGCCGACGGAGTCGGAGCTTTCGATCCTGCTAATCCTCTGGCAGCGCGGCCCCAGCACGGTCCGGCAAGTCGTCGAGCAACTGGGGGCCGACACGGGCTACACCACCGCGCTGAAACTGCTCCAGATTATGACCGAGAAGGGGCTCGTCAGCCGTGACGACGCGGAGCGCACTCATGTCTTCACCCCGGCCGTCCCGGAAGAAACCACGCAACGGCAACTGCTCGACGATCTGCTTGAGCGCGCCTTTGGCGGCTCCGCACAGAAGCTCGTCTTGCAGGCGCTTGCCGGGTGCAAGCCGTCCAAGTCTGAAGTCTCCGAACTGCGTCGACTGCTGGACTCAATCGAAGGGAAAAAGCGATGAACCTGATCCTCGAACTCGTCCGTAACCCAGCGGCCAGCCTGTTGGGCGAAGTGCTGCTGCACTTCCTCTGGCAGGGCACGGCGGTGGCCGCGCTGCTGGCGCTGGCGTTGATGCTTCTTCGCCACGCCACTGCCGATACGCGCTACACATTGGCCTGCGCGGCGCTGGCCTTGATGGCCGCGTTGCCGGCTGTCACTTGGCTAATCTTGAGTCAAGGCGGCGGCGTTGAGGCCGGCACGATTCTCCCGGCCGTGACCGGCAAGGGCTTCACGGTCGCGAGCCAATCCTTCTTGGCCGACGCGCAAACGGCGGCGTTGCCTTGGCGCGGCTGTTTGATGGTCGCCTGGCTCGCCGGAGTCGCCGGTTTCGGACTGCGCCTGGCCGGGGGTTGGTGGCAGACGCAGCGGCTGCGGCGGCAGAACGTCACGCCGTTGGGCGAACCGTGGATCGGCCGGCTGAACGAACTGTGCCGCCGTCTCGGAATGTCCCGCCCGGTGCAACTGCTCGAATCCGCGCGGGTGACCGCGCCGCTGGTGCTCGGCTGGTTCAAGCCCGTGATCCTGCTGCCGGTCGGCTTCGTCACCAGCCTGAGTCCTGGCGAAGTGGACGCGATTCTGGCGCACGAACTCGCCCACCTGTGCCGGCACGACTACCTGGTGAACCTGCTTCAACGGCTTATCGAGGCCTTGCTCTTCTATCATCCGGCCGTCTGGTGGGTGTCGGAATGCATCCGCGTTGAGCGGGAGAATTGCTGCGATGACCTGGCGGCCTCGGTGGTGGGCGACGGGCGCGTGGTTGCCCAGGCGCTGGTGGCGCTCGCGGAGCGGACCGTGGGCATTCCCTCGTTGGCCTTGGCCGCCGACGGTGGCGCCTTGGGCAATCGCGTGCGGCGATTGTTGGGAGTTCAAATGGAAGCTGGAATCGCGGGACTTGGGCCAAAGCTGGTTCGGATCGCCGGGCTGCTGCTGTTGGTGTTGGCCGGCATCTGGGCGGTGCCTCAACTGCTCGCTCCCAAACTGTATGTTGCGACGGCACGGCTGAAGCTCAATGCGCCACCGGCCCGGCATGAAACCGGCGGACCGGCGCCATTCGATCCCTATTTCCTCCAGACTGAGTTTGAGGTCATACGCTCGAGCGCCGTGCTGCGAAACGTGGTCGAGTTGCAAGGCTTGGCCAAGGTCTGGGCCGATGGGGGCGTGCCCCTCACGCCGGAAACAGCCGCGGGCCGGCTGCGGGAGCGGGTCCGGGTGACTCAGTATCGCAACACCTCGCTGGTGGAGGTCCAAGTCGCAGATGCCGAGGCCGGTCGCGCTGCCGGACTCGCGAACGCCGTGGTGAAGACCTATCTTGACCAGAGCCGTTTCCGCCGGTCGGAGAAGGGGCTCAAGGAGCGGGACGTCATGGAGCGGTCGACGCAGGACCGGCGGAACGAAGCGGAGGAAATCATGGCCCAGCAGCTAAAGCTTCAGGACCAAGTGTCACGGTTGAAGATCAATGACCCCGAACACAAGCAGCTGAGTCAGCGGCTTGATCACCTACGCCGAGAATACGAGTTCCGTCGGGCTAGCTACGAGTCGTTGGTCGAGAAGGTCCGCGAACTGGGGCTATCGCTCGCGACGGCGGCTGACATCGGGGAAGTCATCGACCGAGCCGAACCGCCGCTGAAAGCCCGGCGCTGGCGGCCGGTGCGGGATTGAGCCGCCCGTCAATCGCGTGATCTGGACACCGCGTGCGCGCGGCGCCAACAGGCCGTGACCGCGGGGGCGTGAAAAGTCAGGCCACGCCCGCCCTCACCCCGGCCCTCTCCCCCGAGGAGTGGGAGAAGTTCTCGCTGCCCGGCGACTCCTCCCGCGCCGCCCTCCGCTTCAGCACAACCTCACCAGTCCTCGGCGGTTAGATTTGTGGGGTCTTCCCGGCAGGGAGCGCTTTCCCTCCCCTCGGGGGAGAGGGCAGGGTGAGGGCGGGCCAGTCTCACACTTTATGCTCACGGCCTTCACCGCGGCTCCGACTCCAGCGGTGGAACTACACACACCGTGACCAACTGCGTCGTCAATCACGCGACGGCACCGCGTAGATGCCGAACCACCGCTGGCTGTCGTTCGCGGAGCCGGTGACTTCGAGTGCGTTCTCAGCCCCCGGCTTCAGCAGGCCGGCGGCGACTTCCAGTTCCAGCACGCCGTTGCTGTCCTGGCCGCCGCTTTCGCGCACCAGATAGCGGAGCCCGGCGCGCCCGTCGGTGCTGCGCCACGAGGCGTCATCCAGCACGACGTTGAAGCTGAGGAGCGTAATCCCGTTGAGGCGGAGCGTGAACGCGCCTTTGGGCTGCGAGACGAAACCCATCCCCGCGGCGAAGCGCAGCACGACGGTTTCGTCCGGCTTGGCCGGCGCTTCGAAGCGGGCCGTCAGCCGCGACTGACCGTCCGTCTGGCGGCAGTAGTAAAGCGGCAGGGTGCCGAGCCATGAAGGATAGGCCAGGGCGTCGTAGGGCGACTCCAAGCCGGCGAGCTTCGTGTGGTCGGCGGCAAGGAATTGATGGCGGGCTTCGGCAATCTGTTCCGCCGTGGCGCTGCCAAACGCGGCGGGCGTGGACTTGATCCAGGCGATCAGGTCGGCGAGGCCCGCGAGCGCTAGGCTTTGATCAAGTCCTTCGGGCATGAGCGACATCGGATTGGCGGTCAGGCTCGTGATTTGCCCGCGGGGGAGGGTTTCGGTCAGGCCGGCGGGTTGAAGCAGTCTCAGGCTGGTGGCGGATTCGTCGCGCACAATGCCGGTGAGCGAGCGGCCGTCCTTCAGCTCCGCGGTCCACGCGACGAAGCGGGGCTCGATGGCGGCGTTGGGATCAAGGATCGCCGTGAGGAAATCCCCGACGGGTTTGCCGCGGAAGGGCGCCAGATCGGGGCCTACGGCATGACCATGGCCACGCAGCAGATGGCAGCTTGCGCAAAGCCGGTCGAAATGTGCGGCCCCGCGGGTCTGATCGCCGTTGAGATTCGCCACGCCTCCAAACTTCGCGATGATTTCGGAACGGTTGGAAGGGACCACGGGGAACAACGCGAGGGCACGTTCCCGGATCGCCGGGTTCCCGTGCCGCCGCAGTTGCTGGCGTTGGGCCGGTGACAATTCAGCGGCCGGGACCGTCCCGGCTGCCACCCCTTCGAGCAGGGGTTGAATCCAGCCTTCGCGGCCCAGCAGCACGGCGATCAGTTCGGTGCGCTGGCCGGGCGAACGTTGGGTCCAGTGCTGGAGCAGGGTGGTCGCGAGCACGGGAGATTCCTGCTGACGGAGTCCTTGGAAGACGGTCGAACGAACGGCGTCCGGTAGGTCCGCTTCCAGCAATCCGAGCAGGTCCTGCTGGCGTTCGGGGTCCCTCAATGCGGCTTGGGCGAGCAGCACCGTTGCGGCGACGCGAATCGCTTCGGACTGGGAAACGTCACGAGCCAGAGAAGCCGCCGGCGCGGCGAGAGTTTGGCGGAGATCGGCGAGGATGGTCGCGGCTTTGGCCGAACCCGTTTCCACAGCACGGGCGACCTCGGGTTTCGCCTGTAGCGCAGCGAGCAGGCGAAGCGCTTCGGCGGTGCGGGCCGTAGCGTCCGCCGGGTTGCCCCAAGCCTCCTCCAGCCACGCAGCCACGGCATTGGCTCGGCTTGCGCCGACGAAGGTGTCCAACAGCCCTTCGCGTATTGGAGCCAGGCCGGAATCCGTCTCCGGCGCCAGCGCTGTGGCCAAATCGGCTGGCGCGGCCAAGGCCGAGCTGAGAATCGCTGCGCGGTGCCACGGGCTGGCAGCGTCGCGACGGGCCAGTTCCACCAGCCACGGGCTGACTTCCGGCGCTTCGAATTCACCAAAGGTCAGGGCCATCTGGTAGCGGACGGCCGGTTCTGGATCGTTGACTAGCCGGTGCAATTGTTCGCGGAGTTCCGCCTGCCGCGAAGCATTGCTGGCGTTTGGGAATTCCCACTTCGCCTGCCGCAACGGTTCGCACAGCAGGACTGCCTGCCGTCGAACCCGGGGGTCGAGATCCTGCAAGTCGGTCAGCATCGTCTTGCTGGGTATGCCGGTCAGTTGGGCGAGAGTCGCGAGCGACTGGGCGCGACTGGCCGGGCGAGCTGACTCGGTGGCGATGCGGTCGAGAACGGAAGCCACCGCTTGCAAAACCATCTTCGCCTCGTGAGCCCCCACCTCACCCCGGCCCTCTCCCCCCGCTTGGGCAGGCGGAGAGGGGGACGCTGCGGCATCAGCCGACTTCACAGGCGAGGCGGACTGGAGCGTGCCAGCATCGGCGGCATCGGCGGAAAACTTGTGGACGAGCAATCGGTGCGCAAGGTCGCGCTCCACTCCGTTTGGCGAGGCAATCACTTCTGCGAGCTGCGTTGACGTGAGCTTCGTCAGGTCGCGGATCGGTCGCGGTTTGTTCCCGGTTGGGAACACGCGCCAGATGCGGCCCAGGTTCGCGCCGGCGCGGACATCCAGTTCCTTCAGGCGCTCGGCCGGGATCCAGCGCGGGTGTTCGACGACGAAGCGATACATGTCCACCACCCACAGGGCGCCGTCCGGGCCGGTGCGGACTTCGACGGGGCGGAACCAGCTGTCGGCGCTGGCGAGGAATTCGGAGTTCGCCTCGTCCGCCGCGCGATGCGTCGTGTAGCTGATGCCGTCGGGCACGAGCACTGCGCGGCGGACGAGGTTGTGGACCGGCTCGCAGACGAAGGCGTTGCCGGCGAAATCAGGCCCGAGCAGAACATCGCGATACAACTCGGGGCCACAGGCGCTGGTGAGGCGGTTGGCGGTGTGCGGGTCATTGAATCGCTGGAGTGTGCGGGACGCGGGGAAGACCCGGCCGATATCTTCACCGGCGGCCGCAGGCAGAATGATGCGGGTGGCGGGCGGCGCGACGTGGGGATTGCGGCGGGCGTAGTGGTCGGGCAGGGGGAAGTGCCAGAGCAGGGTGCCGTTGTCCTGGCCGAACCATTCGCCGAAGTCGTCGCGGATGCGGCCCTGCTGGCTCACGCCGGCGAGCGGTTCGAATTCGCCGGTGTCGGGCTGGAAGCGGAAGTCGCGGTTGGAGCAGTCGTAGGTCTGGCCGGTCTGCGTGACGGTGATCTTGCCGCCGAAGAGGCCGCCGGAACCGTAAACCCAGCCGTCGAGTCCCCAGCGCAGGCCATTCACTCGGGCCTGGAAATTGTGCGTGGCGAAACCGGTGAGAAGTTTGGTCGCGTGCCCGCCTGTCTCCAGTGGTCTGGGCGCCCCCGCCCGGACATGGCCTGACTCGACCGGCGAGGGCGCCTGTCGGACGGAGACAGCCGGGGGCGGCGGTCCCACTGACCGGCCGTCGGCGGAAGGCGTGGGCCCGAAGAACCACACGTCCGGTGCGGCACAGACGATCACGCCGTCACGCCATGTCATCAGACCAGTGGGGAAGGGCAGGCCGTCGGCGATGATTTGCGCCTCGTCGAAGCGGCCGTCGCCGTTCGTGTCGGTGAGCACCTTGACGCGTCCGCCGGGCTGGCCCTTGCCGTCGAGGCCGCTGGGGTAGTCGCGCATTTCGCAGACCCACAGCCGGCCATCGGCGCCGAAGTCGATGGCGACGGGCGACTCGACGAGCGGCTCGCCGGCCACCAGTTCGATGTCCATGCCGGCACGGAGTCGGAACGCGGCCCTGGCCTCGGCCGGGGATTTGGCCGGCGGATTCTCGGCGCGCTTCTCGTCAAAGCGGAAGCTATCGGGCAACTGCTCCCGCACGGTGTGGACGATCAGGTCTTCGGTCTCGGGCGCGAGCTGCTGCGGGCGGTCGTAATACCAGAGCGACGATTCGGCCTCATAGCCGCCTTCGCTGAGGATGCGGCGCGACGGGATGTAGCACGGCACGTCGTTGGCGTAGGCGTTGACCCAGAGGCGCGACGCGTCGAGTTCGCGTTTCAGCCGCAGCGAGTAATCCACGACCACCTCGCCGCCGAGGAACACCATCGCGAGCTGGTCGCCGAAGCGCCACGTCTGGACCGGATAGGGCAGGGTGGGGGCAGGCGCTTCGCCGCGATCCAGCCGAGCGAGCCACTTGCGGGCGTGGTAGCCGACGATGCCGGAGTTGGTGGCGCGGGCTTCCCATTGGGCGCGGGTGAAGCGCGGCTGGAACGGAAGCTGGACGGTTTGCAGGCGGCACGCCGGCGCATTGGTCAGTTCGGTCAGCGTGGTGGCGAGGAGGCGGCTGGCTTCGCGGGCGAGGCTTTCGCCATGCTGCTCGGCCAAGGCGAGCGTGCCGCGGAGATCGGGGTTGGCGTCGGCCCCGGCGCCAATGGCGACGAGCGCGACGATGCCCGGATGATCGCGCTCCATCGCCTGCGCGGCGACGCCGGCCCAGTCACCGTGAACGGCATTCAGTTCACCGCCGAGCGTCGTGCAGTGGCAGGCGTAACTGACAAACACGGCGCGAAGCGTTCCGTCGGGTGAAGTGACGCGCAGCAGTGGCAAGGAGTGATCCACGGGACCGCCGGCGGTCCGCCGGTTCTTCGCGAAGCCGACGGAACCCTGGCCCCACGCGAGGCGGGCGGGCTGACGGCTTTTCATGGCGGCGGTGGCGGCTTCTTCCAACCGGCCAATGAGAAAATCCGTGTAGGCGCCGATCTGCACGTGGTCTTCGGCGGTCATGTCGGCGGCGAAGATGTTCGGCGCGGCTCCCTTGAGGCAGGGCGCACTGTGCGTGTGCGTGACGCTCAGGGCGACGCGTTCCGGGGCGAGTCCGAGCCGGCGGCCCAAACGATCCCGAACCTCCTGCGTCACGGCGGCCGGCAGGATGCAGTTGTCGATGGTCAGCAGCAGTGCGGCGTCGCGGCCCGCGCCTAGGGCCAGCGCGCGAGCATGGATGCGCTGGGCGATGTTGGTGGGCGCGGGGAGCTGCGAGCGGGCGGCGTAACCCATCAGCCGCACGGCGTTGGTCGGGGAAATGTCCACGCGCGCGACGCCGACGAGGATCAGGCCGGGATCGCCACGTTGGGTGACGCAGCCGGCGAGCAGACCCAGCAACGCGGCGGTGAGGACGCCGAAAGCAAAACGCGATTTCATGGGAGTGCGAACAAGGTGCGGCGATGGGCGAGGAGTTGGGAAGTCTGATTCCAAGGGCCGGTTTCCCCGCAAAACATGAGCAAAACCGCGTTATTTAGGGGAAATCGAGGGGTGCTGTAGGCCGCGCAATGCTCTTTCTGTAAATTCGGTGAGCATCAGTTGGTGAGTGGGGTTTTGGGGACGAGGCTGAGGTAGATTTTCCCGGTTTCCCAATCC
>JAYUSF010000083.1:0-6798 GCA_043755815.1 Verrucomicrobiota bacterium
CCCGTTCTTCACCACCGCTGCACTGCCACAATGCTGACACTTCATGCCCCAAGCCTGCCAAGCCCACCGCACTTATCAATACCTATTGAGCAATCCCCATTTCTGGAACACCCATCTCGATCACCAGATCCAGCCGGCGCGCGAAAAGGCCTCACTGTTGATCCGCGAACGCATTGGCAAGGTGAAGGCGGAACTGCCGCTCTTCCTCGTCGGTGACTTCAATGCCTACGCCACGCAGAACAGGGCCTACGACATCCTGGTGAAGGAAGGCGGGCTCGCCGACACCTGGTTCGCGGCGCAGGAACGCCGGAACGAAGACGCCAATTCCTTCAATGATTTCGGCCCCCTCCTGCGCAGCGGCAAGCGCATTGACTGGATTCTGGCCCGGGCCCAACTCGAAGTCCGCGCGACGGAAGTAGTTACCTTCAAGCAGGGCGAACAATGGCCAAGCGATCACTTTCCGGTCGCGGCTTGGCTAACATTGAAGTGAACCGGCCCGCGGATCTCCGGGAACCGTGTTTCAGGCCCGGGGATGCGCCGAATCGTAAACGCGCTTGAGCCGCTCCGTGGTGAGGTGCGTGTAAACCTCGGTCGACGACAGGCGGGCATGGCCGAGCAGCTCCTGCACGCTTCGCAAGTCCGCACCACGGTCCAGCAGGTGCGTGGCAAAGCTGTGCCGCAGCTTGTGGGGCGTAAGCGCCGGATCAAGGCCCGCGGCCGCGAGGTAGGTCTTCAGGCGTCGTTGAAGTGTGCCGGGGACGACCGCGTCCACGGCGTTGCGCTCGCCAAAAAACACCGGTGCCCCCGCGGATTGGGGATGCCGGATCAGGTGCCAGTAGGCCTCAATGGCGGCGAGCGCGGGCGCTCCGACCGGCACGAGTCGTTCCTTCTTACCCTTGCCGCGCACGCGGAGCACGCGGCTTCCGAAATCGATGTCGCCGACGGTGAGTCCGCAGGCCTCGCTGATGCGGAGGCCGGAAGAATAGATCGTCTCCAGCATCGCCACGTCCCGCAGATACGGCGTGGCATCCAGAGGTTCCTCGCTGCCCTTCCGCAAGCGGTCAAACTCGCGAAGCGGGGCCTCGATCAAGGCGGTCATCTGTTTCTCGGGCAGGAATTGGGGCAGCCGCTTTGCCGGCTTGGGCAGCGACAGCCCCTTCACCGGCAGCTCAGCCACCAATCCTTCCCGCAGCAGGAACCGGTAATACGTGCGCAGCGCACTAAAGCGGAGCGCGATGGCGGGCCGGCTCAGCTCGCGCCGTCCCAGCCACCGCAGGTAGAGCCGGTAGTCATCCCGCCGCAGCCCGGCCCAATCCGGGGCGGACTGCTTCAGCTCCCGATACCAGACCGCGACTTCGTCGAGCGCCTGAAGGTAGTTGCGGACCGTGTAGGTCGAGGCATTGCGTTCGGTTTCAAGGTGTTGCCGGAAACGCAGCACCAGGGGGTCGGCGGCGGACGGCACTGACATGACTGGTTTCAAATATGGGAGGGCCATTCGCGGGGCGTGAGTTCAGCGCTGATCGGGCGGGAGTGTCCGGATCTCGGCGGAGAATTCCGCGTGGACGCCAAGATCAGCCGGTTTGTGCCTAACCTGCACACACGCCGGGATGGCCCCCAGGTAGTTGCCGTTCCGCCAATTCCGTGACGGCCTCACCGGCCGCGGGACGAATCCGCCGCCGCAGTTGGGGCAGACGTCGCCCAAAACTTCGTCGGCGCAGCGTGCGCAGAACGTGCATTCAAAAGAGCAGATCCGTGCCTCCAACGAATCCGGGGGCAGCGGCGTATTGCAGTGCTCACAGGTCGGGCGCAGCGCCAGCGCTGTCACGACGTCAAAGTCCTCGTCGGTGATGCCGTATTTTCGGCGAAGCTCTTCTTTGGAGGTTGGCATTTGAACCTTCGGCCGTTCCGCGGCAATGGGCACACGGGAACCGCACCAGAAGTCTGCCGCTTTCGCCAGCCGGCGCTCAACAAAAACGCCCGGCCTCCACCGGAGGCCGGGCGTGATTAAGACGATTCCGCCGGCGGTTACGAAAGCTTCGCCAGCAACTCGTCGTTGGTCTTGTGCTTCTTCAGCGCGGCCGTAAGCGTTTCCATCGCCTCGATCGGCTGAAGGTCGGTGAGCATCCGCCGGAGCTTGCGGATCGCCTCGAGTTGGTGCGGCGGAAAGAGTTTCTCCTCCTTGCGCGTGCCCGACTTGGGAATGTCGATGGACGGGAACAGCCGACGTTCGGAGAGCTTGCGGTCCAGAATGAGCTCCATGTTGCCGGTGCCCTTGAACTCCTGGAAAATCAGCTCGTCCATCCGGCTGCCGGTGTCGATCAGCGCGGTCGCGAGGATGGTCAGCGAACCGCCTTCCTCCACTTTGCGGGCGGAGGCGAACATCTTGCGCGGAATCTCCAGCGCACGGGCATCCACGCCGCCGGTCATGGTTCGGCCGGAACCGCCATGCACGGAATTGTAGGCGCGGGCCACCCGGGTGATGGAATCGAGCAAGACGAAGACATCCTTGCCCGCTTCAACCATGCGGCGGCTGCGCTCGATCATGAAACGGCTGAGCCGCACATGGGTTTCAAGATCCTGGTCGTTGCTGGAGGCAACGACCTCGGCCTTCACGCTGCGCTGGAAGTCGGTGACCTCCTCGGGCCGCTCGTCAATCAGCAGCACCATCACCAGGACTTCCGGATGGTTCGTGGTGATCGAGTTGCAGATCTGCTTGAGGATCGTCGTCTTACCGGTGCGGGGCGGCGCTACGATGAGTCCCCGGGTGCCTTTGCCGATCGGGGTCACGAGATCGATGATCCGCGTCTCGATGAGGTCCGAAGCCGTTTCGAGGCGAAACTTCTCGATGGGATCGATCGTTGTCAGGTTCTCAAAGCGGATCGCGTGGAGGAACTCCTGATAGGCCTTGCCGTTGACCTTGAGCACCTCGCGCAACTGCGGACTGACGCCCTTATGCGGCGGATTGACGGTGCATTCGATCTGGCAGCCTTCCCGCAGGCCGAGCCGCTTGATCGAGTCAGGGGTCAGGAAGACATCGGTGGGTTTCGGCGCAAAGTTGCTTTTCGGCGAACGGAGGAAACCAAAGCCCTTTTCTGAAATCTCGAGGTAGCCCTCGTGTAGCACCGGTTGACCGTCGGCTCCTAGCTGCGGACCCTGCGGCCGCGGAGCCTGCTGTCCACCGCCACCACCTCCCATGTTAGGGTTCGGGGCGCCACCGCCGCCACCGCCACCGCCACGATTTCCTCCTCCACCGCCTCCACCGCCTCCACCGCCACGGCCACCGCCACCGCGCCCGCCGCGATTGTGGCGCTGGTGATGTTGATGCCGGTGATGTCCACCGCCCATTCCACCGCCACCGCCACCCTGGCGCTGTTGATTCTGACCGTTGCCACCGCCTTGCGGGCTGCTGACGTCACCGGAGCCCTCCTGAGGGCGGTTCTCCGGACGGGCGGGAGGATTGTCTCCACCTTCGCCCGAGTTGGCTGGACGCGATTCGCGCGCTTCGGAGGGGGGAGGGTTCGTTCCGGGAGACCAGTCTCCGGATTTGGGTGCAGGGTTTGATCCCTGGTTACTACCGTCGCTCATATCGTTTATGATCGCCCAGAATGTCTGAACCCAGAAAAAGGCGGCGAAACTTGAAACAGCCGCAGGAACTTTGAACTTGGGGAAGCAGCACCGGGAGGAGACTCCTCAACCGAACTGTCAGACCTCGGACGGCCGATAGGTAGGCATCGGCTGGAGTGGGCGCAATCTTTATTTGCTTTTCGAGCCGGGATTCTGCTTCCGCTCGGCTTGCCGCCAGATCCGGTCACGCCGTCCGGTCTCGGCCCGCAACAGTTCTTCGGCGGACCAACCGCGCGCCTGGCAATGCTCCGCGATGTGAAACAGACCCTCCGCGATTTCACGACGGGTGGCCGGCTTGGAAGTCGCCGTTCCGTGAGCCACGACGCCGCGGGCATTCAACCCGGCCTTGGTCGCCTTTTTCACCAGCTTCTGCGCCCGCATCAGCCCGGGAAGATGGCGCGGAATCCCGTCGAGGGCCGAGGGACGTTCCCGTTGCGTTCCCAGTTTTTCTGCCCGCTTGATCTGCTCCCAGTTCGACCAGACCTGATCGACATCCTTCACCTTGACGTCGCCGAAGACATGCGGATGCCGGCGAATGAGTTTCTCCACGAGCACACGGCAAACCTGATCGAAGTCGAACGCCTTGCGTTCGCGACCCAGCTGCGCGTGGAAGACAACCTGGAGCAAGAGGTCGCCGAGTTCCTCAACCAACTCGACGTCGTCACCCGCCTCGACGGCGTCCATGAGTTCGTAGGCCTCCTCAATCGCGTGCCAGAGCAGCGAGCGATGATTCTGCTCGCGGTCCCACGGGCAACCGTCCGGAGCCCGCAAGGCCGCCATGACTTCGAGCAACTGGCGGATGGGCGGCAATCGTTGGGAAGGCGGTTTGGGCATGTCGGAGCAGTTCAGAATTTGAAATCGGGAAACCAACCGCGGAAGGGGCGCCAACGCAGAAAGGGAATTTCCCGTCCATCCGTCGCAATTTCAACGTAGCTGAGGCCACGCCGGCGGTAGCGTTGCCCACAGCGGCAGAGGTAGGTCTTTTGCCCCTTCTCGACGTCGAGGTAGTAATCCACACCTCCACACCGCCCACGCCGGCAGTCAGGGATTGGGGGGCGCCCCAGCCAGATCATCTCAATGAGATAAAGGACCAGGTGAATCCCGAAATGGGTGGCCAAGACGCCGAGCATCAGGCCGAGCAATGCCCCCCAGCTCCCGATGCGGCTCCAGAGCCAGTAGGCCAGACCCAGAGCCCCCACCGCATAGGCGATGACCCACAGGACCTGGGGCCGGACCGCGCCCAGTCGCAGAGTCGGGTTGGTTTGGCGGAGCTTCACAGGATGACCAAATCATCGCGATGAACGACTTCGAGGCGGCCGACCGGAGAGCCCGGCAGGGCCGACGAAGCGACCCGAGTCAACCCGCGTGCAACTTCTCCTCCCTCGACATCACGGATGCTGACCACGTCACCCGGACCAAATTCGCCCTCCACGGTCACGATGCCGGGAGCCAGCAGGCTCCGGCCCTGCTCACACAGGGCCCGCTGCGCACCGGCATCGATGACCACCGCCCCCGCGGGCCGATGATAAAAGGCGATCCACCGTTTCCGGCTCGGCAGCTTGGTCGGGTTGGGGAGGAAGACAGTTCCCTCGTCGGAACCGGCCAGGATCTTTTCGAGCGCATCAAACTTTCGTCCCGACGCAATGACAAGCGGGATGCCGGCGCGCACCACGATCTTGGCCGCGGTGATCTTGGTCGCCATTCCTCCGACCGCCGTGCCGCTGCTCGTCCCACCCGCCATCGCCTCAATGCCCGCGTCAATCCGCGGCACGACGGAAAGCAGCTTGGCGCCTGGCCGGTCGAAATTCTGGATCAGCCCGTCTGCGGTTGTAAGGATCACGAGCAAGTCCGCGGGCAACAGGCTGGCGACGAGGGCCGACAGCCGGTCGTTGTCGCCGAATTTCAGTTCCGTCACCGAGACCGCGTCGTTTTCGTTGATGATCGGCACCACGCCACGTTTCAGCAGGGTGATCAGGGTGTTGCGGGCGTTCAGGTGCCGCGTGTGGTCGGCGAGATCCTCGTGGGTCAACAGCACCTGTCCGACCGAAAGGTCGTAGTGCCGGAACAGCGCTTCGTAGGTGGACATCAGCCGCGACTGCCCAACCGCCGCGCACGCCTGCCGCTCCGCCAGCGCAGCCGGCCGCTCGTCGTAACCCAGCACTCCCATGCCCGCCCCCACGGCGCCGGACGTGACGATCACCACTTCCCTGCCCGTAGCCCGCAGCCCCGCCACCTGCGCCACGAGCTGGGCAAGCTGCACCTGGTCCGGACGCTTCCGGCTGTCGGTGACGACGCCGGTGCCCAGCTTGACCACGATGCGGCTGACCTTGCCCAACAGTTCCGAACGCACGCCCGGTAGGTAGCAGACGCACCCGACCGGCGTCGAGTCCGTGGGCATCCGCCGGAGATTCCTTTGCCGCGCCACGGCTTTCGGTCACTCTGTCCGACATGTCAGGGCTTATCGCCATCGTCGGCCGACCCAATGTCGGCAAATCCGCGCTGTTCAACCGCATCGCGGGCAAACGCATCGCCATCGTTCACGATATGCCGGGGGTCACCCGCGATCGCGTCATGGCGGAGGTGGAGTGGCACGGCCGGCCGTTCACACTCGTGGACACCGGCGGCATCGGCCTGCTCCGCGGCGAAAAGGCCGACGATGTCATCACCCAGGCGGCCTACGACCAGGTCCAAATCGCCATCGAATCGGCGCACGTCATCATCCTCGTGGTCAACGTGCAGGAAGGAGTCGTGGCGCTGGACGCAGAGGTCGCGAAACGCCTCCGGACCGCCAACCGCCCGGTCCTGGTCGCCGTCAACAAGGCCGACAATTACAAGGCGGAGGGCGAGACGAACGAGTTCACCGCGCTTGGGTTTGGCCGCATTTATCCCGTGAGCGCCATCCACGGGCGCGGCATCGAGTCGCTGGTGGACGCCGCCATGCGCCACCTGCCCGAAGCGCCGGTCGCACCGGTCGCGGCCGAGCCCGAGGAGGAAAGCTACGAGGAGCCGGTCAAGGGCCAGCGCGAGAAACGGCCACCTGAAGCCCCTTGGGGCACCGCCCAGCGCCCGATCAAGCTCGCCGTCATCGGCCGGCCCAACGTCGGCAAATCTTCGATCATCAACGCGCTGACCGGCTCGGAGCGGGTCATCGTCAGCCCCATTCCCGGCACCACC
>JAYUSF010000084.1:0-6780 GCA_043755815.1 Verrucomicrobiota bacterium
CGCTTTGGCGGGTCAGCAGTTCGAAGAGTTCGCCGGTCAGGTAGGTGGTCAGCTCCGTGATGCGGCCCGCCTCCACCGTGAGGTGCTTCGAGTGGGTGCCCGGCAGGATGAACCGCGCGCGGCCCGGCAACGTGTCGCCGAGTGCGGCGGCGAGGCCCAGCGCCTGCGTCTCTTCCCCGCGCAGCATGTCGGCGTCGCCGCGAAACCCGGAAACCACGATCACGCGGTCAGCCAGCCGGGCCCAGACGACGTCCCGGCCATCGAGCGCGAACGGCAGGCGGGCGTAAGGCAGTTCGTGCCAGCCGAGGGTCGAACTGGCCATGCCGGAGATGACGATGGGCAGGTCCGAGGGGGCGCCGAGTTGGGCCAGCCCCCGGTCCAGCGTCGCCCGAAAGGCCGCCGCCCGGTCGCCGCCCGCTGCGGCCAGCTTCGCCGCGCCCTCGTCGGTGCGGACCTCAGCGCCGGCCGGGCCACCGATCCAACGAAGGCGAAAATTCGTCGTGCCCCAATCGCAGCCGATGAAGTTCATGTCAACGGCTCCAGCGGGTCCATTCGAGGCCCGGCCGGTCCACGCGGAACTGCACGAGGCGCATCTCCTTGGCTTCGGTGACATACGCCGTGCAACCGTCGGGACCGCCGAAGCAGATGTTGGTGGGATTCGGTCCCAGCACATCGATCTCACGCAAAACGTCGCCCTTGGGCGAAAGCTTCACGACCGTGCCCTTGCCGTGCCGCGTGATGTAGAGGTTGCCGTCCACGTCGCAGCGCATGCCGTCAAAGCCGTAGTCTTCAAACAGCCTGAACAACCGGCGGTTCTTCAGCCGGCCATCGGTGCCGATGTCGAACGCCCAGATCCGCCGTTGGACGCTTTCGTTCACATAGAGCGTCTTGCCGTCGGGACTGACCTCGATGCCGTTCGTCGTGCCCATGTCCGCGCCTTCGCGATGCGTTTTGCCGTCGGTGGTGATGCGCCAGACCTGGCCCGTGCCGTGTTTCCAGTCGGGATCGCTGGCGTAGAGCGTGCCGTCGGGCGCGATGGCCAGGTCGTTGGGCTGGTTCATGGCGTCGTTGTGGGCGAAGACACGGAACGCGCCGGTCGCGGGATCCACCCGGAACACGTTGTGTCCGGTGTAGTCGGCCACATACATAAGGCCGAACCGGTCGAAGCGGATGCCGTTGCCCGCGCTCTTTCCTGGCAACGCGAGGAACAGTTCGGCCCGACCATCGGGCGTGACGCGCGCGAGGTTCTGCGGTTCGCGGAAACTCACGCAATAGATGTTGCCGTCGCGATCACACGCCGGCCCTTCGATGCCCTTGGTGAAATCACCGAGCGTCAGCGGGATGGCGACAAACTGCGCTTCGGCGTGGAGGGCGAGGGCACCCACGATGGCGCCAAGCGCCGCACCGGTGAAAGACGTCGCGTTCATGAAGCGCGGGAACTGCTAGCCGGTCTGCGGCGACAACGCCAGCCTCGGAACTCCGGGCGCCACCGCATGCCAGAGCTTGAATCTCACAAGCGAGGTCGGGGAGCTTCCGCCGTGTGATCGTCCGTCTTCGTCTGTTTGCCCTCCTGACTGTGGCCGTCCTGCTTGCCGAGCCGTGGTATTCCTCGGCGGCGCCGTTCAAGCAGGACCGCTTCGCCATCGGCATGTGGGTGCCACCCCAGAGCATGGGCGACCTTGAAGCTCGATACCGCGAAATCGCCGGGGCCAACTTCAACCTCGTCATCGGCAACTCGCCAACCAACGTCGCCGGGCAGCTCCGGCTGTGTGACCGGCTGGGGCTGAAGTCGCTGGTCGAGGTTCCGGGCCCGGTCGAAACGTGGCCAACCAACGCGTCGTGCTGGGGTTATCTGCTGCGCGATGAACCGGGCGTGGCGGCATTTCCGGAGCTGGCCAAGGCGGCCGCGGAAATCCGTCGCACCCATCCGGGCCGCTTCGGCTACATTAACCTGTTTCCCAACTACGCCAGCCCGGGACAGCTCGGGGCGCTGACCTACGAGGAGCACGTCGCCCGGTTCATGGAACTGATGAAACCGGAAGTGCTCTCAATGGACCACTACCCGCTCATGCGCCCGGGCGCCGACACGCGCGGGGCCTATTGCGAGAACCTGGAAACCTTCCGCCGGCACTCGCTTGCCGCCGCGGTGCCGTTCTGGAATTTCTTCCACGCGATGCCGTTCGCCGACCGCCTCGATCCGACCGAGGCGCAGATTCGCTGGCAGATCTTCACGTCGCTCGCCTACGGCGCGAAGGGGGTCCTGTATTTCTGCTACTGGACGCCCGGCAAGGGCAACGGTGGCACGGGCGAATTCCCGAAAGGCGGCGCACTGCTCACGGCCGAGGGACGGCGCACGCGGCATTACGAAGAGGCCAAGCGGATCAACGCCGAACTGACCCGATGGGGGCCAACCCTGATGAAGCTTACCAGCGAGGGAGTTCACCGGGTCAACACCGGCAAGGAGCCCGGTTTGGCGCTCACGAACGCACCGGTCCGCAATCTGCAACGCGTGGGAAGTGATCCCCACGGTGAGTTTGTGGTCGGCACCTTCCGCCATGCCGACGGCCGGCGGGCCGTGCTGCTGGTGAACCATGACCATTCGTTCACCGCCTGGCCCACGGTGACCTTGGCGGCGGAAGCGGCCGAAATCCGGGAAGTGGACAAGGCCACCGGCGCGGAGGTTCCGTTGGTTGACGACAGTCCGGAACTTCCGGGCATCCAGCTCTCGTTCGGCGCGGGTGACGGCCGGCTGTTTCTGCTGCCTCCGGTCCGGTGAGGAACGGACACCCGGAACAATTCGCTGGCTTAGCCCGGCACCGTTCCCGACCTTCCCCCCATGAAATCCAAGGGGCCACTGTTGCTGCTCTTGACGCTGGTGCTGAGTCTCTGCTTGGCGCCCGCCGCGCGCGCCGAACATCGCGCCACGCGGCTGGGCAATCCCGCCTTCCGCTTTGCACCGCCGCTCCGCACGCCCGACGACCTGCGCGACCGTTTCCGAAATGAGAAGCTGAAGCCGGACTTCGCTGAGATCCTGCGCCAATGGGGCTGGACCGGTGACGTGGCTGATCTTCACGCCGGTGCCCAGAGGGCCGAGATCACCGACATCCGGCTGCCCTACGGGACACGCATGCCCTTCATGTCCTCGCGCGAAAACGGAAAGCCGGTCTGCCTCAAGGACGTCCTCTGGGTCGGCAAGGAGCCGGTCGAAGCCTACGCCTTCAACTTCTCCTCGAAGGGGCGCCGCTACCGCTGCGTGACTCCCAAGCCGTGCAGCAACTTCTTCCTCGAAGATCTCGGCCCCGACCAGCCGGAGCTGATCCTCGTGAAGTCGGCCCCGGCCGAGGCGGGCCTGTGCGCGCCGTTCGAGCTGAAGCTCGTGTATCGAAACGTCGGCAGCGTGCCCGCGACGCAGGTCCGGCTCGTGGACCCGCTTCCCGACGGCCTGAAGACCACCGCCGGCGAGTCCGAAATCACGATCGACGTTGGAACGCTCCGGCCGGGGCAGGGCCGTGAAGTGCGCATTCCGGTCCTGGCGACCCGCGCGGGACTGTTCATCAACGTCGCGCGGCTGACCTGCGCCGAAGGGAACCCCGTGGAGGCGACCGCGGCGACGGCGGTTCACGCCGCCGTGCTGAAGCTCGATTGCAGCGCGCCGGCCCAGGTGCTGGCCGGCCGGCCGCTGACGGTTTGCCTGACGGTTCACAATGCTGGCGACGGCAGTGAAGGGAAGGCCGTCGCGACGCTGCCGGTCCCCGACGGCGCAACGGTGGTGAGCTCGACCGAAGGCGGCACGGCGGCCAACGGGGTGGTGACCTGGGAAATCGGCGAGCTCGCTCCGGGCGCGAGCCGTGAGGTGTGCGCCACGTTCAGCCGGCGCGAACTCGGACCGGTGAACTTCGCCCCGAGCGTGCGCGGCGCCTGCGGACCGGCGGTGACCGGTGCTTGTGCCTCCCGGGTGAACGGCATCGCGGCCATCCTGCTGGAGGTGATCGACCTCGAGGATCCGATCGAGGTTGGCAAGGAGGTCACCTACGAGATCCGGGTGACCAACCAGGGCTCCGCGACCGGCACCAACGTGCACCTCCGCTGCACCCTGCCGGCCAGCCAGCAGTTTGTCTCCGGAACGGGACCGACGCCGGTGAAGGCCGAGGGCAACACGCTGACGATGGACGTGCTCCCGAGTTTGGAGGTCAAGACCGTGAGCACCTGGCGCGTCGTCGTGAAGGCGCTCGCCGAGGACGACGCCCGCTTCCAGGTCGAGTTGCACAGCGACCAGTTCGAACGGCCCATCCGCGAGAACGAATCCACGCAGCAGTATTAGGCGGCCGCTGAGTTCCGGGGTTGCGTGAGTTCCGAAAGGCGCTGCCGCTGCCGGCCGTCCGGGCCGAAGTTTTCCGGGGCGAGCCAGCATTCGAAGGCGGTTCTCAAGGCCGGCCATTCCGAGTCGAGGATCGAATACCACGCCGTATCTCGGTTCCGACCTTTGACCACGGTCGCCTGGCGGAAGAGTCCCTCGAAGGTGAAGCCCAGGCGCAACGCCGCGGCACGGGAGGGTTCGTTCAACGCGTCGCACTTCCACTCGTAGCGGCGGTAACCGAGCGCGAAGGCCTGGGCCATGAGCAGGAACATCGCCTCGGTGGCGGCCGGCGTGCGCTGGAGCAGCGGCGAATAGCCGAGATGCCCGACCTCAATGGAGCCCGCCGGCGGGTCGATCCGCAGGTAACTGGCCACACCGACGGCCTGATGGCTGGCGGCGTCCACGAGGGCGAACAACAGCGGGTCATTTCCAAGCCACTTCGCCTCAATCCACCCGCGATAGGCCGCGAAGTCCGCGAATGGTCCGTAAGGCAGGTAGGTCCACATCCGCCCCTCGGGGTCGAGCGCGTTGGCGGCATGGAGTTCAGCCGCGTGACGCTCCGGGTCGAGCGGCTCCAGTCGGCAGAAGCGGCCGGTGAGCGTCGCCCGCGGCGGCCAAGCGGGTGGTTGCCAGTTCGTCAAGGGAGTGCCGACGGGCTGGCCTAGGGGATTGAGAAAGGACGACACGGGGAAGTGGGGTCAGAAGCTGGAAAAAGGCTGTGCACCTGGATCAGCGACGGTCGGGAGCAGCCTCGGAGCGAGTCTCGTTGTGTCGGGACGGCAGCCTTGCTTCCCAGCGCTGCAACTGATCGGAAACCGACTTATCCATGGATAGTTTCTTGAACCGCGCGGCGCGGACGATTCCACGTTCATCGAAGGCAACGAAGTAGGCCCGCCATGAGACGGTGCTGGGCTCACCAAACTCATGAAGCTCTTCAGTGGGCAAATGTGCCGTATACCGTTTCACCTGGAACCCTATTCCCGCGGAATCCCAATGATACGCAACGGACTGGTCGTGGTTAATTCCAGTGTAATTGGTCCCCAACCTGCCAAAGATCTCGGTGCTGCTGGTCCGACCCGGCGTCACAAATCTAACGGACTCTCGCGGAATCGGCGTGCCTTGAACTGGAACTTTGCGTGGCTCTATCCATAAGCACCCGCACAGTGACGGCAACAATGCCAGCAAGGCCAGCCTCACGGACGGCCGCCAGCAACTGAGGTATGTCTTCATTCCGAATCCCTTTCAATCAAGGCCAAGATTGGCGAGCGCGAGCGACTTTATCGTCCGCTCACTTCTTCACCCCCCTCAGGTGCTCGTCGAACCAGTCCGCGAACGTCACCACGTCCTTCTCGAGGCCGGGCCAGCCGTGGAGCAGGCCGGGCTTGCGGATCAGCTTCACGGGCACCTTCACGCCGGCTTCCTCCGCCTGCTTCACGAAGATCTCCGCCTGGTAGATCGGCACCAGCGCGTCAGCGTCGCCGTGGATGAGCAGCGTGGGCGGCATGGTGGATTTCACGAAGTAGAGCGGCGAAATCTCCTTCCCATACACGGCACGGCTTTCGGTGGTGTCGCTGCGGGCGCCGAACGCGGGCTTGAAGTCCTTGAGCACGCCCACGCCCACGGCGTCGTCACCCTGGTTGCGCCAGTTGAGATAGTCGGTGGGCGGGAAGAACGCGGCCACGGCCTGCACGGCGCTGGATTCGCGGTCGATGGGGTCCTTGGCGTCGGCTTTGCCGGGTCCGCCCTGCGTGCCCATGGTGAGTGACAGGTGGCCGCCGGCGCTGGCGCCGAAGATGCCGAACTGGTCGGGCTTCACGCCGTAGTCGGCCGCGTGGTGCCGGATGAAGCGGATTGCCCGGTGGATGTCCTCGGTGATCTCCGGGATGACGAAGCGCGGTTGCGAACCATGCACGACGGCGAAGACGGTGTAGCCACGTTCCAGCAGCGGCGTGAGCAGGCCGCCCTTGAGCGAACCGCCGATGGCCTCGTGGCTGGAAAAGAAGCCGCCGGAAACCATGTAGAGCACGCCGTAGCCGTTGGGTTTCTCGGGCTTGATCACGTCGAAGGTGAGCGCCGTCCCGAACTTGCGTCCGTAGATGATCTCGGTGCGGCTGGCGACGGGCGGCGCGGCGGCGAAGGCGGTCAGGGCCGACGTGGCCAGCGTGAGGGTGAGCAGGAGATGTTTCAGCGGGGACATGGCGGGAGGATGGCGGGGAGAAGTAGGAAGGCGGAAGCCGGAAGTGGGAGCGTTGGCAGAGTTGGGTGCATCGCGACCCCGCCCGCGGAAACTGGCCGCAGTTCTGATGGCTGGCAACTGAGGCTGGACGTGGACGGAAGTGTGAAGCTGGCCAGCCATCACCCTGACCCTCTCCCCGGGGGAGAGCAACGGTGTTGGTTGGCAAGGGGGTTAAGCGGCTTTTGGA
>JAYUSF010000085.1:0-6757 GCA_043755815.1 Verrucomicrobiota bacterium
GTTCATGTTCCGTAGAGCGTGGTGCCACGAGAGTGGCCCGCCACGTTCGAGAGAGGCTTTTGGAAGTAATCCCCGGTCACCAACCGGGAGTAATCTCCAGATTCTATCTCATGGCGTCGGGGCTTCGCCCCGCGAATACGGGCGAACGGGAAAGGCTCTGCCGTGCAAATCGGCGGAGTTGTCGGATTCAAAGTGGGTGAGGAGGGCAGCCTCCAAATCCCCCGGCGGGACGCGTGACCACAGCCCTTGGGGCCAATCGGGTGCAATGCTCGTAAGGTTCGCGTAACGCACGCTGGCGTCGGGAGCCCGGCGGTCGCAAGACCGACCGGCCGGAGGGGGACAACCTCCGGGGTTCTGCCGAAAAAGCAGACCGTGAAAAGCTCAACGATGAGAGGGGCATCAAGCCCTTGCCAGTAAGCCGCAGCAGAGACGGAGCCGAATCGGGAAAGACCAACCAGGACGGGTAAGGGAGCAGCTTCTGTATTCTAGCCCCTGAAATCGGTCCCCCAGCGGGGATCGCAAACGATGCCGAGGCGGAAGCCTCGGCCATCCCTGGAAGGAACGGACGAAGTCGTCCTACCGACGTGACTGCTGTAGCGAAGAGTCAGACTAACCGTGCAAGGAGTGTGGCTACCGGAGTGGTATCCGGTGTCGGCCAAGTCAGCCGATGATTCAAACGCCGCACTTCGATGAGAGTGTTCCAAGTAGGAGCGGACGATGGTCCGCACCCCATCCGCGTTTCCTCCGGGAGACAACGGGCGGGGTGTCGTTTCAGCAAGGCAGTTGAAGCGACGGGCGCGTGCTTACGGGTGGTGCCGGGCACAAAGCGCACACGAAAGGAACGACGGGATTAACCCGTCTCAAAATGAGGTCCAAGGTCGGTGGGGTCCGATCCCCCACCGGCCAGTTCTCCATCGAGAGAATATTCGTTCGAACCCGCGTGACCTGGGGACAGGCGGCGGTGATCGAAGGCAACTGAACAAGAAAACGATTTTCGGGAACGCAACGGGATTAGGGATTATCAGGCGCAACCACTATGGATTGCGCAACTGCGATGCAGGAATACAGCTTCGGACAACGGAGCCGGACGAGAAACCTGCGCGCAGCGCGAACACGAGGTTTTGAGGACGACGAGGTTGGACGTGGTTTTGAGCACTGCAAGGTGCTGTAGGGTTTGGGCTTTCGGGAAAGTTGCGCCCCCAATGCAACTTCCCACCTTCACGCCTCCATAACAGCCGGTGGAGGCGTGAATATGGGTTACCGGTGCGTCGCCACCTCGGTGGCGGGATTCGTGCAGCAGCTGGCCGTGTGCTACGTCGGGCGCGGCTACTACTTCTACGTCCCGGGTGGCATCCCGACGCACAAGGACCCGGAGGTCATCGACCGGAAGCTGGTCGAACGTTACGGGATCGCCGTCTCGAAGTGGACTCGGTGCAGGCGGCGCAAGCGGGGCCACGCCAGCCTGCAATATCTGCGCCACGGCGAGTTCTTCGTTCTGTTGGCGACCCACGGCGAACACCCGTTCTTCGGTTCAGAAGGAACGCTCGTTCGGGACATCCGACGACAACCGCTCCGATTCATGGGCTACGCCATCGGCTGCCGTCCCGCCCGAGGTGGTGGCCCGCTCCACGCCTCGGTCCGCATCGAGCGGGGGGAGTTTGCGGCCTTGAAGGCTCACCTGGGTCGGATGGCGGTCCACCGGTCGGTCGATGACCTCTGCCGGATTCTGGGTTCGTTGCATTACGAACCCTACGCCCCAGTGCGGGACCAGTTGCGCATCCTGGTCCGATCCATCAACCGCCGCCGCAAGGCGGCCGGGCTGGAACCCGTGCCGTCGGGAACCCTTCGGCAACGGAGAAAGCCGGTCCGCCCCTTTGGCCCACGGGCGTCCGGGCCGCTGGGCTGCCCCCTCGATTTATCCTGTTCGGAAAGGGCTGGTCCCAGCGACTGCAACCCTGAACGAACATTCTTTAGGAGTGACTCAAATGAGCGACATACAGAACAAGAACCCGAATCCCGGCAAGAAGGCGACCCCGAAGGGAGGGAACCTGATTCCCTTTCCGAAGCCGGTTCCGGCGAGACCGGATTTGGACCGGCTCCCGGCGGACCTGGTGGTCACGATTGATGGCCAGGCTCGCACCGGCAAGAACACGGCGGGCGAACTGCTTGCCCGCGCACTGGGCGGGCTGCTGGTGGACTCCGGCCGCTTCTATCGGTCGGTGACACAAGCCGCCTTGGTCGCGGAAGTCGATTTGGACGACCGGAACGCGGTGGAATCCTTTTGCGCCGGAGCGCGGCTGGACGCCGTCATCCGCCCCAACGACCGAGGAGTCCTGGAAGCCCTTGCCACGGTGAACAGCGGGTTGTTTACCGACGCCAGCCTGGTCTCCGTCGGAGCCTTGGTTCCGAAGGTGGCGCAGATCCCGTTGGTTCGCGCCATGGTGAACGCCACGCTGCGCCGTCTCTACCTGGGCGGACGAATGATTGTGCTGGGGCGGGACATGGGCATGAAGGTCTTCCCGGACACGCCCTACCAATTCTACTTCCGCGCCCCTGCCGCCATTCGCGAACTGCGCGATTCCGGGCGGGTGGACAGCGGTGCGGTGGCGAGACGCGACCGCGACGACGCCAAGCAGACCTTCTTTCCGCCCAAAGGGGCCGAAGTGGATACCGGCGACAAGACCCCGGAACAGGTGCTGAAGGTGTTGCTGGATGAAATGATGGAGCGGACGCCGGAGTAGTTCCGGCATCCCGGTCAGGCCCAATAGCCCAGCTCCCGAAGGGACGTGTAGTCCTTCGGGCGCTCGGTCGTGCTCCGGCCCATGATGACATGGTCGAGAACCTCGATGTTGAGTAATTGCCCAGCGCGGATGAGGTCGCGCGTCACGCGGATGTCCGCCTCACTCGGGGTCGGGTCCCCGCCGGGATGATTGTGGGCGAGGACGATGGCCGACGCCCGTTTGGCGATGGCCACCGCAAAGACCTCACGGGCATGGACCAGCACCTGGTCGAGAATGCCCTGGCCGATGTTCTCGACGGCAATCAGGCGGCGGCGCGTGTTCAGGCAGAGGACTTGAAAGTGTTCCACGGCATAGAGCCGGTTGGGTTCGCGCAGCACGTCAGCAATGCTTCCCGGGTTGTCGAGCACCGGGGATTCACGGTGGGTTTCCTGCGTCAACCGCTGGGCCAGCAGGAAGGCGGACTTGATGGCCGCGGCCTTGGATTGCCCGACGCCTTTGACCTGCTGCAATTCGTCGAATGACGCCTGGGCCAGACTGGTGAGCCCGCCATAGCGCTGCATCAGCGACTCCGCGACGGGTTTCCCCGCCAATCGGGAAAGCAATTGGGTGTTGTCGGCCTGATCGAATGACTGCATGGGCACCTCCTGACCGGACCGATTTTACCACTGCCCGATTTCTTAAGGAACCGACCGGCCGTTCTTCACCGCAGAAATGTCAGAGCGAATCCGGGCGGTTGGGTCACCCCGGTCCCATCCATGACGTGGATCGACCAGGACCCGTTTTGACTAACAAACGCCGTTTGCGGTAAAACCAAGGTGGGTAGAAGCAGGTTCACGGTTTTCACCGGAATCCTTAGCGCGACTCGTCACCGAGCCCGCATCTCTTTCCGAAACGATTTTCCCAAGGCCGGACTCGCTTGAGTTCGTGGCCGGTGGGGAAGTCTTCGACCGGAAACAGGTGCCGCCCGGCGCCTGGTCGAGGATCAGTTCATTCACAGCGTAAACCGACTCCGTCGGTGGGCGGCCTTGAAAGAGCATCCCCATGAGCGATTCCGTCTATTCACAGTTCAAGGCCACGGCCTTGAGCGAAGACACCCTCCGGCGTCAGGCCCCGAGCATTTTTGCCGAGGCTCCGATGGCCGGGGTCAGCCGCCGCTACACCTTCGTCCCCACGGCCCAGATTGTTGAAGGGTTGCGGAAACAGGACTGGGTGCCGGTGACGGTGGAGGAACAGCGCATCCGCACCGAAGCCCGGCGGGGCTTTCAGAAACATCTGATCCGCTTCCGCCGTGCTGAGCAGATGCAAACGCTCGACGAGTGGAACGTCGAGCTGGTGCTGATCAACTCCCACGACACGGGCTGTGCATATCAGCTCCACGCCGGAATCTTCCGGCGCATTTGCAGCAACGGGCTGGTCCTGAGCGAAGGCTCATTCCAAGCCATCCGGTTCCGGCATTCGGGACTGGAGAGTGAAGCGGTGGTCGCCTCCAGCTTCCAGATCCTCAACAGCATGCCGAGGGTTGGGGAAATGGTGCACCGCTTCTCGGAGCGTTTCCTGGAAACCCGGGAATCCCTTTCCCTCGCCGCGCACGCCCTTCGGCTGCGTTACGAAGGACAAGGCAAACCCCCGGTGGAGCCGGAAACGCTGCTGAAGACCCGGCGACCGGAGGACGAGCGGACGGACCTGTGGACGGTGCTTAACCGATTGCAGGAAAATCTGATTCGCGGCGGTGCCTCCGACCATCACCGGGACCGGCGTGGGAAACTGCGTTCGGTGCGGGCACTCCGTGGAATTGATTCCCGGGTGAACCTGAACAAAGCACTCTGGGGCCTCGCCGAACGCGTGGTCAACGGAGAATCACTGCCCCCGGCTGACAGCCATTCGTTCACCGCCTGAAGGCCCCAAGCCCGACGACGTTGAACCCGTCTGCCAGCTGAGAGGTTATTCCGAAGGTTTGTGCTTTCGAGGATTGTGCCATCAAACAACCCTCACCCCTCATCCTCCTTTTCAAAAACTTGTCCGGAGGGATCTTCCCCGGCAATGCTTCCCACATGACTGCCGAGGGCCGATCAGACACGCCGCGACGGCGAAGCCTGGGACAACCCTGGTTCAGCGCGCTTCCGCTGGTGGGGCGGGGCTTTCTGCTCGGGGCGACCGCCATCGTGGCTCTGGGAGCGGACGGTCCTGGAGCCGATCCCACCAAGACAGCTACCCCCGACAAACCCCCGACCGAATCCAAGCCTCGAAGGGTATTCTCGAACCTCGAAGGAACCGAGTTGAGCGATCCGGATCAGCGGGAGTATCTGAAACTCCAGTTGTCGCTGGCGGAGAACAATGGGAAGAAGACCCAACAGGAAATTGAGGAACTCAAGAAGGCCATTGCGGAACTGAACGAGCGCATTGCCAAAGGCCCTTCGGACTCGGAGATGTTTGCACTGACGCTGGAGAAGTTCCTCGCCTTTCAACGGGGAGAAGCCAAACGGCATTCCGGGCCAAACATCGCGCCATGGTCCTTCGAGTTGAATGCCCTGATTGATGTGCTCGCTTCCACAACCCCAAGAGGCCAGTGGTTCTGCAATGCCGACTTAACCCTGACACCCGAGCACGCCGCCTTGAATCTCGGAGGAGTGAAGCTGGGTGACCTTTTGCCCTACGCCAAAAAGGAGGTCTCCCACGCCCCGGTCGCCCGGCAATCCCACAATCTATACCTTCAGGCCTTGATCCTCACGGCCACGAATCAGGAGAAGGATTTCACGGAGGGTTGGCTGCGTTCCTTCGAGCTGAAGAACATGCAGTGGGAGAAGGGCAACTTCCCTGGCGACTTGGCGAACCTCAAGCGAGCACTCAAACAGCAAGGGGACGCATCGGGAAACGCAGGCGGAGCTTCCAAAACCACCCCTGCGAATCCGAACCAGGTTCCGGCCCAGAAGTAGAGGCGGTGCTGGAAGCAGGGCCTGTGTCATCGAGTGTCATCACCCTGCCGCAGTCGGGTCCGCCTGCGGACCTAGTGACAGCCGCGTTCGTTGACCGCCTTAAAGCGCACACCTCCGCGATCCAATCCTAAAGGCAGGAATCTTGGCGGGGGGAGGAGGGTCAAGGTGGAGCGCAGGAACGAGCAATGCCTTGAGGCCCGGAGCACTAGCATAGAATACGCGCCCGAACGTCGCGCACGGATAATCGAGAGGCAGCAAGTAGAAGATCGGTTCGGTATCAAATGAAGGCTGAATCGCTTTGACTATCTCCGAATTCCCATCCTCCCCACTTCCACGCGAGCACCGGCAGCACGAGCAGGTTCAACGCAGTGCTGGTGATGAGTCCACCGAGGATGACGATGGCCATTGGGCCTTCGATTTCTCCACCGGCGCTTTCGCCGCCAAGGGCCAGCGGCAGCAGGCCGAGAGCAGTGACGAGTGCGGTCATCAGGATGGGAACCAGTCGTTCGCTCGCACCACGCAATGCCGTATTGAGATTCCACTCGCAGCCCTCTTTGACCACCAGATGTTCGTAGTGAGAGATGAGCATGATGCTGTTCCGCATCGAGAGGCCGAACAGCGTGACGAAGCCCACGAGTGAACCGACCGAGAGCAATCCACCGCCCGCGAAAACAGCCAGCGCCCCGCCAACGAGGGCGAACGGCAGGTTGGCCAGCACGAGCAGCACATTGCGCCCGCTGCGGAGCACGACGGCCAACAGAAGAAGGATGCCAACGCCCGCGAGAGTGGAGTGAACCAGCAGTTCCCGACGAGTTCCACGCTGCGCTTCGGCGGAGCCGCCGTAAGTCGGATACACACCGGGCGGGAGCGTGGCTTCGACGGCGACCCGGCGTTTGAGTTCCTTGAGGAAGCTGGCGCTGTCGCGGCCCGCGACGTTGCAGGTAACTTGCTGGCGGCGCTGCGCGTTCTCGTGGACGATGACGCTGCGGCTGTCGGCAAGGAAAACATCGGCCAGTTCCCGCAGCGGCACCCGCAATCCAGCGGCGCTGGTGAGCATGAGCGCACCCAACGACTCCGCGCTCC
>JAYUSF010000086.1:0-56852 GCA_043755815.1 Verrucomicrobiota bacterium
CACAGGCCAGGGCATAGGAAACCACGCTGCCGCCGCTCGGCGGCACCTGTCCACCATGTCCCCGCACACCCGTCCACCATGTCCCAAGTCCATACAGCGAGGCGGAGAGGGCAGGGGTGGGGGGTTCGTCCTCCGACTTGCCACACGCCCTCGTGTTCCCAAACGCCCGCCGCCATGCCGCTCCGCAACCACAACGAATTCTCCCGCCGCCTTCGCCGCGAACAGACGGCGGAGGAAAGGGGCCTGTGGAAGGATCTTCGCAGCCGCCGTTTTGCCGGCTTCAAGTTCCGTCGCCAGCACGAGGTCGCGCCCTACTTTTTGGATTTCTTCTGCCCGCTGGCCAAGCTGGCCGTGGAATTGGACGGCTTCGGTCACGGCCTGCCCGGACAACGGGGACACGACACAGAGCGCGACGCCTGCCTCGCGGCCAAGGGCATAGAATTGCTGCGCATCTGGAACCTGGATTGGAGCCGGAACCGCGAAGGCTGCCTGCTGGAAATCTGGGCGGCCCTGACGCGCCGGGTGCCGGCGGAGGAACTCGCGCAGCTCGACACGGCCGACGCGCATTTCGTTCCCCCGAAGGAAGGTGACATCCTGCGGTCAAGCCGGGGGCCACGGTGAAGACCCCTCACCCCAGCCCTCTCCCCTCTTCCGCGGAAGGGAGAGGGAGTCAACTCGACCACGACCACCTAGCCGGACGCCGACCCGACGATCAGTCCGATTCCCCCAGGTTCCGGCGCACCAAGGCCCGGAGGGCGACCGGGCTGAGCACGGTGATCACGCGGCCCTTCACGGTGATCAGACGCCGTTCGCGGAACTTCGCGAGCGTGCGCGAGAGGGTTTCGCTCACGGTGCCGAGTTCGGCCGCGATCTCCCGCTTGGTGATCCGCAGGTCGATGGGACACGGCTCGGTGGCGGCCGGATTCGGGCACCGTTTCACCAGCCAGTGGGCGAGGCGCGTCTCGACGTCGCGCAGGGTCATGTCCTCGATCTGCCCGATGAGCACCCGCAGGTGCGAACTCATGGAGCCCAGCATCCGCAGGGCGAGTTCCGGGCTGCGCCGGAGCAGCGCCAGAAACCCCGCCTTTTGCACGAGCAGAACCTGCGAAGGCTCGATCGCGCGGGCGTCCGCCGGGTAGCCGCGGTCCGTTGCCAGCGTGGCTTCGGCGAAGGATTCGCCCGGCCGGAAGACGTGGATCGACTGTTCCTTTCCGGCCGCCGTCACGCGGTGGACGTTGACCGCGCCGCTCTGGACGACATAGCAGCCGTGCGCCGGTTCGCCTTCGTGGAAGAGATAGTCCCCCTTCGCCAGCGGCTTGACGGCGATCAGTTCAGCAATCGCCTCCAGGTCCGCGGGCGGCAGGCCGCTGAACAGCTGGCATGACCGCAGCGTGTTGAGGATGACGGCCTGCTTGAATTCGGAGTGCGATGGAGGCACGTCCGGAATCTAGCGATCCGGACCGCGCTGGGAACCGTTATTGGGCCTGGCGCCCGACAAAGGTCCATCGCCCACACACCGTGGAAAGCAAAGGGCGCGAACGAAGGTTTATCCGTCGTTCGCGCCCCTCACGGAGATGAAACTACACCTTTGCCGGAACCACGAACGGCTTCCGGTATTCGCGGGTCAGCATTTCGTTCGCCTTCCGGCTGTTGGTGAACCGTTCCTTCTTGGGGTTCATTTCGAGGAACTCGCCGAGCGCCAGCGGCGTGGCGGCGATGTCCACCTCGTTGGCCGCGAGATGCGCGGCCATGCGTTCGAAGGTCGCGTTCGCGGCCGGATTGCTCTTCAGCCGGTCCTTGATCGCTTCGGGGGCGAGCTTCTGGCCGAGCCGCACGCTGACGTTGCCGGTGTGGCAGAGGGCGCTCGACAGATGGCCTTCGAGGATGTCGGCGTTGAGGTCGGTGTGCTTCCGGGAGCGCATCGCGGCGTAGAAGTTTTCGTAGTGATCCTTCGCACCGGACCACTTCTTGATCTCGTTGCCGGACTTGTCCGTGGCGATGGCGGCCGAATAGTTCGGCACCAGCACGTCGCCGTTTTCGCACTCGATGATGACCGCGACACTGCCGCCGCGATACTTGTCCATCTGCTTGGCGCCCACCTTTTCGGGCAAACCCCGAACCTCGAAGATCAGCGGGGCCTTGGCGTAGTCGTGGAAGACGAACTGGGTGTTGGGCGTTTCGCCGTCGTCCACATAACCGAGCCGGCCGCCCACGCTGAAGACACGCGGGCTGAGCTCCATCTCGCCGAGGAACCAACGCGCGATGTCCATCTGGTGGATGCCCTGGTTGCCGAGGTCGCCGCAGCCGGTGTCCCAGACCCAGTGCCAGTCGTAGTGCAGCTTGGAGCGCATCAGGGGCTTCATCGGCGCCGGGCCGCACCAGAGATCGTAGTCGATCTGGGCCGGAATCGGAGTCGCGGCGGTCACCTTGCCGATGCTGTTGCGCGGCTTGTAGCAGAGGCCACGGGCGACCTTGATCTTGCCGAGGTTGCCAGCGCGGACCCATTCCACGGCCTCCTTGATGGCCTGGCTGGACCGGCTCTGCGTGCCGGTCTGGACGATCTTTCCATATTTGCGGGCGGCCTCGACGATCTTGCGGCCTTCCCAGACGTTGTGGGAAACGGGCTTCTCGAGATAGACATCCTTGCCGGCCTGCACCGACCAGATGGCGCCAAGCGCGTGCCAGTGGTTGGGCGAAGCGATGGAAATGGCGTCGATGTCCGGGTCTTCGAGCAGTTTCCGGAGGTCGCGGTAACCGGTGACCTGGTCGCCCTGCTTCTCGAAGTCCGCGACGCCCTTGGCGAGGACTTCGGAATCCACGTCGCACAGTGCGACGATGCGGACCTTGTCGCCCTTCTTGCGCAGGCTGCGAACTCCGCCGATGTGGTCGGCGCCGCGGCCGTTGAAGCCGACGACGGCGACGCGGATCTCATCGTTGGCGCCGATCACGCGCGACGCGGACGCGGCGGTGAGGAAACTGGGAGTGGCAAGGGCCGCCGCGGTGAGCGCGGACGTTTTGAGGAAGTCACGACGAGTGGTGTTCATGGCGTGGAGGTGATGGAATTTGGAACGCAGGAAGGCAGGAAGCCGTTTTTCTTAATGCAGCTTACGGGGATCGTAATCGGGATTGGGTTGCGGTTCGGAAATCAGACGCGGCTTCTCCGTCAGCCAGAAGGCCACCGCAAGCCCGCACCACAGCGGCTGAAGCAACAGCAAGACGGCACATAACCACTCCAAGAAGCCGAATGATTGAGGCCAGCCATTGCATAACGGGAGCGACGCAGTTAGGGCGACAAACAGCCAGATCACCGAGAGAAAACCGAAGAACCGTGCCCGAGGCCGGAGCACAACCCGACTTGTGACCCAGCCTCCGTTGGCAGCGATGCTCACGGATGATTTCATTTCGCGGCTTTCACCCATAATTCAAACGCCGCGGCGACGTTCGCCTGCTTCAAATGGACTGAGCGGCGGTTTGAATCCAAGTGCGCTTTCCCCTCACCCCGTTGCTCTCCCCGAAGGAGAGGGAGAATGTCGTTGCGGTGTGGGAATCCACAGGCCGTGGGTTTCGATTCAGCGAGGGTTTTCGCTGTCTTCGTCAGTCTGACCGATAAACAGGCCAAGTGTTTGCGGGCTGCCCCCTCTCCCCCAGGGCGAGGGCCGGGGTGAGGAGGAAACGCGGGTAGCGGAACACCGCCGCACAGTTCGCCCGTGCATTCGTTGGAACCATCACCCCGTTCTCCGTCCCATCTCATTTTGCGCCCTTCACCCATTCTTCAAAGGCCGCGGCAACGTTCGCCTGCGTGGTGTCGCCCTGGTGGAAGATCATCCGGTAGCGGAACGTGGCGCTCTGGCCGTTGGGAATCTTGAGGTCGCCGGTGCCCTTCTCCTTTTTCTCAAAGTCGTGGAGGCCGAACGGATTCGCGGCGAACAGACCGTAGTCGCGCACATGCCACCAGGTCGGGTAGCGCGGGTTGGACGGATGATCGAACATGGCGACGCCGACCGTTTTCGCGCCGACCGGGCCGTGGTAGTCCACCCACTTGGCGCGTTTGCCCCACGTTTCGCCGTCCTTCACGCCCTCGGAATTCACGATGTGCCCGAGGCCGGGTTTGTTCTTGGGCTGGGTAAGCCGCATGGATTCGGCGAGGCGGATGGCCATGGTGCCCTCCTTCGTGTCGCCGAGCACGAGGTCGCCGTTCGAAGCGAAGATGGTGACTTCGAAATCCACCGTGCGTTCCGTGCCGCGCGGGCGATGGAAGCGCAGCGTGCGTTCGTCGGAGGCGATGACCTTGCCGTCTTTCGCGATCCACCGGTTCCGGGTGGTGAGCGAGCCGGTGTTCGCGCCTGACTTCAGGTCGGCAAACGACTGGTGAACCGTGCGGCCGGCTTTGTCGGTCTCGCTCCAGAAATCCTGCCCGTTGGCCTCACCGTGTGACCACCAGACGGAGTGATGGTGCGGATGATCCCGCTCCTCGCCGCCGGGATCGGCCTGGGGCCACTGCCGCGTGAAGTGCTCGCCGTCGGGGCCAAGCACGGGAAACAGGAACGGCCGCGAAACGTCGCGGAAGTGGTATTCGGTGAAGAGCTGGCCGTTCAGTTCCACGCGGACGACATCGTTCGTCTCGAACAGACGGACGCCCGCCACGGGAGCGCTTCGTGCCGGTGCAATCTTGGTTCGACCGGAATGTTCCGGAGCCGAACAGCCGACACCCCAAAGCAACAGCAGCGAGCCGCCCAATGCGGCAGCGAAACGAAACGACACGGGGAACATGCTGTGGCCAAAATGCCGCCCGGCGTCGCGCAGGGTCAACGGTTTTGTCCGGGCGCTCTGCCAAGGACACGAGTCACGTCAGTGCGAGCCGGACGACGCGGGCGAGTCGAACCGAACCCGGGGTGTCGCCATGCAAGCAGAGCGTGCGCGGCTTCAGCTTCAGCAGGGTGCCGGTGACGCTGGTCCAACCGCCGTGTTCCCGCAGCGAACGGACCCGTGCCGCCGCTGCGGCCGGATCGGACAGCACCGCGCCCGGTTGACCCCTCGGCACCAGCGAGCCGTCCTCCCGATACGCCCGGTCCGCGAACGCTTCTTCCCAGACCGGCACGCCCAGTTTGCGCCCCAGCGCCGCCACGCGGCCGCCGGCCAGCGCGTAGAGCGGCAGTCCGCAAAAAAGACGCCCGATCGTCTCGACATAGCACCGCCCGAGCGCGGGGTCGTGTTCCACCGCGTGGTAAAGTGAACCATGCAGTTTCACATGATGCAGCCGAACCCGGTGAACTTCGGTCAACCGATGGAATGCGCCCACCTGATGCAGCAGCAACGTTCGCAGTTCACTCGGAGTGAGCCGGACTTCGCCGCGACCCAATGCGCCGGCCAGACCCGGGTGCGCGCCGAGCCGCACGCCAAGTCCCTTAGCCAACAGGACACAGCGTTCCATCGTGGTGGCGTCACCCGCATGAACGCCGCAGGCCACGTTGACGCTGGTGACGTGCCGCATCAGGGCGCGGGTCCGCGCCCACGGTTCGCCTTCGCCGAGGTCGCAGTTGAGGTCCAGCGTCACGGCGGAAGGAAACCGCAAAGTCGCGCCGACGCGAAGTGGGGAAATCGCGCCTCAGGCCAGCGCCACGAACCGGACCGGCTGACCCGGACGGCACTGGGCGAGGCGGGGCAAGTCCGCGGAATCAACCAGCCCGAGCTTCGGATAACCCCCGATCGTCGGGCCGTCGGGCATCGTCACGACGGGCTGCCCGCCCGCTGGAACCTGAATCGAACCGGGGAGGACCGGTTCCGAAATGAGCTCCGCGGGTTCGGGTTTCAGGGTTGGGCCGGTGAGGCGGTAACCCACGCGGTCGCACTGGCTGGAAACGGTCCACTCGCCGGCGAAGAACCGCTCGCGGTCCGCCGCCGAGAACGAATCCCACTGCGGGCCGGGCCAGACCCGGAGGGGCGACGGATCCCTCAGGTCGGGCGTTTCATTGCGGGGAACGCTGCGGCCCGCCACGGCGCTCGGCAGCCGGAACGAGGACTGGAACTGGACGCCCAGTTGATCGCCGGCGAACAGAGTTCGCCCAATGCCGGCGCGGGGATTGGCGCTGAGCGAACCGAGGACCGCTTCGCCTCCGAAGCCGCCGGGAATTGCCAGATACGTCCAGACGCCAGCCGGTCCGGGCGGAAATTCGAGCACTTCACCAGCCCGCACCCGGAACGCGGAATTCCGTTCGCGCCCGCGCGGTGCGCTGGCACCGGTGACGGCGCACCAGTTGTCCGCCAGCACTTCCACCCGCTGGCCTTGCAGGCACAGTTCGAGCACGGCGGCGGACTCGGGATTGTCGAGCAGCCGGTTGGCCCAGATGCCCGCCACCGGATCCATTGCTCCGCCAGTGGGGACCCCAAAACGGCCGAAGCCAGGACGACCGTGGTCCTGCACGCTGAGGCCGGTTCCGGGTGAAATGATTTGCAGGCGAGGCAAGACGATTGGAGCGGCGGCGGCCGGATCATCCGCCGTGGCAGGAGCCAATCCAGCTTCGGGACGGAAGCGGATCCGATCGCCCGCCCGCAGCCGGAACATGGTTTCCCACGAGGCCGCCCGCGGAACAAAGAGCGGCTCGCGGGTCGTGCCAATCAGGTTCCAACCGCCAGGGCTCGCGATGCTGTAGATGCCGGTGTGCTCGCCACCGATGGCGACGCTGCCCGCGGGCACCCGCGGGCGCGGCGACGCGAGCCGGGGCGTGCGCAGCCGCGGGTCGAGTCCGCCCAGATAGGGAAAGCCCGGCGCAAAACCGAGGCAATGGACACGATAGATCGCCGCGGAGTGACGCTCGATCACGTCGGCGGCGGACAGTCGCGCTTGATCGACCACCCGTCCGAGGTCGGGTCCGTCGTAGGACACCGGAAGTTCGACCAACCCGTCTTGCCCGGCCGGATCAGCACCGGACTGCCAAGTTTCGCACGCGGCGCGCAACGCGGCTTCGCCGGGCATCGCTCCGGCCCGGAAACGCAGCAGCAGCGTCGTGAAAGCGGGGACGAATTCGGCAAGGCCGGGCAGGGGGTTCCGTTCCAACCCGGCCACCAGTCGCCGAGCCGACACAAAGGCCGCTTCGTCCACCCGGTCGGCGAAACGAAGCAGCCAAGCGTCCGGACCATAGCGCGTCAGCGTCATCGCAACCAAAGTGACGGGACGCACGTGGGATGGCCAGCCGGAGTCCCGGCCGTCGGGGCGGGTTGGTGGCCGACCCCGACGATGGCTTCCGTCATTGTTGCACGACGAAGCGGAAGAACTGGTTCTGTTGGCCGGCTTGTGGCGAGTTGGACCGGATCACGACCCGTTCGAAACCGTCTGGCAGCGGCGTGGTGGAGACCACCGTCGACCCGAGGTCATCGGTGAACAGCACCGAACTGGCGACCCGCGTCGTCAGTTGGGCGGTCCCGGCGCTCTGCCGGCGGATGATCGTCACCGCCGGATAATCCACGCCGCCGACCTTGACGTTGGCGACCGGGAACGACGGCCGTTCCGCGCCCGCGGTCGGGGAAGTTCCGTAGTAGAACTCGGCGAGGTTGTTTGCGCCGTCGCCGTCGGCATCCGCGCCCGGTTGGGCGTTGTCGCCGGTGAGGCCGGCGCCGGTGGCCCACGTCACGAAAGGATCGGCCACTGCGTTCACTACGAGGGTTGCGGTTGCGCTGTTCGTGCTGCCGCCGCGGTTGGAGATGATTACGTGGTAGTCACCCGCGTCGGCCACACTCACGTTGTTCAAGGCCAGCGCCGCTCCGTCCGCGTCGGGCAGCAGCGTGGCGCCCCGATACCATTCGTAAAAGAGGCCGTCGCCGGTGGCAGACACGTTGAAGGCGAAGCTCCCGCCCGGGGAGGCGGTGCCGCCCGCCGGCTGGGTGACGAGCACGGGCGGCAAGTCGCTCGAAACGGGATTGGCGAGGCGGCTGGCATCGTTCGCCGACAGCACCTGGTTGTAGAGCCGGACCTCGTCGAGGAGGAAGGCGCCCGAAGCCCCGTTGGCCCCGCCGCCGTAGCGGCCGAATTCACTGCCGCCCCGGGCCGAGCCGCCGATCAGGTTCGAGGAACTGGCCAGAGCCAGCGGTTCGCCGTTCACATACATGGCGTAATTGCCGGCCTCCGCGTAACCCTGGCCGTTGTAGGCGACCATGAAGTGCGTCCACTTGCCGACGAGGTTGGGCACGTAGGCCCGGTCATCGCTGGAATGGACCGACTTGAAGCCGCGGGTCGCCAAGAAGATACGGTTGCCGAGCGTGGTAGTGTCGTTGCCGCCGAGGAAGAGGTAGTGCTCCCGGTTGCCAACGACGAAGGCGTAGACGTTCAGCGACGTCTCGACTTCGGGCCGGATCCAGAAGGAGACGGTGTAGCCGGTGCCGAACATGGTGGGCGGTCCTTGCCCCAGTTGCACCGAATCGGCGCCGGTGGTGATTCGCACTGCCTCACCGTCGTAGCCGGCGCCGAACCCACCTGAGCCTTTTCGGCTGGAGGCGTAGCGGTTGGCCTCTTCCACGAGGGTGCCGTCGAAGTGATGCACGCCCACCAGGCCGTTGGTCGGCAGCACGGCGGCGGTCTTGACCGGGCGGACGCGCATTTGGGCCGGTCCCGCGGTGATTTCGCCGGCGGGATTGAAGACCCGCACGGAATAGCGGCCAGCGTCCGTGGCCTTGACCGTCGGCAGGTTCAACGTGGCGTTGGTCGCGTTGGCGACGGGATCGTCGCCCAGCCGCCATTGGTAGCCCAGGCGGAGGCCGGTCGCCGTGACGCTGAACGTGGCCGTCTGGCCCACGTTGGCGACCACGGACACCGGCGGCTGGGTGACCGCGGGCGGCGTGATCACCCCGACCTTGGCCACACGACTGGACAGTTCGCCGGAAGCGTTGCGGATGACGACGCGATAGTCGCCCGCCGTGGCGGCGGTGGCACGGGTGAGCGCGAGCGTCGGCGCGGTCTGGCCGGTCAGCGCCTCGCCGCCCTTGAACCACTGGTAGGTCACCGCGCTCGTGCCCATGCCGGCGGCGACCAGTTCCACGGAACCGTCCAGGGCCAGTTCTGCGTCGGCCGGCTCGCGGGTGAAGTAGAGGTCGAGCGTGTCGCCGGTCAGCAGGGCAAGGCCGTTCCGCAGCAGGCCGTCCGCCCGGTCGAAGGTGCCGGCGACGAGGATCTCGCCGGTGGGCAGGAGGGCGACATCGTAGGCGATGTTCTGCCCAGCGGTTCGCGTGAAGCCGGTGCCGGGATTGAAGCTCGGGTCGTGCGATCCGTCCGCGTTCAGGCGGGCGATCAGGCTGCGGGACTGGCCGTCCACCTGGGTGAACGCGCCCACGATCACCAGCTTGCCGTTTACCTGTTCGGCGAGCTCCATCACTTCCCCGTTGATCGCCGCCGGCACGAACGCCGGGTCCAGCGCGCCGTCGGACAGGAAGCGGGCGATGCGCGTCCGGGGCAGTCCGTTGTAGTTTTCAAACCCGCCGAGGACGAAGAAGCGCCCCTGCCGGTCCACCGCCAATCGCCCGGCCCGGCGGCCGAGCGGGAAGACGTTGGTGGACGGCTTGAACGCAGGGTCTAACGAACCGTCGGCGTTCAGCCGCACCACCGTGGTGTCGAAGACGAAGTTGCCCTGGAAGATCCGCTGGGCCTCCGAGAGCACCAGGATCTTCCCGTCAGGCAGCGGTTGGACCCCGATCCCGCCCGCGGCGGGAATGAAGCCCGCGGCTGCCGTGCCATCAGGGACGAGGCGGACCGGCTTGGCGTTCGCCCAGAGCAGCACCGCACCGTCCGCCTCCACGCGGATCGTCCCGGTGAAGCTGGGGAGGTAGCCGGGGATGAGCGTGCCGTTCAGGTCGAAGGCCCGGATCGCGTAGGTGGGCGACATGTAGATGCGGCCGTTCGCGGCATCCACGGCGACGCGGTCCCGCAGGAGGCTGGTGCCGGGCGCGCCGTTGTAAGGGTAAGGCAGCGAGAACTGAAGCTCGCCGAAGCGGTTGTAGGCGCTGCCACCCGACAAGTAGAGGCCGTTGGGCAGGACGTTGAGTTCAGTCAGCCCCAAAGTGCTGCCGGCATTGGTCGGGAAGCTGGTGATGACGGCGCCCGGGCGCACGGTGACCGTAACCACCACCGGAGCGCTGGTGACCGAGCCCAGCGAATTGCCGACCACCACGTCGTAGTTGCCCGCGGCGCCGAGGGCGACGGCGCGGTTGGTGTAACTGGCCGCGGTGGCCTGGGCCAGCGGCGTGCCGTTGCGGCGCCACAGGTAGCTGAGCGGGGCGACACCGCGGGCGTTCACGCCGAGCAGCAGCGTGTTCCCGAGGCCGAGTTCGCCGCCGCCGGAGAGCGAGAGAATTTCGGGTGCGGCGAGCACGACCAGCGTGGCGACGCGGCTGGTCTGCGAACCGGAGCGGTTGCTGACCACGACGGCGTAATCGCCGTTGTTCTCTGGCTGGGCGCTGTTGAAGACGAGCGTGGCGTTGGTCTCGCCGGTGAGGTTTTCGCCGTTGCGCTGCCATTGGTAACGCACCTTCGAAGTGCCGGTGGCCGCGGCGGTAAACGTCACCTTCGAGCCGGCGTTCACGGTCTGCGACTGCGGCGACGTGAGCAACGCCAGCGGCGTCACGGTGCCGTTGAGTTTGACGATGGTTCCGCCGAAGGCAGCCCAGAACGCGCCGTCGGGGCCGACGCGAATGAAGGTGTAGGGTCCGGAAGCGGAACGGGGGACGTTGAACCGGCTGAACGGCTGCGCGCCGGTGCCATCCGCCGTGAGGATGACGGCCTGCGGCGGGTCGGTGAGCTGCGATACTCCGACCAAGCCTCCCGACGCGGTGAGGTCATAGGCGGTCAGGAGCTGCGACCACGCGTAGCCGGGGTCCACCCGGCCGGTTTCGTTGAGCCGGTAGAAGCCGCGGAAATCGGAGACGATCGCCCCGTCCGCCAGCGCAGTGACGGTCCAACTGCTGGTGAAGACGTTCGTGGGGGCAAAGGTCAGATCCAACGCCCCGTCCGGCAACAGACGCGCAATCTGCGACCTGGGTGCGCCGCCGACCGTGGTGAAGTTACCGGTCAGATAGATGCGGCCAGCCGGATCAACGGACGCGGATTGCAGCGCGGAATTGACCTGCGCCCGGGTGCGGAAGCCGGTGTCCTCGACTCCGGCCGGCGACAGTCGGGTGATGGTGTTGCCGATCACAAACACGCTGCCGTCGGGGCCCAGATCCAGGCCGTAGCCCGGATTGACAGTGAAGGTGGCGAAACTGGCGTCGGGCGAACCGTCGGCATTCAGCCGCCGGACGAGATAGGGCCCACCGCCTTCGTTGCTGCGGACCAGCACGACGATCCGGCCATCGGGCTGGACCTTAAACGCAACAAACTCCGTGAGGCCGGTGGGGTCGAAGTGGAACGAGTCGTCCGTGGAACCGTCGGCGTTCAACCGGGCCAGCATGACGTCCACCGTGGAATTGGACACCGTGCTAAAGGTCCTTCCCGAGATCAGGATCCGCCCCTCGGCGGCGAAACCGATGCCATTGAGCGAAAAGGTGAAGTTGCCCTTCGTGGGGAATAGTTTCGGCGCGAAGGACGGATCGGTCGCTCCGGGGAGCGGGATGACCGTGAGGAACGCCGGTTCGCTGGTCGCGGAGGTGCCGTCGCCGCCGGTCACCTTCACCGCGTAGTCGCCGGCGGCGGTGAGCTGGAGGTTGGTCAGCGTCAGCGTGCGGTTGGTGGCGTTGGCGACCGGATTGCCGTCCTTCAGCCATTGGTAGCCGAGCGGCAGCTGGCCAAAGGCGCTCACCGCGAAGCTCACGGAATTGGAAATGACGCCGACGGCCGGCAACGGTTCCTGGTCGAGCACCACCGGGCCGCGCACCCGGACATTCACCGGCGCGCTGGTGTAGCTGCCACCGGCGGAGGTCACCACGAGATCATAGGCGCCCGAAGTGGCGAGCGTGACGTTGTTCAGCGGCAGTTCGAGGCCCGTCGCCCCGCTGATTGGCGAGCCCTTGAAGCGCCATAGCAGTCCGGTGAACGGACCCGTGACGGTGCCGCGAAGGGTGATCGAAGCGCCGACGTTTGGTGTTTGATCCAAGCCGGCATAACCCAAGGTCGGGCCATTCAGGTCGGTGAAGATGCGGAATAGGTCGCCGACGAACTGGCCGCGAACGCTGGCCGCAAAGACGCTGATCCAAAGACGCCCGTCCTCGGTCAGCTTGAGCAGGTTGACCGCCGCGTTGCCGCCCGCGGCCTCAAGACCGACCGTCGGCATGCCGGCATCCAACGTCCCATCGGGTTTCAGGCGGACGAGATAGTTGTGTCCGCCAAAGGCGAAGAAGTTGCCGCCCACCCAGATCTTGCCGTCGGGTTGCAGCGCGAGGGCGTTCACCGTCGGGGAAGGCGAGATGTTCGGCATGATGTCGCCGAGTGACGGGTCGAGGGAACCGTCGGCGTTCAAACGGGCCAGGCCGCGGCGGGTCTGGCCACCCACGCTGGCGAAGCTGCCGCCGAGGAGGATCCTCCCATCGGCCTGCACCGCCAGCGCGTTGACCGTGGTGCTGTTGAGGGGGAACTGCGCGGGAACCCAGGAACGATCCAGCGCCCCGTTCGGCAGCAGCCGGGCGATGCCGACCCGCGTCGTGGCGTCCACCTCGTTGAACTTTCCGACAATCAGGACCCGGCCATCGGGCTGGAGCGCGAAATCGGCCACATAGTTGGCCTGGAACCGACCGATGCTGACTGGGCTTTGGAACGTCGCGTCGAACGATCCGTCGGCGTTGAGCCGGTGGATGCCGCCCACACTGCCCCCGGCGATCAGGAACTTGCCGTCGGCCACCCGCACGATCTTCCGCGGCCCGCCAGCCACCTCATTCGGCCAGGGCCAGGGGGCATCCAACGCCCCGTTGGCCAGCAAACGGCGGTAATAGCGCTGGTTGTCGCCGGTGTCGGTTGCACCGACGAGCACCGAACCGTCGCCCAGCGGCAGCAACGTCCGCGGACTGCCCGCGGAAAAGCCCGGACCGCTGCCGGAGCCAATGACGGCGCCGGTGACGAACGCCGGATCAATCTGGCCGTCCGGGAAGGTCCGGCGGACCCCGGTGTAGGCTTCAAGCTGCGAACTGAAGGGGCCGCCGTAGAACACGCCGCCGTCGGGCGCGATGGCGAAGGCGGTCACCGTTCCGGAGGTTTGCGGACGGAAGGAGTAATCGACGAACCCGGGGCCGGTCGGGACGACGGTGAGCTGACCCACCTGATTCGTCACCGTGCCGGCGGCGTTGCGGACGACGAGGGTCAAGGCTCCGGTCTGGTTGGTGTCCGTGGCGGTGAGGTTGAGGGCGGCCGCCGTCTGGCCCGCGAGCGGTGAGCCGTTCAGCCGCCATTCGTAGGTGAATGGCGCCGTGCCGCGGGCGGTGGCGGCGAGCCGGAGGGTGCTGCCGACATTGACGCCAAAGGGCCCGGCGGGTGTCGTGGTGACCATGGGCGCGATGTTCGTGCGGATGACCGTCGCCAGGTCGAGCCGGTGGATGCCCTTGTCGCCGGCGAAGTAGAGGGCGCCGTTATGGGAGTAGAAGGATTGCGCGAGGATGCTGCCGTTGGCGGCATTGCCCTCGATGCGGGGCAGTTCGGTCCACGAATCGCCTGTCACAGTGCCCTCGAAAAATCGCGGGTTGCCGTCGCTGGTGCTCACGAACACGCGGTCGCCGAGGAGTTCCACCTTCCGGGCGTTTGGTTGGATCACCGACGGCACAAACGGATTCGGTCCCTGGAGAACTCCCATTCCGACCTCGGTCCACGTGGCCCCGCCGTCGCGGCTGCGATAAAGCCGGCTGTCGGAAATGGCAAAGGCCGTGCCGTCGGGCGCGCCCAAGACATCGGTGGCGTTCCAACTCCGGCCTCCCACGAGCGGGCTATCCACCACGCCGGGGATGCCGTTCACCGCCTGGGCCCAAGTGGCCCCGCTGTCGGCGGAACGGAACACCCCGCGGACCGCCGTGGCGGTGAGCAGCGCGTCGCCCGCGCTGGCCACGGCGTAGTAGGTCTTCGCGAAGTTCACGAACGGCGCCGTGGGCAGACCTTCGCCGGCGGCGGTCCAGGTCAGGCCGTTGTCGGTGCTCTTCCACACGCCTTCCGACAACACGTCGCTGAAATAGATGGCCCCTTTGTGGAGCACCAGGTCGCTGATGCCGATGCCCGCCGGATTGCGCGCGGACGAGGCGAAGGGCAGCGGCACCTCGGTCCACTGGGCGCCCTGATTGTCGGAGTAAAAGATGGGTGAACCGACCTTGTTGTTCCACGACGCGTTGTCGCCGCCCCGAATCACGCGGCCGGTGGGCGTCACGAGGAAGGCCTTGGGCAACAGCATCCGGCCGGCGCCGTCCACGAGGCCGTTCGTCGCGCCGGTCCAGGTCAGTCCGTTGTCGGCGGAGCGGAACACCTGGCCCGGGGCGAGACCCGCGTAAAGCGTGTTGCCGGAGCCGCCGCCGATGGCGGATCCGGCCGCTTCGTTGAGATTGATGACGTGCTGCCAAGTTTGGGCGGCGGCCGAGAACGACAGCACGGCGGCACAGGCGGTCGCGGTCAAGGAAACGCCGAGGCCAGCACCCGGATAGAATGGACGATTGCGCATGGAAATTTAACTCTCCGGCCCGGCGGGGCCCGCCATCAACCTCGGCGAACCCCGGCCAACCGGTCAGACTTGGGACGGTTCAGTAGCCAAGTAGCCGGCAATGTCAAAGGCTGGAATACGTAGAACTACGTAAGCAGGGCAGCTTTTCATCATGGCAGGGCGGCCGCGCCGCGGCGAAAGGGTCAACCCATCGGCAGCAGTTTTCGTCTGGCCGCCGGATCGGGCCGGCGAGGGCACAGCGCAGTGAGGTTGAATCAGGAAGGCAGGAAGACAGGAACGGATTCAAAGGGATCGCTTTTTCCGGCTTTCCTGATTTCCAGATCCTTCGTCCGGCCGCCGCCTTCCTCCGAGTAGACCGAGCGCGGGCGCACCGTCGCCAACGCCTGACGGACGATCTTGCCCACGGCAGGGTTGGCACATCTGCGGGACGCGCATTACGGTGCCCGCGCATGTTGTCGTTCCTTCGCTTCCTCGGCGCGCTGAACATCGCGGTCTGGCTGGGCTCGGCGATCTTCCTCACGTTCGCCGCCGGACCGGCGTTCTTCTCGCCGGAAATGCTCTCGGTGATGCCGCGGTATCACGCCGGCCGCGCCGCGCAGATCATTCTGTCGCGTTACTTCACCCTGCAACTCGTGTGCGCCGGGATGGCCATGCTGCAACTGGCCGCCGCGTGGTTTTACGCCGGCCGTGCGCCGAGCCGCTGGCAAAGCGGACTGCTCGCCGCGATGCTGGGGCTCACGCTGCTCGGGGGTTTCTGGATGCAGCCGAAGCTGAAGGGCCTGCACACCGTCATGTATGCGCCCAACACAACCGAGGCGGAAAAGGCCGACGCCAAACGCAGCTTCGGAATGTGGCACGGCGTCTCGCAGTCGGCGAACCTACTGCTGACGCTCGGGGTGATCCTCTACTTCTGGCAGCTCCAACGCACCGGCGACCGCCCCCACAAGCTCGGGCTGTCGAGCCTTTGAGGCGGAGCGCGGACGGTCTTCGTCCGCGTGAACTGGTTATCGGAACCGGCCATCGCCAGCCAACGGACGAATAACGCTCGGCATCCTACAGCCCAGCCAGACGTTCAAGGTCGTCGCCGATGGGACCGCGGAAAAAGAAGGCGTGGCCAACATCATCCTCGCGATAGAACAGAAAGTCGCCCCAGTCGGAACGCAGAGTGTGTTCCTTCACCCGTTCGGCAATTCGGCCATCGGTGCGGCGGAGGACACGGAATGGCGATTGCAGGGGAAGGTCCGTGCCACACCGCCGGATTTCCTTCCGCAGGAAGGTTTCCAATTCGGCCCGCAATTCTTCCTCCTGTTTTCTCAACTCAGGCTCAGTCTCAGGTTCCCGAAGGGGCACCACAGGCACCTCAACGTAGCCGTTGGTGACCTTGGTCCATTCGGCCGGGGATACGCTGAACTCGATGCCCCACTGCTTGGGATCAGGCAGGTCGAACATCTGCCCGGAAATATCCGCGATCCGCAGCGAAGACGGCGCCGGCTTTTGGACGAATTCTTCAAAGATCCGTTGGGGCTGCCAGCGGACATAGCGGCCACCAAGCATCCAGACGACGCCGACGAGCACGGGCAGGTTGACGAGCCAAGCGCGTGTTCGCGGAGAAAGGCGGGCGAACCGCTTCAGCGCGAACAAAGCACCCCACTGCAACAGGGCTTGGGGCACGCCAAGGAACAGGGCGCACAGGGTGCCAAACATCAGGCCGCCCTCCCAGCCAACGTTCCAGCGGGACGCGAAGGTGAACTTACCCTCCACCACCGCGCCCAAAAACAACGCCACTGCGCCCAAGCAAAGCGGCCTCCCGTAGTCGGACCAACGTTCAGTCCGCATTGCGGCCGATGCCGGCGGCCCGGATTCGCTAATGGCCGGTAGGCTCATGTCACCCCTTCGTCAGGAAAAACCCGCGCTGCTTCTCGCTGATCGGCAGCTGGAGTTTTTCCATCACGGCGAGCATGTCTTCCCAGACCTTGCGCTTCTCGCTCAGCGCCTGGTTCCGCAGCAGGTAGGCCGGATGGTAGGTCGGCATCAGCGGAATGCCCCGATAGGTGCGCCAGTTGCCGCGCAGGCGGGTGATGCCTTCGGTCTTGCCCAGCAGGCCCTCCAAGGCGGTAGCCCCGAGCGCGACCATCGCCTCGGGCTGGATCAGGTTGATCTGTTCATGCAGCCACGGGATGCAGGTGGCCATCTCGTCGGTCGTCGGCTTGCGGTTGCCGGCGCTCTGGCCCGGCGTGTCGGGCCGGCACTTGAGGATGTTGGCGATGAAGACCTGCGAGCGGCTCAGGCCCGTCGCCACGATGATCTTGGTGAGCAGTTCGCCCGCCTTGCCCACGAAGGGTTCGCCCCGTTCGTCTTCGTCGGCGCCGGGCGCTTCGCCCACGAACATCAGCCGCGCATGGATGTCGCCCACGCCGAACACGACGGACTTCCGCGCGGTGACGAGGTTGGGGCATTTGACGCAGCCAAGCACCTTGGCGCGCAACGCCTCGATGGCGGCCGCCTTCGCGGAGGGGTCGAGTTTGGGCGGCAGCGGGACTTCGGGGACGGTGGGGACCGGAACGGCGGGTTTGCGAGGCACGGGAGCAGCGGGTTTGGGCAGGGCGGCCGCCTGGCTCCAACGGGACGCGGCGGCGGCCGAGACGGAACGCGGTGGGGGTGGCGCGCTGGATGGGATGGCCGTGGAATCGTGGAATTCGATACCTCGGGAAACGGGTGCGGGCGACGCCGACGAATCGGGTCGTTGCGGCGTCGCAGCCCGCGCCGGACTGGCCGCGGGTCGGGAGAGCGGTGCGACCAGGGCGCGCAGCGTGTCGCCCTTCACCGGCACGAACTGCACGCCGTCGTCCCGGAGCTTTTCCAGGTGCGCGATGGTGGCGTCGAGCAGTTGCGTGTAGGCGGCGGACATTCGGCGGACGAGCTTTGGCGGCGGGACGCACGGAGGCAAGATTGGGTTGCTCGCACCGGGCAAGCGGGACGCTTGCGGCACGGCCGGCCAGAGGCCGGCGCTACGCGGTGGCGCAAGCCTTCGGCTTGCCGTGACGTCGGCGTCCCGCCGGCCCTGCGTTTTCCCAGGCGCCGAAATCCGTTCGACTCATTTCCCGCCTCGGCTAGCCTGCCCAGACTGCAACGCATGCCCGCTTCAACACTCAACGGTTCCCAGCGCATTGGCCTGATCGCCGCGGGCGTTTTTTTTGCCGACCAACTGACGAAATTCATCGTGCTGCGGTTCCTCGACCTGCATGACGAACGCGTGGTGCTCGACGGCTTCTTCAAGTTCGTGCACTGGGGCAACACGGGCGCGGCGTGGAGCATGTTCCGCCACAACAACGGTCTCCTCGCCGTCGTGTCCGCCGTGGCCATGGTCGCGCTGTGGATCTTCCGCCGGCACTTCGAAGCCCATCGGATCCTCGGCCAGGTCGCGCTCGGCTTCCTCTTCGGCGGCATCACCGGCAACCTGCTGGACCGCGTGTTGCCGAGCCGGCAGCACGTCATCGACTTCCTTTACTTCTACGTGAGCCCACGGGGCGGCGGCGAAGTCGGGTTTCCCGCCTTCAACCTAGCGGATTCGGCCATCTGCACCGGCGTCGGACTGCTCATCCTGCTTTCATGGCGGGCCGAACCGCGTCCCGAAAACCGGTCGCCGGCGGAAGCGAAGTGAATCCGGGCCCATCGCCAGCACCCGTGCTCCTTGCCGGGCCGACGGCTTCCGGAAAATCGGCCGTGGCGCTCGCCCTGGGGGAACGGTTGGGCGGCGAAATCATCTCGGTCGATTCGATGCAGGTGTATCGCGGCCTCGACCTGGGCACGGCGAAGCCAACGGCCGATGAGCGCGCCCGGGTGCCGCATCATCTGGTCGACTTCATGGAACTGACCGATGCCTTCGACGCCGCGAAGTTTGTTCAGCTCGCCACCGCGGCCGTCACCGAGATCCAGGCTCGCGGCCGGGTCCCGATCCTGGTGGGCGGCACGGGCCTGTATTTCAATGCCTGGCTCAATGGCCTGGGTGAGGCGCCGCCGCCTGATCCCGCGCTTCGCGCCGAACTGGAAGCCCTGCCCCTCGCCGCCCTGCTGGACGAACTCGCCCGGTGCGACCTGCCCACCTTTGACGAGATCGACCTCGAGAACCGGCGCCGGGTCGTGCGCGCCGTGGAGGTCATCCGGCTCACGGGCCGCCCCTTTTCGCAGCAACGAGCCGCCTGGCCGGAGCGGGCGCCTACGCTGGCCGGGCGCAGCTTCGGGCTGCAGCGGCCGCGCGAGGACCTCGTTCGGCGGATTGATCAGCGGGTGGAGCAAATGTTTCGGGCCGGTCTCATTGAAGAAACGCGCCGCCTGTTGGGCCAGGGATTGGAGCTCAACCGCACCGCCATGCAGGCCATCGGCTACCGGCAGGTCGTGGAACACCTGCGGGGCGAACGCGGACGCCTGGAAACCATCGAGCTGGTAAAGGTCCGCACCCGGCAGTTCGCCAAACGGCAACTGACGTGGTTCCGCGGTCAGTTAGACTTGGAGTGGGTCGAGGTTTCTTGGGAGGAAAGTGCGATGGAAACCGCCGGCCGACTGCTCGTCCAGTTGGCGGCGCCCCGGCTGGCCGCCCAATAAAAACCCGGCAAACGCGTTGAGCGGCTGCCGGGCACAGGAGGAACCGAGGCTAAAACCCCAGAGAACGGGGTAACCCTACTGACGTCCAAACTCCAGTCAAACGGTGACTTCAGGCGCATGGGTGGGTGGAGCCTGTAATCATGGGTAATTGGCGAGGGGCGCGAGCCTGGGCCAGCACGTCTTTCGATGCAGGTTTGCCAACAAGCACGCCTTGGGGATTCCGGTTTGTGGGCACGCTGAGCTCCCGTTGCGGCCGGCCACACGGCTGCAAACTCGACGCCCGTGTTTCTGGAGAGACCTTCTTCCAGCCTGCGCAACCGCTCAACACTGAGCCTCACTGATTCGGTGGCGCGGACTAGTTGTAAACATCTTTGACATCCAACTCGTCGCGCCTACAGGTCTTTCAACCAGCAATCATTTCAATAATGTATAACCAAACACGCATGTCCCTCTACAAAAGTTCGTTCGCACTTGTTTTGACACTTTTCGCCAGCTCAGTCGTTGCGATAACGGCTTGTGGTGCAAGTTCTCAGCCTTTGCTCATCTCCGTTACTGCAGAACCTACATTCCCGGTCAGCTCGCCAGTGTTATTATCGGATGATGCGTCTTTGACATACACCTATTTGTTTGCTGTGAACAGTGGGGCGGTTATTGAGAATTGCGGCTTCGCCGATTCATCGATCTGTGCGGTAACTGAGGAATATCTAGTCCGATACAAAAAAACCAACCCCTCGGTGGGGGTTGTTTCAGTGGATCGCGGTGCTACGATGAAGGTGTATGACGTGATCAGGGACACTTGCACCGTCTACCAAAACCAGATCACCCAGCACGCGGATACAAGGGTTGGAACCAGCGCCGGAGCAAACTACAACGCTGACAAAAGCTGTGCGCTAGCTGTGACATCCATCTATGGCTTTCCAAGCGGAACGACAACGTCTCTGAACGGAAGCAATCGCACTGGAAGTGTCACAGTCGCAAACCAGGATTGGTGGATTCACGACTCTTGTTGCACGCTGCAGCTTGGTGCGGCTGGTCGTCGCCTATACTACTCGCTGACGATTACCCTGACGGCTCCCAGTTCCGGGTCGAACCCCACAATACCCACAGTTCCCGCAGTTTCTGTCGGATCCATGGGGGTCGGAGGAGGCTCGCCAGTCAGTTCAACGCTGCCGCCGCAAATCATCGGGAGCTATTTTGACGAATCTGGGATTTTCAAGTTCCCAGTGACAATCCCTGCAAGCAGCTCGGTTGTAGTAGAGAAATCTTCTGATTTATCTGTTTGGCAGACACTCACCTCCGTCTCAGGCGGCACAACTACGGCCATCCAGTTCATCACAGACAGTCAATCCACCTCAACACAGGTTCAGTTTTACAGGGCACGTATAGGGACGGTTTACTCTAAGACGATTGGCTTCAGTAAGCTTTCAAAGCCAGCCGGGAAGGAATCCGCTCTGTGGGCAAATCCGTTCTTCAGTGGTATCGATAACCAAGTGTCACGTGTCATTCCGAATGTCCCGGTAGGAACCAAGATATATCTCGGAACCGAAGCGCCGAGTTCTCCTGGTTGGCTGAGTGCAGTGACTTATGACGGTTTAGGTTGGAGCGCACCCAGCACGCTGTTGAATCCTGGCAGGGGGTTCTTTCTTCAGAATACAAACGCAGTCACTCTTAATCTTCATGGATATGTTGGTGAAGGAACTCTTTCAGTCGACGTCCCATCCACGGCGCGAGTTCGAAGCTCCATCTTGCCTCGGAGCGGCGCAATGTCGCAGTCTGGGCTTTGCTTCAGCCAGGGTGAGAATGATACGATCTCTCTTTGGGATGTTACTAGCCAGTCCTACAAGACTTGGAACTATGTTGATAACGCTTGGGAGGGAGAGTCTATCTCCGCTCCTCAAGTCGGAGTTGGGGCAGCCTTTTTCCTGAACGGAGCTGCCCGAAACTGGCTTCAATCGTATGTAACTGGCTCCGGAACTACGTGCCCCTAGCCATTCACGTCTCAAGGCAATCCGGATTCATCTTCCGCATGGCGGCTCCGTTTGGTGCCGCCATGCGGTTTTTGCTGCTGCCCCGCCTGCTCTCAGTCGCGAGTTGCGTTGCAGGATTGTCATCAAGGGCGCCTTGCCTGATTGCGGTTCGTGGGTAGTGTGGGATCGCGTTTCGGCCGGCCACACGGCTGCCAATTTTACATCCATGTTGGACGAGAAATCTAGTTTCAACCGTCGCCATCGCGCGGCCTTCACGCTTATTGAACTGCTGGTGGTCATTGCGATCATCGCCATTTTGGCCGGAATGCTCCTGCCGGCGCTATCGAAGGCCAAGGCTAAGGCCCAGTCCATTTCGTGCCTCAACAACCTCCGGCAGTGGGGACTTGCGCTACATGTTTATTCGACCGAGAACAACGACGCCATCCCCCGAGACGGAACCGACGGCAATGCAACCTATGGTCCGTTTAGCGGAATGACGACGGGCGAAGGCAGTCCAAATGACCCCTTCGCTTGGTTCAACCTACTTCCCACCATCGCTGGTGAACGCCCCCTGTCCGTCTATTGGGCCGAAGCTCAGGGGAAAATCGCGAAGGATTTCCTGCCGTTCCCAACCGGGAAGGGCAAATTCTGGCACTGCAACTCCGCCAAAATCAAAGATTCAGACATCGCTGCCTTCCCGTCGCGAGGCAGTTACGGGTTCTTCAGCTATGTGATGAACATTGATCTCAAGCTTAAATCTTCGATCGATAACGGGGTGCAAGGAAACCAATACGACTGGCCCGGAATGCCCAAGCTTGGCGGACTGCCGAGTCCGTCGGCAACGGTGATGTTGTTGGATGGAGTGTTTAATCCGGTGACCGAAACTTGGGGTGAACCTTCGCCTTCAATTGGTGCCATGCCTGCGGCTCGGCACAATCGATTCGCCGGTCGCCATAATGGTCCTGGAACAAGCGCTGGTGGCAACATCATGTTCACGGACGGCCACGCGGCATTCTTCAAACGCAGTTCGATCACTAATGGCGGAACAGGACGCAAAGAAAGGATGGCTTCCGACGTTATCTGGAACCCTAGCCGGGATATCACGCAGAAGCCCTGACCTCCCAATCCAGCCTCTTCGTCTCCCCTCCCCCAGTCCCTCTCAACAACTCCCAAAGGATGAAACGCATACTGTCCCTGTTTTTGACCACCGTGTGGGTCGGACTGTCGGCGCACGCCGACATACTCGCCCAATGGAACTTCAACAACGCCGCCGCCCAGGCCACGCCGAGTGCTGGGGCCGGCACCTTGGGGCCGATCGGCGGAATCACCGTCTCTGCCGCCGCCAGTGGCGTCGGCTCGTCGGACCCGGAAAATGCGACCAACGCCGACAATGCCTTCCAAACGACCAAGTATCCGGCCGCCAATGCCGCCGACCGCACGGCGGGCATTGAGGTCGCCGTCAGCACGGCCGGATTCAAAGACATCCAGTTCACTTTTGACTTCCGCGGCTCGGGCACCGCGAGCCGGAAATGGGCCGTCCTCTACTCGCTGGATGGCGTGACCTTCGTCGAGGGGGCATTGCAGGAAATCCTGGTCGGCAGCGCGTTCACCAACGGGATCACCCTGAATCTCGCGGGCGTTGCCGGCGCCAACGACAACCCGCAGTTCAAGATCCGGGTGGTTTCCACCTTCAATGACGGGGCCGCTTATGCCGGCATCTCCAGCGGCTACGGCACCGCCGGCACCGCCCGCTTCGACATGCTGACCGTCGCGGGCGAAACGCTGGGTGGCTTGCCGATCGCCGCCGCAATAGTCACCCCGCCCCAGAGCCGCACCAATTTTGTGGGCACCACCGCCAGCCTGACCGTCAACGCCAGTGGCACGCAGCCGCTGACCTTCGCTTGGGAAAAGGAAGTGAACCCCGGCGAATGGCAGGCCGTGAACGGGGGCGTCAACTCCACGCTCACCTTGGCCAACGTCCAGTTGACCGACGCGGGCAAGTATCGGGTGCGTGTCGCCAACGACCAAGGCTCGGCGGTGAGCGATCCGGCCGAACTGACCGTGCAGGAAGATCCGTCCAGCGTCGTCAGCACCATCGCGCAGCTCCGCGCCAAGGTGGACCCGGTGACCTTGACGCCCGCGGATACCACCGCGCTCTACAAGGCGGAAGGCATCGTCACCACCCGCATCAACCTCACCGGCACCGCCGACGCGTTCTTCTATTTTCAGGACGCCACCGGCGGCATCGGCGTGTTTGTGCGCGGCGGTGCCGGAGCGGTGCCGCCCGCCGGTGCCCAGGTCCGCGTGACCGGACCCTTGGGTCACTTTAACGGCCTGTTGGAACTGAACCTGGTGGCCACCACGGCGACCCACAAGGTGGAGACGCTTTCGACCGGAAACCCGCTCCCCGAACCGGTGCCGCTGAACTACGGGTGGCCGACGACCGCATCGGCCGTCGACGATCCCGGGGTCATCGATGCCGAACTCAACGAGGCGCGGTTGGTCATCGCCACCAACGTGTTGATCGATGCCACCTCGCCCACGTTCACGAGCGGATCGAACGTCACCCTGACCGATGCGGCTGATCCGGCCAGGACGTTCACTCTGCGCGTGGATTCGCGGGTGCTCGACATCATCGGACAGCAAAAGCCCGGCGGGCCGGCGACCATCGTGGGCGTGCTCAGCCAGTTCGACAGCTCCGATCCCCGCGCCGGCGGTTACCAGTTGCTGCCCACCCGCTACGCCGACATCCGGAGCGCCACCAAGGCCCCCTCCATCCGTTTTACCAACACCCTGTCCAACCTGGTCCGTCCGGGTGACGCCCTCACCAACACCTTTGCCGAACAGGTCCTCCGTCCGGGCGAATCCCTCCGCATCGGGTTTTCCGTCACCGACCCCGACGGGCGCCCGGTGGACGTGACGCTCGGCACCGCGATCCCGGAGGGCGGAGCATGGAACTTCGCCAGCACCAGCGGGACGACGGTCCAAGGTCAGTTCACCTATACCGCCGCCGCCGCCGCGGCCGGCCAGGCCTATGACGTCGGCGTTACCGCGAACAACGGATCGGCCAGCTTCACGCAGACCGTCCGCATCTACGTGCCCACCGCCGCGGAACAGCAGGTGGTCATCACTGAATTCTACGCCAACCCCGCGTCGACCAACGCCGCGGCCTGGTTCAATCCCCTGAATCGCGCCGAACTCCTGCCCGGCGGGACCGATACCAGCCCGTCGAACCGCGATGAATTCGTCGAACTCGTGAACCTCTCGGACCAGACCGTCGACCTGTCCGGTTGGATGCTTTCCGACGCGCTCGCCCGGCGGGCCTACCTCTATCCCGGCACGCCGGGAATCTCGTTGGCACCCTCCAATTCCGTGGTCGTCTACGGCGGCCCGGCCGTGGGCTACTCGCCCCAGCTCGCCGTGCCGGCGATCGCGGCGGAAGCCGGTCCCGGCGACGCCTTCAGCAACTCGGGCCTCGCGCTCAACAACGACGGCGACACGATTATCCTGCGCAATGCCGATTCGAACCTGGTGGCGCGCGTCGTTTATGCGGCGTCCATGACCAGCACGAACGGGTCGATGACCCGATTCCCGACCGACCGCGACGGTTTTGCGGCCCACCGCAGCACCGGCCTTCTCCATTGGTCGCCCGGCACCCAGGCCGATGGCCAGGCGTGGACCGCAGGCCAGCCGAGCGCCGATATCGGTCCGGCGTTTACGACGATGCCGGTTTCGGTGACCGTCGCGGCAGGGACCCCGGCCAACTTCACGGTCGTCGCCACCGGTCTGCCGGCGCCGACCTACCAGTGGCTGCGCGGAGGGGTGAGCCTGCTGGGCGAAACCGCTTCAGGCTACACGCTCGGCAGCCCGCAGCTGACCGATGACGGAGCCAGCTTTCAGGTGATCGTCGCCAACCGGGCGGGCTCCATCACCAGCCCCCCCGTCACCCTCACCGTCACTGCGCCGGTGCCCGAAATCATCCGGACCAACCTCGCCTACCTGCGCTCCCAAGTGGACCCGGTAAACCTGCGACCGGTCAGCACGACGCAACTTTACGAAGTCGAAGGCATCGTGACCACACACGTGAACCTGACCGGTTCGGCGAACAGCTTCTTCTACCTGCAAGACGACACCGCGGGCATCTCCGCGTTCGTGACCGGCAGGCCGGGAAGCGAAACCCCGCCCGCGGGTGCCCGCGTCCGCATTGTGGGACCCTTGGGCCACTTCAACGGGTTGCTGGAACTCAACCTCGTCGCCTCCAATGCGAAGCACGTCGTCGAGGTCCTTTCGACCGGCAACGCGTTGCCGGCGCCGGTGGCCCTCGACTACGCCTGGCCCACGTCCGTGACCGATCTGACAGCGGCTTCGCCCGGCGTGGCCGGTGCCGAGGCCAACGAAGGCCGGCTCGTGCGGGTGGACAATGTGCTCGTGGATTCCTCCACGGGCGGCATCTTCACCGGTGGCTCCAACGTGACCCTTACCGACGGCACCGATTTCGGAAAAACGTTCGTGCTGCGGATTGATTCCCGGGTGACCGAAATCATTGGCCAGCCAAAGCCGAATGCGACTGAAACCGTGTCGCTCGTGGGCGTGCTTGGCCAGTTCGACAGCACCGACCCCCGTGCGGGCGGCTACCAGCTGATCGTCACGCGCCGGGCCGACATCATCACCGGCGTTGTCCCCGGCCCGATCACCGCCACCGCGGTGGTTAGTTCAGACAGTGTTACGCTCAGCTGGAACGCAACCCCGGGCGCCACCTACTCGGTGCTCCGCGGCGCCAACGCGGCGGGGCCATTTCTGCCGGTAGCCAACGGGTTGAACGCCGCCAGCTACACCGAGGCCACCGCCGGTCGAAACGAGGCGTTTTACCGGATCACCTCACCCTGACCGGGTGACAGCGCCCCAGCGCCCGGCTGGCAGCCCCGTTCGGGGGCCGTTTGTGCTACGGGCAAAGCGCCGCAAAAAGGCCAAAAACGGTCGCGCACTGCACAAGCACCGGAGAGCGCGGTGGCATCGTGAGGACGACGGTGGCGCCAAGGTCCGCTCATGAAAACGCGCGCTCGATGGTTGGTGGTGCTCTGGATGGCCGGAGCTTTGGGTTGGGGCGGGGTGACGGGCCGCTCCGCGCACGCAGAGGCTTCGCTGCGCGACACCATGCGCTTCAAGCTGCACTTTGCGCAGGGCGTCTTGGAAGGCATCACGACGGAGAACTTTCCGCTGATCGCCACCAACGCCCTGAAGCTGGCCCAACTGGCCCGCGGCCCCGAGTGGTCGGTCCGCGCAACGCCCGACTATGAACGGTTCACGGCGGACTACCTGCGTCAGGCCGACGCGCTCGCCCGAGCGGCCAAGAGGCAAAACGTCGATTCGGCAACCGTGGCTTACTTCCAACTGACGGTCAGTTGCGTGAACTGCCATCGGCACCTGCGCGGCGTGGAACCCGTTAAATCTGATCGACCGATCAGCCCCCGAACGCAGTTGATCGCCACCGCCGACCCATCCGCCGGCCGTATGGGGACACCCGGAAGGTCCGGGCAATTTCCGGGCGGGCTTCCGCAACCCAGGGACGGCCAGCCCGGACCTGTCCGCTAACCTTGGCCGCAGCCGGAGGAATCGATGTCCCGCCGATGTTCATTCCGTCAGATTCTCGACGAAGTCCCCACCGCCCAAGGCCGCTGCGAAGTGGTCGCCGCCGCGGAAGGCTCCTACGAGACCGCCGCCGGCCAACTGCAGGTGCAACTCGACGCCTTTTTGCGCCCGGTGGACCTGACCCACGCGGAGCGTCACCTGCCGGCCGACTGGCTTCCGCACCCTCAGGTTGTGGACGAAACGGTGTCCGAAGAAGAAGCCACCGCCGCGACCCGGGCCGTGTTTGAATCGTGGAGCCACCGGGTTCGGCTCGCGCTGGCAAAGCGCCCGGAACGTTGACCGGGCTGGCCGCCGGGGACGGAAGGCGCCTTTCGATCAGACGCTTCCGGGGTGCATCGTTTCATCGTGACCCCGAGCGTGCATCGCGGGCTGGGCCTCGTTGGCGCGAGGCTCCGGCCGAGCGGGTAGATCCCACCGGCTCAGCCGGAGCTGCGCGCCACCAAAAAGGTTCCGTCGGAGGGAACTTTCAACAACGTTGAAACCGTGCCTATCCGGTTTGATGACAAACCGCGAACCGCAGCGCCGGAGGTGCGACAGACAGTAGCCCACAGCGAGAGCTGTGGGTGGTGTGAGGAAAGGGATGCTCAGCCCCGGCAGGGGCGGCAGAGGGCAGGCGTAGCGGTGCGTTCGCGCGCTGTGTCGGTCGCCCCTACCGGGGCTACCGGGTCCGAACCAAGCATCCCACGGCTGACGCCATTGGTATCTACACAAGTCCCCGCTCTCCCCGCGAGGAACGAGTGGGGAGAGAGCCGGAGAGAGGGGAAACCCAATGAAAGCACCTCCTCTCCCCCGGCCCTCTCCTCCTTCCTTCGTCAGGAGGAGAGGGAAGAAACCTCAATGGAATCAGCTATCTTTGACTTGTGTAGATACCAATGGCTGACGCCGTGGGCTACTGTCTTCCGGCCCTCCGGGCCTTTGGCAACAAACCGGATAGGCAAGGTTGAACCGATGCGCCCGACGCGACCCGCCGGCGAGGGCCGAGAAACTGCGGTCGTTCCCTCGGGGAGGGACTCCAAGTTGGAGCTTTGAGCGGGGCCGCGAAACCGCGCTCCTTCCTTTGCGCCCGTCCCGTTTTCTTCCAACCTCCCCGCCATGAAATCCGCGCACCGGACGCCGCCGGCGTATCGCTGGCTCGATGACGCCTCGGGCTGGCTGACGATGTTCCTCGTCGTCTGGGCCCCGTGGGCGTTTGGGTGCACCGATGGCTGGTCGATCCGGCCGCTGATCGCCGGCTGCAACGTCCTCGGAGCCCTGTGGCTCGCCAAGGCGTTCCTCCGCTGGCGGCTCGGCTACATCCCCGAACGCTGGGTCCACCCCACGCCGGCCGGACGCTGGGCGCTCCGTGCGCTCGCGGTTTTGAGCCTCCTGTTCCTGGCCTGGGCGTTCATCGGCGCGGCCAATGGCCGGGGTTACCTCGAGATCACCCCCCTTGGACCGATTCTGCACGAATATCCGCGGGAACCCATCGCCTGGCTGCCTTCGAGCCACGACGCACTCATGTCCTGGCGGGCGGCGTGGCGCTGGACCGCCTACTGCCTCGCGTTCTGGTCAGTCCGTGACTGGCTCATCGGGAAATCACGCCGGGAACGGCATGAGGCCGGCGACCACCCCTTCCCCACCGACCGGATCCGGAAGCTGCTCTGGACGCTGGCCATCAGCAGCTCCCTGCTGGCCCTGACCGGCATCCTGCAACGGCTCGATGGCACCACCAAACTGCTCTGGCTCCTCCAGCCGGCGCTGAACGACAGGACGGAAACCCAGTTTGGCTCCTACGCCTACCGGGGCAATGCGGCGCAGTATTTCAACCTGGTCTGGCCGGCGGTCCTGGGTTTCTGGTGGGCCCTGCACGCTCAGGCAAAGGCGCTCAACCCGCGGTCGAAAGTGGGCAATGAACCTTCGGTCTTGCTGCTGCCGGCCGTGGTGCTGCTGATGGCGGTCCCCATCGTCGCCACGACCCGGGGCGGCGCCCTCGTCCTGGTGGGACTGGCCGGTGCCTTGGTGGTCGTCGCCGGCATTCAACGCGGCGTGTCGCGGCGTCTGCGGCTGGCCTTGGGAACGACGCTGGTGGTGGCCTTGGCCCTGGGTTGGCTGCTCGGGGGCGAGGCTCAGAAGAAGCGCTTCACCACGATCTTTGACGACCAGATGAGCGGGCGGACGGAAATCTACAGGACCGCGCACCACATGGCGCGCGAATTTGGCCTGCTCGGCAGCGGCGCGGAATCATTCACCGGCCTCAATTACCTGTATCGGGAGAAGCTGGAGGAACGTTGGCAGGGATACGCGCACGACGACTGGCTCGAGACGTATGTCACGTTGGGGGGGGTGGGACTGGCGCTGGCCATCCTGCTGCTGCTCGCCCTGACGGTTGGCAGCCTGACTTCGGCCGGGGTCCGGGTTCCGCCCTTCTTCCCGCTCACCGTCGGCCTCGGCATGGCCGGAATACTCATCCACGCGAAACTTGATTTTCCGTTTCAGGTGGAATCGTTGCGCTTCACCTTCCTCGTCATGGCCGCCCTGCTGCTGGCCAGCCCATGCCGCCGTTCCCATGGCTAGCAGCCCGTTCAAAAAGGGTTTCGTTGGCGGGAGCCGACGACAGGAGGCTCTGCCTTGCGGCGGAAAATGGGGACTCGTTACCTCGTCTCTGCCGGAAGCAGGGCTTTTTGAACGGGCGGCCAGGTGCCGGGTCCGCCGTTCCCGGTTGTGGAGGTCGCGGTGGCAGCGCCCTTGGTCAGGCGCCGAGTTCATCCGGTTCACCCTGTTGTCGCTGTTCCTGGCCTGCGGGCCGGCCTGGTCCTCGGCCTCCGAATTTGGGGTCTATTGGGGCACGCGCGATCCGGTCCCGGGGACCGATCCGCTCCGCACGGCCTTGGCGGACGCCGGCGCCGAATGGACGCGGGGTGATCGCGGGACCGCCCGGCTGACCCCCAAGGCTTCGCTGGTCTGGTGGCCGGGAGCCGCCTACGTCCGGAATTCCACGGGCGGGGGCCCGGGCCAGTTCCACCTCCTCCCCGACCTCTGGTCCGTTTTCTGGGCGGCTCGAACCAACAGTCCCGGCGGGCTCCAAACGGTCGCGGCGATCGAGGTCGGCAATGAGCCGGACCTGTCTTTCACTCCGGATCTTCCCGACCGCATGGCCGCCACGCTGAAGGCGGCCTGGTGGGGACTGAAAGGCGCGCATCCGGATCTCGCCGTCCTGATGCCCAGTCTCGCCGCCGCACCTGGCCCCTATGCCCGCCAGTTGGTGGACAACCGGATCATCCCGTTCACCGAAGGCTGGAACTTCCACTTCTACGGCTGGGCACAGGATTTCGGCGCCAGCGTGGCGAGTCACCGGGATTTTGCCCGCCGCCACGGGGGCGGGCACCTGCCGCTCTGGATCACCGAATACGGCTACGCGGATTTTCCCGGCAATCCGGGTCCGGCGGAGGACTTTTATCTGGCCCAACAACGGGCCTTTTTCGAAAGCACCACGATGGAGGCGACGGCGCTGGGGGCCGCCCGGCTGATGGCGTTTACCCTTTCGCCGCACCTGGAGGGCGGAAGTTTGGACATGGGCCTGACCGCTGCGGACGGATCGCCGCGCCCGGCCTTCACCGCGTGGCTCGAGTTGGCGCGTCGCCTGCGCGTCGCCCAACCGTTGTATCGTCTGCGGCAGGTCGGGTTCGACCAGACGGTGGGCTGGGTCTGGCAGATGCCGGCGACACCCGGGCGGGCGGAGAGCTGGTGGACGATGCTGCAATCTCCGCATCGGCAAGGGGGGTTTGAACTGCCGAGGTTGCCGGGGCGGGCAGAAACCGCCCAGCCCGACCCGTTGCTGCCCGCCACGTTCTTCGAATTTCAACTCCAGTTTGCCGAAGGAGGCGCTCCCAGAGCCGTGGGGTTGATCGGGGAATACGGTTCCTGGCCTGAGTCCATCCTGCACTTCAGCGCCAGCACCACCACCAACCTGCACCTGCTGACCCCGCCCGGCCGGTTTGACGTGGCCGGCTGTCGTTGGGAACCCCTGGCCGCGCCCAGGCCCGGCCGCCTCCGACCCGCGGCGGTTCCCAGCCCGGTGGTGGCGACATTGACGCCGCTCGGGCCCGAATTCTCGGTCGACAAGCGGGCGGTGGCCTATCGCCATGAGCCGGGCAGTGCGTTGACCTTCGAAGTCCGCCTCCACAATTTCAGCGCGGCTCCGGCGGCCGGACGATGGCGCCTCTCGCTGCCGCCCGGGTGGCGTCCGGCCCGCTCGGATCAGACGGATGGACGCGTGCGGATCGCGGCCTTCCACGATTACTGGACGGCGGTGACCCTTCGTCCCCCAGCCGGTAATCCGCCTGGACCGGAGCGCATCCGGCTGCACTGGCAGGGGGGCGCGGGAGTGACCGACCAGGCGGAAATCCAGCTTCGGCCGCGGGCGGCCGATTCCCGGGCGGGCGTCCCGCTGGACGCCCGCTGGCAGCCCGCGGCGGCGGAGACAGGATGGATCGAAGAGCCAACGGAGGGAAACCAAAGGTTCAGTTCGGGACGAACCCGGGGCACCGGCAGCGAAAGCCTCGTCGTGTGCCTGCCTGAAGGCGCCCTCCGTTCCCCGGATGTCATCCTGCGGTTTGGCCTGCGCCTTTCGCCGGGCCCGGCATCGCTTCGGCGCCGGGTGGAGCTCGTCACGGCGCAGCGGGAAGTGTTCCGCTGGGGTGAAGACGACCTGCTGGACGACCGCTGGCAGTTCATCGAAGCGCGGGTCGGCGATTTCACGCCGGGAATCTGGAGCCATGTCGGGCCGGGTGACGCGACTGCTGCCCGCTATTTGCGGGTGTCGCCGATGCGGCTGCCGGCCGGTGCCGCCGTGGAATTGACGCCCGTCACGTTGATCCGGCCCTGAGGGTTGGAGCGGGGAGCGGGGAGCGGGGAGCGGGGAGCAGGGGGCCGGGGGCCGGGGGCGGGGAGCAGCTGGCAGAACTCCCAGAGGCAGTTTCAGCAGTGTTTTTCCCGGGGAACCGCCTTCCGCCCGTCCGGAAGATCCTGCCCAAGCCTTTGTGTCCTTCGTTCCCTTGTGGTTCAGGTTTCCGGGCCGATCGCTCCCTGCTCCCTTCGCCCTTCATCCGATGAGGGGAGAAGGTGGCCGCAGGCCGGATGAGGGGTGAGGCACATTGTGCCGCCATCAGGAACCCCTCACCCCTGCCCTCTCCCCTCCTCCGAGGAAGGGAGAGGGAGCAGCGGGCGGAGACCCGGGCAAGCCTTTGTGCCCTTCGTCCCTTCGTCCCTTCGTTGTTCGTTGTTCGTTGTTCGCCTCCCGCTTCGCTCCCCGCTCCCTGCTCCCTGCTCCCTGCTGCTCCGCTCAGTAGGCGTTTTTCCGGCTCACAAAGGTCTGGAACATGATCTGGAAGTCCAGCATCAGGCTCCAGTTCTCGAGGTAGTAGAGGTCATAGCGCACGCGCTCGGTCAGGTCGGTGTCGCCCCGCAGGCCGTTGATCTGGGCCCAGCCGGTGATGCCGGGCTTGCTCATCAGGCGCGCGTTGTAGTGGGGGATCTCGTGGCTGAGCTTCTCCGAATGAAACGTCCGTTCCGGCCGCGGGCCCACCAGGCTCATGTCCCCGACCAGCACGTTCCAAAACTGGGCCACCTCGTCGATGTTCCAGCGGCGGATGAACGCGCCGACGCGCAGCAGCCGGGGATCATCCCGCAGGGTGGACTGGCTGAGGTGATCCGTCTGGTCGGAACCCAGCCGCATGCTCCGCAGCTTCAGCATTTTGAACCGGCGTCCGCCGCGGCCCACCCGTTCCTGGCTGAAGAGGATGGTTCCGGGCGATTCCAGCAGGATCAGCGTCCCCACCACGGCAATGATGGGTGCGGAGAGCGTCAGCCCTACCAGGGCGCCCAGCAGATCCACCAGGCGCTTGAGCAGCCGGTTGCTGAACCGCTCGAGGGGCAGCTCCGCCACGCCGAGGATCGGCACCGCGCTGATCGTCTCCAATTGCAATCCCGAGACCAGGATCTGGAAGTAGGACGGAATGACCTTGAACTGCACCAGCGCCCGGTCGCACAGGTTGGTCAGCGCCACGATTGCGTCCGAACTGCCCTCCAGGTCGGCCAGGATCACCATGTCGATCTCGTGTTCCCGCAGCGTTTCCGCCAGCTCATCCCGGCGGCCGAGACACTGGATTTCGGTGCCGAGGGGACGGGCAAACTCACCGGTCAAGGAAGGCACGCAGCCCACGATGTCGTAGGGGTGCGACGTGTCCGCGTGAATGGCGGCGGCCAGCCGCGCCGACTCCTCGTTCCAGCCCACGAACAGCACCCGCTGACGGAGGCTCGGGGCGATGAAATCCAACTGCAGGATCCGGTGAAAGACCGCGCGCCAGGCCAGCACCGCGGCCACCGTCGCCACGGACGAGGCCAGCACGTAGATGCGCGAAATCGGCGGGTTGAACTTCAGCACGAGACTGAGGCTTAGGTAGGCCAGCAGCCAGAAAATGGACCCGCGGACGACGATCGCGACGACCCGCCGAAACCGCAGCAGGTTGCGCGTGCGGTAGAGCCGCAACTGGCCAAACGTGACGAGCAGCAGGAGGGCACCCACCCCGATCAGGCCGGCATATTCCGGCAGGCCCCGTTCGCCGAAACTGCCGCCGGTCGTCCACCAACTCTCTTTGAAGGGGATCAGGCCCGACTTGAACCGCAGCCAGAACCCAAACAGCAGTCCGGCGAGGATCATCACGAAATCGCCGACAAAGGCGGTCGCCGTCAACGTGTCCAACTGGATGCTGCGATGGCGAACGACCGCGGGCGGGCTGGGGACTCCCGTAGGTCCCGGCCGGGGCGGCTCCAAATGCGGGTGGCTCTCCAAAGACGAAGACATCTTCCTTTGATAACGGCGAGGGCACCCTAGCCGGAAGGCGCCCACTGGCCAAGCGGCAACAAAGCGGAACTCAGAACCGGAAGCGACGAGCGGGGAGCGGGGAGCGGGGAGCGGGGAGCGGGGAGCAGGGGAGCAGGGGAGCAGGGAGCTACGAGCCGGGAGCAGGGGGCAGAACTCCCAGAGGCAGTTTCAGCAGCTTTTTCCTGGGGAACCACCCTCCGCGGGTCCGGAAGACCCGGGCAAGCCTTTGTGTCCTTCGTGCCTTCGTGGTTCGTCTCTCTCCGGGCCGGTCGCTACCGCTTCCCGCCTCGCTCCCTTCGCCCTTCATCCGATGAGGGGAGAAGGTGGCCGCAGGCCGGATGAGGGGTGGGGCACATTGTGCCGCCCCTTCAGGGCTTGCCCGGTCTGGTCCAATGCCCCCCAGGGCGATGCCCTGGGCTGGGTTGTCCCGCTCCTTCGGGGCTTTGATTTCGGAGTTGAAACCGAAGACAGGGTTACGGCCCACCACCCAGCCCCCCAGCCATTGCGCCACGGTGCTCAGGTGCGACCCGGGCAAGCCTTTGTGTCCTTCGTCCCTTTGTGGTTCGTCTCTCTCCGTCCCGCTCCCTTGCTCCCAGCTCTTGCCTCTTGCCTCTTGGCTCTTGGCTCCCGGCTCCCGCTTCCCGCTTCGCTCCCTGCTCCTTGCTCCCAGCTCTTGGCTCCTTGCTCCTTGCTCCCTGAACCTTCCTCCCAACTCAGCCTTCCCGGTGGCATCTGACGCGGCTACGGTTCCGGGCATGACGGTTGCCGAATGCCTGAAACGATGTCGCGTCCTGCCACGGGCGACGCTGCACGGTTCTTCCGTCCATCCGCTAGAGCCATGAAGACGATCCAGCTCGCCCTGCCTGAAGTTCTTCTGTTGGACCCGCTCCAAACCCTCGCCGGGGTCGAGCGGCGCAGCCAGTTCCTCCTCGCGTTGAAGTATTTCGAGCTGGGCGAACTGAGCTCCGGTCAGGCGGCCCGGATGTGTGGCCTTGGCCGCCCGGCCTTCCTCCTCGAAGCCGGGCGCCTCGGCGTGGCTGTCGCCGAACTTTCTCCCGAAGAATTCGACGCCGAGTTCGCCCATGTCTGACTTCTTCAGCCAGCCCATCGTCTCGAACACCGGGCCGCTATTGGGGCTGTCGCGTATTGGTCAGATGGGCTTGGTGGCCCGCCTGTTCCCACAGGTGATCCTTCCGCGGGAAGTGGTGAATGAGCTGTTCCTGATACCCCAGGGCGACGCGGAGGAGCTCCGGCAGCAGCTCACTCACTTCACCCTGACCACGGCCTCCGTCCCGGCTGATCCCCTGTTGCAGGCCCAGCTTGACCCGGGAGAAGCGGCTGTCATCGCGCTGGCGTTGGAACGTGGACTTCTCCCGGTTCTGATGGATGAGCGCAAGGGCCGTCGGGTTGCGTCCCTGATCTACCGGCTGCCTCTGATCGGCACGGGTGGCCTGCTCGTGGCCGCGAAGCAGCGTGGCTTGATCGGCGCCGTCCGGCCCATGCTCGAAGGCATGCAGGCCGGTGGTTATCACCTTGGTCCCGCGTTGGTCGCCGAATGCCTGCGCCGGGCTGGCGAATGACTTTCCCGTTCGTCCGCGTCGAAGGCGCGATCTTCACCGGGGATCGGTTCGCCACGGTCGAGCGCGACGACCTCGCCCAGCCCCCCAGCCACTGGGTCACGGTGTTCAGCTGCAAACCGGGCAAGCCTTTGTGCCCTTCGTCCCTTCGTTGTTCGTCTCTCTCCGGGCCGGTCGTTACCGCTTCCCGCCTCGCTCCCTTCTCCCTTCGTCCGAGGAGGGGAGAAGGTGGCCGCAGGCCGGATGAGGGGTGGGCTCAACGCCGCCGCCATCAGGAACCCCTCACCCCTGCCCTCTCCCCTCCTCCGAGGAAGGGAGAGGGAGCAGCGAGCAGCGGGCGGAGACCCGGGCAAGCCTTTGTGCCCTTCGTCCCTTCGTGGTTCAGCTCTCTCCGGGCCGGTCTCAATCGCGACCCCAGCAAAGAAAAACCCTGCGGAATCTTGAGTGGATTCGCGCAGGGCTGCTGACTCGTCGCCGGAGGCGGAGGGATGTAGAACGACAATTACCCTTCCCCCCCCGACGCCAACTGACTCCACCCGGCGAAGGAAAAGCGCCGTCATGCCGGCGCACTCCCAAAAAGCCACGGCACCCGACCTCGCCCAGCCCCCCAGCCATTGCGCCACGGTGTTCAACTGCGGCCCGGGCAAGCCTTTTTCCCTTCGTCCCTTCGTGGTTCAGCTCTCTCCGGGCCGTTCCCTACCGCCTCCCGCTTCCCGCTTCGCTCCCTTCTTCCTTCATTCGATGAGGGGAGAAGGTGGCTACGGGCCGGATGAGGGGTGGGCTCAACGCCGCCGCCCAGCCCCCCGCCAAAATCACTCCAAAAGCCGCTTAACCCCCTTGCCAACCAACACCGTTGCTCTCCCCTCCTCCGAGGAAGGGAGAGGGAGCAGCGAGCGGAGACCCGGGCAAGCCTTTTTCCCTTCGTCCCTTCGTTGTTCGCCTCTCCCCGCTCCCTGCTCCCGGCTCCCGGCTCCCGGGGCTCCCCGCTTCTCGGCTTAATGGAAGCTCTGGCGCCGCTCGCCCTTCTGCCGCGCGACCATCTCGTCATAGATCCACCGGTAGGTCTTCTCCATGCCCACGCGCAGCTTTGTGTCCGGCTCCCAGCCAAACGCCTTTTGGATCAGCGTGTTGTCGGAGTTGCGGCCGTTCACTCCCTTGGGGGCGTCCAGCTTGTAGCGCCGCTCCAGCTTGATGCCGGCGATGTCCTCGACGATGTCCACGAGCTGGTTGATCGTCACCAGTTCACTCGACCCGATGTTGATCGGCTCCACGAAATCGCCGTGGGTGAGCATCTGGGTGCCCTTCAGGCAGTCGTCGATATACATGAACGACCGCGTCTGCTTCCCGTCGCCCCAGATCTCGAGCTCATGCTTCCCGCTGAGTTTGGCCTGGATGACCTTGCGGCAGGTCGCCGCCGGCGCCTTCTCCCGGCCCCCGTCGTAGGTGCCCAACGGCCCGTAGACGTTGTGATAACGCGCCACGCGGGTCTCGACCCCGAAATCCTCGCGAAAATGCCGGCACATGCGCTCGCTGAAGAGCTTCTCCCAGCCGTAGCCGTCCTCCGGCAGGGCGGGATAGGCGTCCTCTTCCTTGAGTGCGGTGACGTTCGCGTCCCTCTGCTTGTCGCCGTTGTAGACGCAGGCGCTGGAGGCGTAGAAGAACCGCTGGATGCCGAGGTCTTTGGCCGCCATGAGCAGATGAGTGTTGATGAGCACGCTGAGCATGCACAGCCCCTTGTTGAGCTCGATGAAACCCATGCCGCCCATGTCGGCGGCGTGATTGTAAACGGTATGGGCGCCCTGCAGCGCGGTGTAACAGGCGGGCTTGTCCTCGAGATCGAGCACCAGGTTCTCCACGTCGGGAAACCGCTGATACCAGTGCGACTGCGGTTTGCAGTCCACCGACCGGATGCGGCTGAAACCCTGCCGCCGCAGGTCGGCAATCAGGTGGCCGCCAATGAAGCCACCACCACCACACACCACTACGAGGTCATTTTTCACGGATTCAAAGCCTTTAAAAAGTTTCCGGGCAGCCGGCCCGGGAAGGTCATTTTTTCGCCCACACGCATACGCCGTGAGTGACGTAGAGGTGAAGGAAATAGAAGCGAAACTCCGCCCAGGAAGTGTCCGGCCAGTGTCCCCGCAACCGTTCCGCCCGATACCAGAGCCAGAGCGGGACCGTAAGGACAAGGTTGACCAGCCAAGAGGCGGCCAGCCAGAGCCGCGGGAATCGCTGCATTTGAAACAACGTGAACATCAGCGTGAGCACGCCGCCATAGCCGCCCCCGTCGGAGGCGAACAGCCGGCGCTCGGAATACCCCTCCACCAGCCGGGCCACCTCGGTGAAGGTGAACCGGTGAAAATCCATGCGGTCATGGAAACACCAGCAGAAGGGCACGTAGATGAAGATCTCCCCACCCGGTTTTAGGATACGCCGCAGGTGCTGCGTGGCGGTCCAGTAATCCTTCACATGTTCCAGAATCGCATCGCAGTAGATCGCGTCGAAGCTGGCGTCGGGAATCTTGGAGTCGGTGATGTCGTCCACGAGGTCCGGCTGATATTCGTCAATGATGTCCGTGCAGGTAATCTTCGTTGCCGGGTTGGTGGAAAGGCTGCGCAGGCGGCGTGCGCTGCGCGAGGACTGGTTCCGCCCGCCGATGTCGAGGACGGTGTCGCGGGACGCGATCCGGCGCTCGTAATCCTCACGGACGTTGAGCCGCAGGTCCATGATGGGGCGAAGCCCGTGGAAAAGGTCGGTGTCAGGGTGCCAGCGCATGGAGTTGGATAGGTAGAGGGCTAGCCGGCGACATTGCGGCGCAAATTGCTCCGGTAAGCCCGGCGCACCAGTGGCGCGGGCAGCAGCCGGAAACCAAAGCGGACCAGGGGCCAGACCAGTTGGGGTGAGAGCCCGCACAGGCGCCAGGTGCCCGCCGAAATCGTGCGGAATTCCTGCCAACCGCGGCGCAGGCCCGAACGCCGCAGGAAAAAATCCCCGCTCGTGCGCCAGTGCAGGAGCGTCTGCTGCAGGTTGTGCAGCCGCCAGCCGTGACTCACGGCTTGGAACAGGAAGGCCCAATCCTCGGTGAGGAAGGCGTCCGGATAACGCACCCGGTCGCGGCGCATGGAAGCGCCCCGGATGCAGTAGGTGGGATGCAAAACCGGGTTCAACTTGGGCAGCACCCGGACAATCCGTTCGTGCCGCTCCGGATAGTGGCGCGGCCGGACAATCTCTCCCCGCTCGTCGATGTCATCGGCGTTGGCCCCCAGGAGGTCGATTTCCGGATGCCGCTCCATGAACTCCACCTGCGTTCGGAACCGCGCCGGCAGGGCCAGGTCGTCCCCGTCCATCCGGAAGAGGTAGGCCTCGTCCCCCACGAGCTCGAGCAGTTCATTGAGCGCGATCGCCAATCCGCTGTTGGCAGGACGACGCCACAGCCGAAAAAATCGGTGGGCGTGTCGCGCCAGGGCGGCTTCGTGGGATTCCGGCACCGGCCCGTCCACCGCCAGGTAGAGGTGAATCCGGTCCTGCGGATAATCTTGGGCTGCCAGCGAGGCCAAGGCCTCTTCAAAGAAGTCGAGCCGATCCCGCTGGTAGAGCGTCATCAGCACGGCCACGGCAGGCTGGGAAGGTCCGTTCATCTAGGCCGCTTCCAGCACCCGCAGACAGTTTGCCGCCAGTTCACCGGCCGAGTCGGCAACGGTCAGCAGCGGTGAAGGCCGGATGCCTTCCGCGCCGGCGGCCGTAGCCACCGTGGGAATGCCCGCCGCGAGGTATTCGATGACCTTGATCTTGATGCCCGACCCCAGCCGCAGCGGCGCGACGGCCAAGGCCACGCTGGAGAAGAGCGGCAGGGGATCCTCAACAAAGCCGAGCACCTCTACCTTCGGCCCCGCCAAGGCTTGGACCGCCGGGCCGGGATTGGCCCCAGCAATGAGAAATCGTGCTGCCGGCCGGCTCCGGTGAATCAAGGGCAGGACTTCGCGGACAAACCACGTCACGGCATCCTCGTTTTCGGAGCGGGACATCAGACCCCAGAAAAGCATCGTGTCGGGCCGGACTGTGGCCGGACTGCGGACCACCTCCCGGTAGCGGATATCCGCGACCGGATACCGGACTTCCACGTCGGTGCGGCCGCAGCAGTCGCGGATCAAGTCTCGGTCTTTTTCGTTCAGCGTCAGCAACCGTTCCGGGCGGCGCAGCACCGTGGCTTCCCACCGGCGGGTCCGCCGCGATTCCCACGCCCAGAACCATCGGCGCCAGCCCCGGCTGCCAGCGGACCGACGTTGCAGCGCCTGATAGAAGAGATCGTGGGCCACCAGGGTCGCCGGGATGGTCGGAGGCAGCAGGTCCAGCAGCGAAGCCCCCTGGATGGTTTCGAACCAGACGGACGCAAAAGTGCGGCCGGCGAGCCACTTACGCGCGGTAGCGAAGCGGGCGGAGGTGGTCAGCGGCAGCCCGGGATAGCGCAGGGCGGCCCACGCCCGGTTGCCGCGGGAAAGGGCGAATATCTTGGCCTCGGCACACATCCGGAAATCATCCGGCACGAGATATTGCCGTTCGTGCTCGTTGCAGAAGGCCAGCAGGGTCACGGGACCGGCCGCGCATTGCTCGCGCAGGATTTCGTAAACCAGCCGCTGGCCGCCAGAGGGAACCCGCTTGGAAGGCAGGAACCCGGAAATGAACAGTGTTCCTTTCACGGATTGGCCCGCCGGTTCCAATGGTGTTGGCCCTGCCGGCCCTGCTCTTCGGCAGAGAGCCAGGGTTGGCCGAGTGGCTGCGCAGTTCGGTAGGCGTCATGGATCAGCGTCAACGTCCGTAAGGCGTCCTCCGGGGGGACCGGGACGGGTTCGCCGTGCAACACCGCCCGAACCATGTGGATGATCTGCATCTCGATGCCGGCATAGGCGGTCTTGGGATTGGTCCTCCGAGGTTCTTTCATTCGCGCACCAGTTGGCCAGGAAACCACGGCCTCAATTCGTCGCCACGGCTCGCCGGGTTTCCGGATCAAAAAGAAACCCACCGGACCGATGGGCATGAAAAGTTCCCCGGTGGTGCCCCGCACCCAGAACCCATTGTTCAGTTCCTGATCCCAGGAAAGCTGGAGAAACCCGGCCACGTCGTCGTGACGCAACCGCAGGCAGGAATTCGCCTCGACACCGCCCGACCACGCGTCGTCTTCGGCACCGGCCAGCTCCGCCGGGCCAAAAATCCAGCCGAGCAGGTCCAGCACATGGACGCCCTTGTCTTGGAGCACGCCGCCGCCGGCCACCTCCCGGCGGAAGGCGGCCTCACTGACCACGGGCCAACTGTAGATGGAGCCTTCCCGATATTCATAGTCGAGCACGCGCCCCAGTTTCCCGGACTGGATCCAGTCGCGGACGGCCGCCGAATTAGGATGGAACCGGCGGGCCATCTCGACACCCACCAATCGCCCGCTGGCCTGTGCAGCCCGCACAATCTCCGCACCGGCGGCCGGCGTATCCGCGAGCGGCTTTTCGCAAAGCACATGGCTCCCGGCGGCCATCGCGGCGCAGGCCTGCGCCGCGTGGAACCGAGGCGGTGAAATGACCAAGGTCAGGGCGGGACGCACGGCGGCCAACGCAACCCCAAGGTCATCAGAAACCGTCGCCCCGCGGAAGCGACCCGCCGCCCAGGCGCGCCGCTCCGGTGAGGCTTCCACCATGCCGGCCACTCTGATGGCTCCGTCCTTTTCCAACCGGCCAAGTGGCTTCAGGTAAAGATTCTCAAAGGCGGCGCCGCAGCCGACCACCAGGACAGGTATGGGGCTATTGCTCATGGTTCCTCCTTCCATAGCCGGCGAACTGCAGCCAGCGGCCTGTTCGGGCCAACCCCTCTTCAAAGCTCATCAGCTGGGGGTCGCCGAAGATTTGAACAAACTTCTCCATGCCGAGTTTGCGCTCGGTGGATTGGAGGCTCCACTGCTCCCGGGAAAACCGGGGCGGCGACATCGCCACCGAGACGTCCGTGGGCACGGGCGCCTGGAATGCGCCACCCGCCAGCCATGGTAGCAGTGACTTGAGACGCGACTTGGCCTCGCCACTCATCCGTTTCAGGGCCCACTTGGAGCTCTGGTAGAACCACGGCTGTTGCTTTAGCCATTCCACGGCCAACCCGCGATGCAAGGCCAAGGGACTACGGGGAATAGTCCGGATCCGTTCCGGCGGATATCCCAAGGCGGCGGCGATGCCGCCGACGTAACGCAGCCAGGTGATATCCCCGGGGTCGGCGACGTTGAAGACCCCACCGACTGCAGCCGGTGTAAGGGTGGCGGCCCGGATGCACTTTACCAGATTGTCCACATGAATCAGGTTGCAGACGCCCTTACCATCTTGTGCCAGCCACATGCCTCCTCGGTCGAGCTGGCGGGCGGGCAGGTGAGACCAAGGGGAACCGGGGCCCCAAATCAGGCCCGGACGCAAGATCACGACCTCTGGGCCGCCGGTCTGCCGAAGCAGGAACCGTTCACAGGCTGCCTTGGCGCGCGCATAATACATCCAGTGGCCGGAGACAGGTGGGGAGTCGTCGTGGGTGCCCAAATCCTGGACTCGGTCGAACACCACGGCTGAGCTCAGGTGGATCAACCGGTGGGCTTTGGCGGCCACGGAGGCCTTCCAGATCGTTTCCGTCTCTTCCAGCATCGTGTGCGTGTCCCCCAACGTCACATTGACCACGGTCTGGCAGCCAGCAAACGCCTGGGCCAGGGAGGAAGCTTCGGCGGTGTTGGCCTTTCTCCACGAAGTAATGCCAATCCGGCTCAGGCGGGCGAGGTTTCGGGGTGAGCGGATTACTGGAAGCCAGTGGTCTTCGCCAGCCAGCCGGGAACATTCTAGCAGCCTCGTTCCGAGAAATCCGCCGCCGCCAACAACGGCTATGGCGGCGATAGACAGGGGATCTTTGGTCATTTTTCGTAGGAGGAAACCGTCGCGGAGGACAATCCTTTCTCAGAGACCCTTTGCGTGAACTTCGACTCTGAGGATGCGGTTTTCAAACAGGCCGCTGACCGCAAAGCTGATCAGGCTGCAGAGCAAGGGCGGCTCATAGCGCACCTTTGTAGCGCCGCATTCCCGGAAGTATTCGGCTTCCTTTCTGGCCGAAAACTGGCCTTCGCGGACGGTGAAGCAGGCCAGAGTGCTGGCCACGGTGTGGAGCGGCACGTGTTCGGCGAAAGTTCTCCAGAGATGGAAGTCGCCGGCATACCGATACTTGAGCATCACGGCCTCGGCGCCGGATCGATTCCAGAGGCCCCGCCGCCAGAACATGGACTCCTGCTGCAGGAAGCCGAACAGTCCGCCCCGATGCCAGCCCCGGCGGATGAACTCACGCACATAATATTTGGCCATCCGCCCGGTGGCGCACAGGCCGCTCTGCTCGTAATAGACCGAGGGGATGCCGTAGAGCCATTCCACCCCCGGATGCGTCCGGAAGATGTGTTCCACCACCCGTAAGGCCCAGGGGTTGTAGAAATCATCTCCGGCGATCCACCCCATGATTTCCCCCGTGGTCTGGCGATGCCCCTTGACGACATTGCCATAGACCCCCGCATTTTCCTCCACGACCAGCCGCACCGGGTAGCGGGCGGAGTAGCCACGAACGATTTCGTGGGTGCGGTCCGTGCTGCCACCATCCAGCACCACATGTTCGAAACTGGCGCGCTGAACCTCCAGGGAATGCAGAGTTCGGTCGATGGTGCGCTCCATGTTGAGCGCCGGGGTGACGATGCTGATGTAAGGCTTGGTTTCCATGCTCAGGGAGTTCAGGCGGTGCGCTGGAGCCACGACCGGTGGATTTCCTCGAACGTCGTCCGGAGGTCCTTGGTGATGTCCCAGCCGGGGAAATGCGCCTTCAGCTTGTCGAGGTTCGAGATGTAGCAGATGTGGTCGCCCTGGCGGTTTTGGTCCACGTATTCGTATTGCATTGGCTTGCCGGAGATGGACGCGATCAAGTCGAAGGCCTCCAGGATGGACACGGAATTGGCCCGGCCGCCGCCCAGATTGTAAACCTCGCCCCGACGAGGCGCCTCAATGAAACGGCGCATGAACTGCACCACGTCAAAGCTGTGGATGTTGTCGCGCACCTGCTTCCCTTTGTAGCCGAAGATCCGGTAAGTGCGGCCCTCCAAGTTGCATTTGATCAGGTAGCTGAGGAAGCCGTGCAGCTCCACGCCGCTGTGGTTGGGGCCGGTGAGGCAGCCGCCGCGCAGGCAGCAGGTGGGCATGCCGAAGTAGCGGCCGTATTCCTGCACCATCACGTCGGCCGCGACCTTGGAGGCGCCGAAGAGGGAGTGCTTGGACTGGTCGATGCGGAAGGTTTCCCGGATGCCGTCGGCGTAGGCCGGATCGGCGTAGTCCCAACGCTGTTCGAGCTCCTTCAGCGCGATCTCGTTGGGGGCGTCGCCATACACCTTGTTGGTGCTCATGTGGACGAACGGCGAGTCCGGGCAGGCCAGGCGCGCAGCTTCCAGCAGGTTCAGCGTGCCCACGGCATTGACGTCGAAGTCATCGAACGGGCGGCTGGCCGCCAAGTCGTGGCTGGGTTGGGCGGCGGTATGGACCGTAGCCGTGGGCTTCACGTTCCGGAGCAGTTCCAGGACGGCGGGCCGGTTACGGATGTCCGCTTCGTGGTGCCGGAAGCCGGGATAAGTCTCCCTGAGTCGTCCCAGATTCCAGCGGGTATCTCCCTGCGGGCCGAAAAAATCGGCGCGCATGTTGTTGTCCACGCCATGCACCTCCCATCCCAAGGTGGCAAAGTAGGCGACGACTTCGGAACCGATCAGCCCCGACGAGCCGGTGACCAGCAGTCTTTTGGATGTCATTGTGGTTTTGAAATCAGCCGGAGTGACCAGCAATGGCGGTGGGGCGAATCGGGCGGGAGCGTTGGGTCAGGGCCGCCCGGTAAGCCCGAACCGTTCCTTCCGCACAACGCTGCCAGGAAAAATGCCGGCCGCGGAGGTGTCCACGGTTTATCAGTTCCTGACGGCCAGACGAGTCGGTGAGGAGTCGGCGCAATTCCTCTTCCAGCGAGTCAGCCGCGGCCACTTCAAAGTAGGCGGCAGCTTCGCCGGCCACTTCACGGATCGAACCGCAGCCAGAGGTCAACACCGGACAGCCATAGTGAAAGGCTTCCAGCACGGGCAGGCCGAAACCCTCATACAGGGACGGATAGATCAGGGCGCTGGCCTGTCGATACGCTGCCGCGAGGGCCTGGTCGTCACCCCGCCGAAATTCGACCGTCCCCGGCAGCGCCACTTCATCGGCTGAAGGCTCTAGTCCCCCAAAGCAGACAAGCTTGAACTCACGGCGCAGCCATTCGCTTTGCCGCCAGGCGGCGGCCAGCACGGCAAAGTTTTTGTAGCCGCCGCGTTCACCCACATACAGTAGGCTGGGTTGTTCGGGCGAATTCAAGAGGGGTAGTTGGTCCAGCGGCGGCAGGGAACACCCGAGCGGGGTGACAAATACCCGGTCGGGCGGCACCCGGTAGCGTTCGCACAGGTCGCGCTTCGTGGTTTCCGAGATAGCCAGGATCACATCGGCCCTCCGGACCGCCTCAGGTCGCCACCGGAAGATGTAATCCTGCGGAATGAACAGGTGTGGAAACAACTCATGCACCAGATCATATACTGTGAGCACGAGCGCTTTAGAACCAATGTCTTGGGGTAGCCAGAAATAGGTGGGGTGATAGATGTCGGCGCTTGATGCCCGGAGTGCCCGACGACACAGCGTCCCGTTCAGCGCCCAAGCCAGCCAGCGGGTCTTTGGCAGCAACGGATCCTTTGCCTGCAATCCCCGCACCCGCACCGTAGCGGGGATTTCGCTGGCCAGCGCGGTCTGGTTCAGTCCCAGGAACAGTTCGGGATCTATCTCTCCTGATTTCTGAAATTCCTGCCAGAGCGAGACAAAATAGCGGGAAACCCCCCCGCGCTGCTGTAGTGCGAAAATCTGGAAATCGTAGAGAACTTTCACCAGCGTGGTTTCGGTTAAATCAGGCGCTGGCAACTGGATCCGAAAACCGCAACGCCTCCTCGAATGAGACTCGTTCCAACACCTCTAGGGCGCCCCCTCGGGTCGCGTTCTTAATCCAGCCACCCTCTTTCCGCAACTCCTGGTCGCATACGTGAAAACCTTCTTCAATCAGTTCCATCTGAGGCGGAACCCACGGCTTGCCTGAACGATAGTTGGCAATGAAGTGATTACCATCGCCTTGGGCCGTTTTGAGTCCGGCTAGTGAGTCTTCAACTTTTTGAAACTTAAACGAGTGGTCCACCCCATACAGGAAGAAATGGCGGATGCCGAGATGGTAGCCAATTTGGGTTGCGGCCACCAGCGTGGCGCCGCCGACACCCGCCCCGAACCTCACGTCACGGAAGAACCGGAACGGCCGGCTCCAGTCGGATCGCACCCAATAAAAGTTACCAGGAATCTGCGGTTTCCGTTCATCTACAAACCACACGTCGCAGCCGCCGCGGGTCAGTATTTCCAGTCCGAAATCATCAATCATCTGCCGGTCCGAGCTGACCAAGCAGTTCGGGCGGAAACGAGTCTTGTCATAGGCCAAGAAAAAGCGGTTGCAGCAGAACGCGATCCGGCCGCTCAAGGCATCCAGATCTTCCGTCCGGACGCTGGGACCGCTGCCGATGAGAAAGCCGATCCTCCCCACGTAAGAATTCTTCGCCTGGCGCAGCAAACGTTGGTCACGGGTCAGCGGCAGCCCCAAGGCGGACAGGGTTGCGCCGCCTTGGAAGCCGAGCGACCGGACTCGTCGCAGCGCAGATCGAAACAGTTTCAATGGAAATTCCACAAAGTGTCACAACCTAACCCCGTGGCCGTTGGTTTGGAGGCATGGCGGCCGGTCGTCATCGTTGCAACAGCGGGGACGGCGCCACGCCGCCTTTCTCCGCGCGTCCCCTTGCGGGGGAGCCGGAGGGTTCGATTTTGGAAAACATCCGCAGGGTCACGAAGCAAACAACGGCGATGACATAGAAGAACTGGTGCACGTTGAAGAATCCGTCGTGCATGTTTGAAAGACCCAGCATGCCAAGACCAAACAGAGCCCACTCGATGCGCTGTTTCTGTTCGTCATTCAGGTCCTTGCGGCTGAGCAGGCCGACACCCCGCCAAGTGAGCACCAAGATGACGCTGGAGAGGAGCAGGGCCGGTATGAGCCCGTAGATGAAAATGAGGTCCAGAAACCCCTGGTGGAAGGCGATTCGCCCGCCGACCTGACCTGCCAAGGGGTCGGCGAACGAGGTCTGCGAATAGGCGTCCAAAAAGACGTGGCCCTTTCCATAAAACAGGTAATTGCCTTCCCGCAGGCTATCGATCCCGGCGTCCCAGATTTCGGTGCGGTCGGTGAGCGAAACCAGGCCCGTTACGTCCTGCTTGCCCGCCATTCGGAGCACAAAATCGGGCACCGCCTGTTCGAGGAGGTTCCGGAAGGTGCTGTTGGTAAAGATCAGCGGGGCCACGAACATGTAGCTGACAAACAGCCCGTTGAGAATCCCCCTGAACCGATACGTGGGAATCAATCGCCACAGCATAAAGCCCAGCATGGGAAAGGCGGCGGCCCGGAACTCAATGATGCGGAGCAGGTAGATGAGCACGAGGGCTATGCCACCGGCAAACAACCGCTGCGCCCACCCCATTTGCCGGCCGGAAATCCAGAACGCCAGGACGGGCAGTGCCCAGCGCAACAGGCTGGAAAGCTGGGCCGACGAATAGAAGGGGGCAATCCAGCGGGACTCCCCCTCCTCGAAGCGTGATTGATAAATGCCGCGCCGTTCATCAAAGATTCCCGGGTCCAGGCCCAGTTGGTCGGCCAAAAAGTTGCCGACCCCGAACCAGACGAACGCGATGGACAGGGTTATCAGGAACGGCGCCGGTGATCCCAGTCCGTGTCGGCTTCCCAAAATACCCAGCAGCAGCAGAAGCTGGCCTTCCAGGATCGCTTCCTTTACCGCAAACCCCATCCCGACTTCACGGGAGTGCTCCGCAGCGATCACCAGCAGGTTGAAAAGGATCAGAGCAGTGCCGATCCAGGTCTTCTTGCTAAGCCAGTCCGCGGACAAGGTCGCGAACCCGCGCCGGCCTAGGTTTAGGGCGGCAAACCCGATGAAAAGCAGGGTCGCAAGAACGATTACCTTGCCGGACTTGAAAGCCGTGCAGGTGATGAAGGTGCCGAGGAGGAATCCGTTGAGGGCGAAGAGCCAGAACGGAACCTTGGCCTGGGTGTCTGAAAATGAACGCATGGGACTAATTGCTGGCTTCACGAGCGAACATCAAGGGTTACCGTTTCAAGCGGAGGAAAGGTCTTTCAACCAGCCGATACGAAAGAAAGGCACAGATCAGGGCGCAGGCCAGCTTTATCGGGAGGGAGGAGATCCAGTGGTCCGTCAGGTGGGTCAGGAGAGGTTGTTGCCAGAGATAGAGGCTGTAAGAGAACGCCCCCAATCCTCGCAGCGGAGCCGAATCCAGCCACGAGGTGAACCGGATGGCCGGAAGCTGGCAGAGGCACAGCATGAAAAGGGTCAGGGCGATGCAGCGGACCGAGTTGGCGCCGGGCCACTGGAAGAGGTCCCCCAGCTTCCACCAGTAGAGCGCGGGCAGGAGCACGAAGGCCGTGATGAAACCGGCCACGCCCCCGCCGATCAGGAGCCGGCGGTGCCGGTCCACCTCGCCGGTTGCGCGGAAGGAGGCCGCCAAGGCCCCGCACAGCAGGCCGTCAAAACAGCCGTGGGTCATCAGGCCGGTCCAGGATTGGATTGCTGTCGGAAGGGAGGCGGCGCTGATCGCCCGGATTGCCGGCGCCAAGGCCAGTCCAGTTAGACAGACCAGGCGCAACCGTCGAATTGACAGTGGACGGATCAGCAGCGGCCACAGGAGGTAAAAATGCTGCTCAACACAGAGACTCCACGAATGGCTGGCAAACCAGGTGTTGGCGGCGGGCTCGGGATTCCACGCATAACTGTAGTTCCAGATGAATAGCGCGGCCCAGGCGATGGCGGACCACGAACAGTCGATGAGCCCCCCGGCCGTCAGCAGCGCCAGGCAGAGCAGATACGCGTAGAAGGCGGGCCAGATCCGCAGCGCCCGGCGGCGGTAGAATCCCCTGAGATCGATCCCGCCGGTGCGGGACTGCTCGTTCAGCAGCAGGCTGGTGATGAGAAAGCCGCTGATGCAGAAGAAGAGATGCACCCCGGTGTTCGCATACAGGCCGGCCAGCGGATAGATGTTGTGCCAAAGGGGGGCGCCTCCTCCGGTTTCCAGCAGCTTGATCGAGTGACCGACCAAGACGAGCCCGATCGCGACGGCCCGCAAACCATCCAGCATGGGAATGCGCGAAGATCCTGACCTGACCTGAGGCGGCGCGATTGCTGACACTAGATTCGAACCCACGGGATGGTTGGTTCAGCCAGTGACCCGACATTCGGCGACGATGTTCCGTGGGCGCATGCCCGGCACGGTGACGCCGACATTGCACATCGGCTTGGCCTCTCCAGCGAGTGCCGCGGTCGAATAGTCCATGACCTGCGCGGGGGTGATCTGCGCAAAGCATTCGCGCCGGACGTGACGGCAATGCCAGTTGCAACCGAAACAGTCCATGCCGTGGTAGATGACAAAGTGGTTGGGGGCTTCCGGCCACGGGAAGAAATGATCGTGTGTGCCTCCCCCCAAGATGACCAACAACCGGCTGACCACGATGCCGGCGAAGTGTGCAAACCCGGTGTCATTGCTGATCAACAGTTCGAGTCGTGCCAGTTCCGGGACGCTCGCGGCGAAGGCCAGCCGGTCCACGTGGTTCACGATTCCGGGGTCCAGAGCCGCGATCTCGGCCGCCCGCTGCCCGGCATCCCCTCCGCCGAACAGGACCAATGTTTTGCCCTGCTTGAGGAAGGCCGTGGCCAGGCTTTTCCAAGCGGAGTGAGGCCAGTTCTTGACGTCGCCGCTCAGGCACAGTCCCACGCGGCCGCTTTCCGGCCGGGCCACGACGCCGTCGGTGCATTTGAGCTGGGGCGGACTGGCTGAAGTGATTCCCAGACGCTCCCGGGCGAAACGGCGGAAGTGTTCGAGTTCACTATGGTCCGCATCCGTGCCCTCGAAGCGATCCCAGCCGGCCGACAGCTCTTCCGCCAGTTCTGGCGGGGCATTGGTGACCCAGCGCCAGCAGCAGTCTTTCCGTTGGGCGCGCACCTTGGTCATCAGCACCAGACTGTTTTGGCGAATGTAACGGCGCAGGCAGATTGCCCGGTCATAGGTCTCGGCCTGCAGCCGGCAGAACACCTCCCGGTCCCCGGCATCCGTCCGCAGCCAGTGCAGGCCGAACCGGAGCAGGCGGGGATGAAATTGGATGATGTCGCGGGAAACGAAGAGGCAGTTGCGCACCCCGTGGAGATTCCGCGCAATTTCTTCGTTGGCGCCGCAGGTGACCAAATCCAACGGGCCGAGCCGCTGTGCCAGGTCGGCAATCAGTCCGGACGACAGGATGAGGTCGCCAATCCCGTCGTTTTTAATCAGCAGGGAAGCCATCACCGTCGCCAGTGCAGAATGACGAGTCCGGAAGCTCCGGGCACCACGTCTCCGAAGGATGAAAACTCGGCGCCCTCGGGGACTCGCTCCCACCCGTTGAGCCCTACCCGGAGAACAATGCACTCCAATCCCTGCAACAAAGGCCGGGTGCGCAATGCGGCCAAGTGTTCCTGATGGAGAACCTGCCAGGCTCGGACACCGGTCACGGGCGGCAGCCGGACGAACTCCTTCCGTCCGTAGGGACAGGTCACGACCAATTCACCGCCTTCCGCCACCAGCGTGGCCAGCCTTTCGACACTCTGGCAGATGCATTCGATGGCTTGCGGCCAGTCCCACCCGAGGTCTTTCAGCGTGGTGCCATAGCGGGTGTTGTCGAAGCCTATGTGCTCCAAGGTGGACAGGCAGGTGACGAGCGGAAATGGGCGGCCCTGAAATTCCTCCAACGGTGACTTGTAATAGGTGGCGCGCACGCGGGCGATGGGTTCGCTGGCGGGATTGAGGAAGGAAACTGCACAGGCTGCCGGAATGAAGCGGTCAAACGCGGCGTTGTTCAGCACGCAACCCACGTCGAGCAACGAAGCCGGATTTCGCTGCCGGATGAGGTCGCAGACATAGGAGTATTCCGGCAGACGCTCCCCGTGTTCCAGCGTCCTTGGATCCCGGATTACCTCGCTCCAAGGTTTGCCGGCCAACAGTTGCTGGCACAGGTCGGTTATCACTGGGTCGCGAGTTTTCTGAGGGTCAAAGTAATGGCGACGAGTGCCCCATTCCTGGACTCGCCGGCCACTGCCCTGAAGAAACCAACCGATGAACTGAAGGAGTTTTCGCATGATGTGTGACAAGGATTCGTTCAACGCCGGCTTTGCAGGACGAACCAGGCGTTGACCAGCACGAGGAGCCCGAACGGCGGCAGCGCCAGCGCCCGTTCAAACACGAATGGCCGGACGCCGAGAACGCGATACGCAACACGGGCCGCATACCAGACGGCAAACAGGAGCTGCGCCGCCAGCATGGCGGCGGGGAAGGCATACATGCCCCAGGCTCGGTGCGTCAGCAGCAGGGTTCCGACATTGACCGTAAAATAGCCCAGCATTCCCCAATGTTCGGCCGGCTGATTGGTCAGGTTGCGGACTTGGTGAAGCATGGCGCTGTAGCGTTCGAAAAAAGTGTTCGCGGCGAAGATGGCCCACAGGAGCGGGTCAAAGGCCACCGACCGGCTACGCACCATCGCCAAAGCCCACGGAGCCACCAGGGGAAAGCTCACCAACCCGAGAACCAAAACCCAATGTGACAGCCGCATGCCGCGGCGGAGGAGGCGGGTCTGCTCGTCCAGTTTCCCGCCCGCCCGCAGCCGGGCCAGTTCGGGGATCTTGCTGAGGAAGGGCGCCTGGGCCACCTGGCTCAACATGCCGATCAGGCGCAGGGTGAACAGATACGTGGCGGTCTGCGCGGGATTGTCCACCTGGGCCTGCAGCAGGCCCGTGACCTGCACTAAACCGGCGGTCATGACGCTCGTGATGCCATTCTTCCAGGCACTGTCCCAGACAAGACGGAAGACGGTCGGCTCCCACGGAGCCGGTTCAAGTCTGGCAAACCGACCCGCTTCCACCCGCCGGCACAGCCACGCGTTTAGCACGATGCCGGCCACCACCCAGAACTGGTTGGCGATGACCAGCGCAAGGACATTGCCTCCCAACAGGAGCACCAGAAAACTGCTTAGAATTCCCGCCAGACCGGTTACTGCCTCCGCCCGGCGCAACAGGGTGACGTGGTTCATGCCCAGCAGAAACACGCCGTAGAGGCTGCCTCCCAGCGACAGGCTGGAAACCAGCACGACGACTCCCCAGGCCGCCCAGCCGGGGACACTGTTACCGGCCGCAGCAAGCGGCTTCAGCATCGCCCCAGTGCCCACCGTCGCCATCAGGGCCGCGCTGGCCAGTCCCAGCCAGACAAAGACCCGGTGCATGGTGGCCAGCAGCCGGGCCACCGAACGCCAGTTGACGCCTGCGGTGGTGGAGATGGAGTTGCCGTGCTGCAGGTCGGCCATGTCCTCGACTTCACCGCCCGCTCGGGCATACGCGAGGAGGCGGGCGAAGCTGGGCGCGAAACCGAAGTTGAGCAGGCCCTGCACCGCCAGCGCCGAGCTGAAGACAAACCACAGGGCGGCCTGCGGGGCGTCGAATTGACGCAGCACGAGCGGAATGACCAACACCAGCGACAGCGACCGGGTGAGAAAGCTCAGCCAGGTGTTCGCCGTGGGCGAGTGCCAGAGCCAGCGGAACAGTTGTCTCGGCCAGGCACCGGCCGATGGTAAAATGTTGTTTGAGGTCACCACAGAGGTGCTGGCGTCCTCGCCGCGTTGGGAGTCATGCGCAGCCGGGAAGCGGACGGATGTTGCCGGAGGCTGAGATCATTGGCTGAACGGCGGGCCACGTCACTGGAGCCGGTCATGCAAATCTTCCCGGTGATGGCGCTCTTCCCGATAGACGGTGTCGATCAACCGCATGACCTTGAGCGCATCCGCCGAGTTGCCGCTCGCCACCGGGCGGTCGTCCTGCACGCAGTCCAAGAAATACTTGGTTTCATCGGCCCACGAGCTGTCGAGGTGGAAGGTGGTCTTCTCCTCGTCCTCCCAGGTGGCGGCCGGCGCCACCGAACGGTTCTTGGCGATCGTCAGCACCTCGTCCCCGTAACTGCCCGAGGAGGTTTTGAGGCCGTTGAGCACCAGGTAACCCCGCTCCAAAAAGACCTCGATCGAAAACATGTGCCGCCACTGGGTCATGGTGCTGTGCAGTGAGGCCACCACGCCGGTCTGCCGGTTGCGCAGGTTCACGAACACGTTGTCCTCAATGCCTTCCAGCCTCCAAAACAGGCTCGAAACCATGCCCTGAACCTCGTCGAAATCGCCGGCCAGCAGCAGGAAGAGGTCGAGCATGTGAATGCCCTGGTCGATCAATATTCCTCCCCCGGCCAGCTCCTTCTTCGCGCGCCAGGTGCTGAAATAATTGTGATCCACGCTCTTCCCGTAACGGCCGCGCAACCACAGCAGGCGGCCGTAGGTTCCGGAATCCACCAGCCGTTTGATGGTTCGGATGGACTCGTGGTGCCGGTGGTTGAAGCCATACATCAGCTTGCGGCCTGTCGCCTGCTCAACCGCCCGGATCTCCTCGACCTCGGCCGCGGTGAAGGCCGGCGGTTTTTCGCAGAACACATGCTTGCCGGCCAGCATGGCGGCGATGGCGAGCGGCTTGTTCTGGTGGTTGGGCGTGCAGATGAAGACCGCGTCCACGTCGGGATGGCGATAGACCGCCTCGGGAGTTCGGGCCGCCGCGAGGCCCTGGAATTCGGTGACGTGGGGATCGTGGGCCAGCACCACGTGGCCCTTGCCGGTGGCGTTGATGGCGGCAAGACGGGTCTGGCCCATCTTGCCGAAACCGATCAGCCCGATGCGGATCGGGGGGGGGGAGGCGTCGGATTCGAACATCGGAGGAAAATTATTGAACGAGCGCGGCGGGGATCTTGACCACGACCTTGCGGACGGTCGTGAGCGAGCGGACCTGCAGTTGGGGCATATGGGGTTCGCCGGGGAACAGGACCGTGAACCGGCCGGCGAGGTTTTCCACCAAGGCCACGCCGCGCGGCGGGGTCGCAAAGTGCTCCACTTCCTTTTCCGCCGAGTAATCGTTGAGCGGGGCCAATTCCTCAGAGGTGGCCAATTCGATTCCTTCCCCGCCTTCCACAGTGAACTGCACGTCGATAGTCTGCCGGTGAGCCTCATAGCGGGCGGTGTCGCGGGTCTTGAGTGGATAACTCATGACCCGGGCGTAGAAGCCTTCCTCTCCCAGAGGATGAAATCCCTCGGTGGCGGTGGCGGCGTGGGTTTCGAGCCAGGCAAAGGCGGTCGCCCAGACGCGGTGTTGGGCCAGTCCGGGGTAGAACCGCCAGCGGTTCAGGGAATCGTGGATCATGTTTAGTTCGCTTGAGGGCCGGCGGGGCTCCAATAGGTGGGTGTGCCCGTTTCCTGCCCGGCTGCCCGACGGGCCAGCAGCAATGCCTCCGCGAGCCGGAAATCCTTCTCTTCGCTGATCTTCACCGCCTTCAACGGTTCCATCGGCCAGAGCAGGCGGTTTTCACCGCAGTAGCCGCCTCTGAACCGTTGATAGAGCTCCCGGAACTTGGCCGTGTTCCACACCGTGATTGCCCAATTGCAGATCTGGACACGGGGATTTTGCTGCGACGGTGCCAGCGGACCGCGTGGGTCGAGGTTGATGGCCTGGCCGCTGGAAAAGGTCTGCATCTGGGTTTCGCTGCACGAAATCAGGGTGTCCGCGGCGGATTCGGCGTAGGCCGCGAGGGCGGCGGCTACGTCGTCCGGCGTGAGCAGTGGGCAAACCGGGCTGATCATGACCAAGGTGTCCATAGGCTTGGCCTCGATCAGGTCGATCGTGAAGTCGTCGCCAGTGGCGGTATCGGAGCCGAGGTGTTCTGGACGCCGGTAAACCCGGCAGCCGAGCGATTCCGCGTAGGCTGCAATCCGGTCCGAATCCGTGTTGACGTAAACCTCATCCAGGCCGGCGGACGCGAGGGCAGTCTCGATGGCGTAACCGATCATCGGTTTGCCCGCGAGGTAACGCAGGTTCTTGGCGGGGACGCGCTTGCTACCGCCCCGGGCGGGGATGTGGGCAATGACTTTTCCGAGTTTCATAGGGTGTGAGGAGCCGTCCCCTGCCGGTAGTGGTCGAAGCAGCCGGCAATGACCGCGCGGATGCGGTCATCCAGCGCGATCTTGGTGAGGAACATGTCGCCGAGGCCACGGGTGAGGATGACCCGGACCTCGTGGCCGACGTTTTTCTTGTCCTTGCGCAGCAGATCCAGATAGCGGTCGAGCTCAATCGTCCCGGGAACCGTCGGGTGCCAGTTGCGGGCGAGCAGGCCGCGCATCTCCGCCGCTTCCGCGGGGGTGATCAGGCCCAGCGCCGCCGAGACTTGGTTGGCAATGTCCATGCCGAAGCAGATGGCGATGCCGTGGGGGATGGCGTAGTCCGTGTAGCTTTCGAGTGCGTGGCCGAACGAATGGCCGTAGTTGAAGACGTTCCGCGGACCTTCGTCGAACTCATCCCGTTCGATCATGGCCTGCTTGATCTCCAGACTGCGCCGGATCAGGGACCGCAGCACCCCGCGGTCGGTGAAGGCGGCGTCATATTCCCGGCTCACCCGTTTGAAATCCGCCCGGCTGGTGAGCAGGAAGTAGTGGAACATCTCCCCCAGCCCGGAACGGAACTCGTCGCGTGGCAGGGTGTCCAGCCACGAAAGGTCGTTCAGGATCAGCACCGGCGGATGGAACCCGCCGAGCTGGTTCTTGAAGGGGCCGAAATTGATCGAGGTCTTGCTGCCGATGCAACTGTCGCACTGGGACAGGAGGTTGGTGGGCACGAAGATCCAGCCCACACCCCGGTAGAGGATCGAGGCGATGAAGGCGGTCACGTCCTGTGTGATGCCGCCGCCGATCGCGACCAGTCGGTGATTCTTGCGGAACCCGCCGCGGATCAGCCGCTCGATGATGGGCTCGACCGCCTGGTAGCTCTTCTGCGGTTCCGTCGGGGCCAGCAGCAGGTGTGGATGGTCGCGCCGGAAGGCGTCGACCCGCGGCGCGTGCAGCTGGGCCAAGTTCTCGTCGATGATGAGGAAATCGCCTTCCTTCAGTTCGGCCTTCAGGGGCGCGGTGAAATCGTCCACGAAGCGGACCTCGTAGGGGCCGCGGAACGAGCGGACGGTCAGGGTTTCAGACAAGGGTGAAGCCTCCGTCCACGACGAGGTTTTGGCCCGTCAGGTAGGTGTTGCGACGGCTGCCCAAGAACAGGGCCACCTCGGCGATTTCTGCCGGTTGAGCCATCCGTTGCAATGGAATCTGCGCGGTCAGGGCCGTCATTTCTTCCGGCTTCAGACTCCGGGCTGTCAGTTCCGTGAGCGTGAAACCGGGCGAAAGGGCATTCACCAGGATTCCCGCCGGGGCCAGTTCCACGGCCAGCGCCCGGGTCAGTCCGACCAGCCCGGTCTTGGCCGCGCTGTAGGCGCTGCGTTTGGCCTTGGTCGCCACGCTCCAGATGGACGCCAGGTTGATGATCCGTCCACCGCCCTGCCGTCGCATCACCGGGGCAACCGCCCGGCTCAGGTGGAACGGGCCATGATACGAAACCCGGGCCACCCGGTCGAATTCCTCCGGGGTCAGCTCCTCCAGGGATTTGATGATGTTGATGCCCGCGTTGTTGATGAGGACATCCACCCGAGGCCGGCCGGCGAGGTATTGGCAGAACCGTTCGGTGGAACCGGAGTCGGTCAGGTCCAGTTGCTGGTATTCGCCGATCAGGTCGGCGGGCGGCACCGGACCGGTTCCGGTCACCAGCACCTGGGCGCCGGCCGCGTGAAAGGCCTGGGCAAAGGCCCGGCCGATCCCGCGGGTGCCCCCGGTGATGACGACCGTCTGATTGGAGAATTCCATGAGGTGTAGGTTGCCGGCGGTCGACAGCGGTTTCCCGGCGTCAGAATACTTCCGCCCGCAGCAGGGCGAGCCGGGGCGAGGACGCTGACGCTGGCACGGCGGCGGGATTGACCGCGGCGTTGAGCCGGATCACGACCTCATGTTCCTCGCTCGGGCGATCCGCGAAGGGCAGCGTGGAATTGCTGCCCCCGGACCAGATTTGGAGTGGAACGTATTCCCAGGAGGTTGCCGCGTGCCACAGGTCCCGACCCATATCGTAGGGTTGACCATCCAGCAGCACGTCCACAATGCCTGCGGAATCGCTGCCCAGCAGTTGGAGGAACGCTCCCCGCCCGTGGAACGTGAGCTTCACCTCATCCCCGGCGGTCGCGGTATGCCGCAGGATGGGGAACAGGCCATTGGCCCAGCCGCTCCCGGTGTAGGTCAGTTCCGTGGGCGCAAGTTCACGGCCCCGTAACGGGGATTGCTCAATAGGTATTGATTACGTTTTTTTGAGCAGGTAGAGGAGGATGCTGGCGGCGAGGTTGGCCAGCTTTTTGGTGTAGCAATGGGT